>JAIRTE010000041.1 GCA_031255095.1 Mycoplasmataceae bacterium
TGAAATTTTGTTAATCTTTTTGCAACCAAAAACAAAAAAACCCTTACATTCTCTTGCTTACCACGAACAATAGCATTTGGGTAATATCACCCATCTACATCTTTTTCTAATAGAGTAGAAGTTAACAAGCTTTCAATACTTACATCAAATTCTTCTTTTAAATCTTTATCTGGAATGTCACTATACTCAATATACATTCCAAAGGTTTTGTCATTTATCATACGAATAAATTATATTTAAAATATGCAAACTATAACTCAAGTTTCCTTTCATACTTTTTTCTTTCATTTCATTGATTTTTAAGACCATTCAGCAACTTTATTTCCTCTTTTTATTACTTCTTTATCTCTATGGTTTCTTCCTAAACTTCGATTGTATCCATAAAAACTATCAGTTTTAAGTAAGCTAATAAATGCTGCTTCTAATTGATTTAAATTTGGCATATTAGGTATATACTTAATATATTCTATCTTAAATTTATCTCCATTCATTACATCTGCATAAACTCTATGATTGGCTTTTAGTTTATCAGTGAAATGTTGTGGAATTCTCAAACCAAGATTTGTAGACTGTCCCACATATATTTTATCTGCATAGGATAAGTTAGTTAAAATATATATTCCAGAACATCTAATGTTTACACATTGATTTAAATTAGTTATCTGATAAGCATTAAGATAAAGATTTTTAAATTATTATAATATATTTGTCAGTTCTGCGATAAAATAACAAAAAAGGCATCAGAGTAAAATCTGGTGCCTTTTTTCTTTTTAATATTACAATATAAGTTGATTTAATATTAGTTTATGTTTGTTGTTTTATAGGCATAAAAAACAAAAGGCAGGATAACTATTCCTGCCTTAAATTTTGAAGAATTTTAACATTCTTCCACTGAGCCCACTTTTATTATACACAAAATTATCTTATCTACAGTGTCTGAAAATGTGTGAAAAAATAATTTTATATCTTATTTTTAGGTGTGAAAATATAAGTACTATCTCTAATATTATTTTTGGGCTTAATACTTTCTTGCACCAAATTAATATTTGATTTTGCTACAAATTTATGGGAAGAAGTACTTGGCAGGGGTGACAGGAATCGAACCCACGTGGACGGTTTTGAAGACCGCTATTCTACCATTGAATTACACCCCTAAATTTCTAAAAACTTAGAACTATATAAATTATAAGTCAATTTAAATAATATTGTGAAGCAAGAATTGCTCCTTGCTTAATAGTTTTATGCAACTTGCAATGGAGACTAATACCAACTAGGTTTTTAACAGATAACATGCATAAAAACCTACTCTTATTATATAAAATATATTTTAAAAATCTACATACAAATCTCCAAAAGAAATAATATTTATTCCTTCAACTGTGGTATATGTTTTATTTTGTGCAGTAATAATATTCAAACTTTTAATTTTACTTTGATCAGAAATTTTGTTTTTAAATCTATTTAAAGATTTAATACCCTCTGCAATTCCAACATCACTACCTAATTTTATTTCTATTGCAATAATTTCATCATTGTTGTTTTCAATAATACAATCAATTTCTAAATTACTATTGTCCCTATAGTAATATATTTTGTAATTTAAATATTCAGAATATGTTCTTAAATCTCTAATTACCAAAGATTCAAATACTAAACCTAAATAATTCATATTTGCTTGTAATTTTACTTCATTAAGATTTAATGATGCAACCGCAAAACAAGGGTCAACTAAATGTATTTTTGGTTTTGTTCGTAATTGTATTGTTGAACGAATATGAGTATTTCATACCTCTAAAGGAGAATATAAAAAACATTCTTCTAAAAAATTTAAATATCGCTTTGCTGATGTTTCCGAAATACCAGCATCTTTGGATATTGTTAATATATCAGTATTTTGGGAAATATTTCTTGAAAGAGATTTTAATATTTTTATTAATGTTTGTTTAGTAATATTCTTTTCATCATTTGTTTTATCAATAATATTTTCGATATAGTTAATATTTTTTTTAATACAAATATCAATATTTGTAATATCATTTAATCTTGTTCTTCCACCTTTGCAAATAATATCAATGTATTTAGCAATAATAAATTCATTAATTGAAGAATTTAATTGTTTGTTTGTAAACAAAGCTTCTAAATTAATTTTTCTAGTCGAAATATTTAATTCTGTTAAAGTTAATGGTAGCATACGTATTCTCATAAATCTCCCAGCACCAGAATGTAAAATATTTACATTTTTTTTAGGTGTTGAGGAACCTGATAACAAAAACATTCCATTTTCATTTTTTTCATCTATTTGTCTTTTAACTAAATTAAAAATTGTTGGATATATTTGTCATTCATCAATAAAAATTGGTCTTTTTGATTCAAATATAAAATTAGGATTAAGTTTGATCATTTCTAAAATATTTTCTTCATCTAAACTAAAATATGAACCAGCAAATATTTTTTTAATTAAAAATGTTTTTCCTATATCTTTAACACCTTCAACAAACACACCACATTCATTTTCTAATGCATTTCTAATAATTTTTTTCTTGTAACTTTTTTATCATATGTTTATGATACAAATAACCTGTTTTGTATTCAAAAAATAACAGATTTTGTATTATTTTAGAGTTTGTTTACAATTTCCATAAGATTTGCAGCCATATCTTTTTTTAAATCTAAAATCATCTTTCCTTTAGAAATACTCTGTTTTATACTTGGATGAGTACGATCAGAAAAAAAAGATGCAATTTGTTTGAGTGTTATTTTATAAACTTTTTGTTTGATTAAATAAATACATATATCACGTATTTCACTAATTTTCCTATTTTTTGTTTTTGAAATAATATCTTCTGCTAAAACGTTAAAATAATTAGCAAGTTCAATAATAATATATTTAGGATTAATATTAAAGCCTGTTTGATCAAATGAAGTAACATCTACTTTAAGATATTTTTTCATATTTGCTAATGTAATAATATTATTTTCTTTGTCAACAATATCACAATAATAAAAACTAATTTTATTAATAATTGAATCTAAAGTAGCAATATTGCCATTAGCTCTTTTTTCAATAAAATTTAATACATCTTCACTAATTTTAACATCTTTGTAATCATTATTAATCTTTGATTCAATATAATTAATAGCATCTTTTTTAGACAATGGGGTAATTGCCACTTCTAACCCACCTCTGATTTTAGCACTAATTTTTATTGGAAATTTAAATTTATGAAATGGTTGTTGAGCAATAATAATGATAAGTTTGTTCTCTAAACTTAGAATATTTACAATACTTTCATAAATAGTGATAATTTTTTGATTACCAGAAAAACAATCAAATGAATCAATAATGAAACAATCTAAATCAAAATATTTCTTTTTTAATTCTTCGATTTTTTTAGTATCATTAATAACTAAATAGAATTCATTAGCAAATTTATTGGCATCAATATACACTGTTTTTAAGGAATTTGCTAAAGCACGTTTATACAATGTTTTGGCTATAGTGGTTTTTCCAATTCCGCTATTTCCATATATATATAATAATGTTTTTCGTTTTGAAATACATATTTTATTAAATATTTCAATAGTTTTTTTTAATTGTTCAGTTTCAAATAAAAATTCATTCATTTTATTAATTAAATTATAAGTTTATGTTAATAAGCTAGGTCTATTTTTTGAAGAATACTTCTTGTATAAAATTTAATATCCTATTTTATGTATTTGGGAGTTGTTTATAAAAAACTGATTTTTTTATAATTATCTTAAATATATGTTTAATAAAATTAATTACAATGGTAATTTATTTGCATATTTCATGTCTAAATGAAATTCTAAACAAAATCAAAAAGCACTTGAATTTTTGGGTTTAAAAACTGCAAATGAAGCATTTAAAAAAATTGGAAGTAAATTGAATATTTCACCTACTTCGATTAGCCGTCGTAGGGATGAATTTGATGCTCTTCTATCTACTGATTATAGACAAAGAGTTGGGTACAATAAAAAAATACCTGTGCCTAAAGTTGCGGAATATAAAAAAGAATTTGATAACTATACATTTGAACAAATTGGAACAATGATAAAGCAATTTCTTGTAGCTGAAGATCAATATATAAACGATGAACAATTTGAAATACAAAATGAATATCCGGCAACAGAAAAATTCGCACAAGAATACAATTCTATTCCATATGACGATAAAATTAAAACAAGTGGTATTATCGTAATAAAAAGAAATGCTAGTATTGCTAAAAAAGTTCTCGTTGATAATAAATATTCATGTTTATGTGACGAAACTCACAAAACATTTTTCACTAATAAAAATGTCGAATATATGGAAGGACATCATTTAATTCCTTGTACGATCGAAAATAGTAAATATATATCCGAAAAATTCGGTTCTCGTTTAGATAGAGAAGAAAATATAGTATGTATATGCCCAAATTGTCATAGAGCAATTCATTTCGGCAATACGGAAGTTAAAAAATGCATTTTGCGAAATTTATACGATAGACAAAAGGAAAAACTATTTAGTGCAGGAATTAAAATAAGTTTTGATGAATTAATTTCATTTTATAAATAATTCCATAATTTTATTAATTAACAATTAATAAGAAAAAATTAAATATGAAAATATTATTCATCCACTATAATAGAAATATTAAATGAATACTAAAATAATTTGTGTTTTTGGAGGAGTTTACTCATCATTAGGCAAAGGTGTTTTAGCATCATCAATCACACGTATATTAACTGAATTAGGCAATAAGGTATCAATGGCCAAACTTGAACCATATTTAAATGTTAATCCAGGATTAATGTCACCATACCAACATGGTGAAGTATATGTGACATATGATAAAGGTGAAACAGATTTGGATTTAGGGAGCTATGAAAGAATTGGTGGGATTAAAATGAGTTATGAAAATTACATAACTTCAGGTAAAATTTATCAAGAAATTATCAATAAAGAACGTAGTGGTGGATATGGGGGTAAAACAGTACAAGTAGTACCACATGTTACTGGTTTAATTAAGGAAAAAATTTACAATATTATCAAAAATGAAAAATCAGATTATCTAATAATCGAAATTGGTGGTACAATTGGTGATATGGAATCATTAGCAATGATTGAATCATTGTGTGAAATAAAAAAGGAAATTGGTAGAGAAAGATTTTTACCAATTTTGTGTGCACCATTAATTTCTTTAGGCGGAACCACTGGTGAATTAAAAACAAAACCAACACAACATGCATATCGTGAATTATGTAAATTAGGGATACAAGCAGAAATGGTAGTATTACGTAGTGATGTTGACATCACAGAAGATGTTATTACTAAAATGTCTTGTCATTGTTACATACCTGAAGAATATGTTTTTATTAACAAAACATTGGAAAGTGTATATTATTTACCTTCCGAATTATATAAACAAAATATCCATAAAGCAATTTATAAATATTTTAATATTAAATTAAATCCTAAATTAAATATTAATAAATGAAATGCATATATTGATAAAATTAAAAAAATTAATAAGGTAGTTAATATTGCATTAGTTGGTAAATACATTGAATTACATGATGCTTATGCATCAGTAATTGAAGCTTTACGAATCAGTGGTTGAGATAACAATGTTAATGTTAAAATACATTGAATTCAATCTGATTTTATTACTAAAAAGAATCTTGTAACAACATTTAAGAACATTGATGGTATTTTAGTGCCAGGTGGATTTGGTAGCAGAGGCACTGATGGAATTTTATTAGCAATTGAATATGCAAGAAATAACAAAATACCTTATTTGGGTATTTGTTATGGTATGCAATTGGCTACCATTGAATTTGCTAGAAATGTGTTAGGCTATAAAGATGCAAATACAACTGAAATTGAACCAAATACTAAACACCCAATGTTTGATTATATTGATGGTAGAATGAGATTAGGGGAAGAAAAATGTATGATTAATGATAAAAAATCATTAGCTTACAAATTATATGGTGCAAATATTGCTTATGAAAGACATAGACATAGATGGGAATTTAACAATGCTTATACTGCTGAGTTTTTAAAGAAAGGTTATAACATTTCTGCAATATCTTCTGACAGTCATAAAACTGCTGAAATGATTGAATTGGCAAACCATCCATTCTTTTTTGGTTGTCAATTCCACCCAGAATTTAGCATTAAACCAAATATTAAAAATGTTGGACCTTTTAATGGTTTTGTAAAAGCAGCTAGCAATAAAAAATAATTATTTATTTTTTAAAATAAGAATAAGTGCAAATTATGTGTTTGTTTTTGATAGTTTTGTAGTATATTTTTTGTTTATTATAAATGCAAAATTTTTTAAATACATTAACATTATTAATATTTCTTAATGTATTATTAGAATAAATTTTAATAACACTTTCTTTAATAGTTCATAATTTAATAAATTTTTTATTAGTTTTAGGTTTTTCATTTCAATCTTTAATAATTAAATTAAAATTTTTAATTTGTCTATTTTTTTCTAAAATATCAATTCCCACATTATATTTTTTAGAAATAATCAAGGCAGAATATTTTTTAGAATGAGAAATAGAAAAATTTATTCCTTTTACAAAAGGTTTATTATTTTCATCATATTGCCTATTAATTAAATTTTCTTTTTTTAAATAGTAATTTAAATATTTATTTTTAAAGATATAAATCTTTAAATCTTTATCAATTAATTTCATGTTTATTAATGCTTTTTAAATATTCATTAATTTTACTAAAAACTTTTGAATTATAAAAAGGAATAAAATTTTTACCTTCTTTTTTAAAACCTAATGGAGAAGGGTGAGATGTACATATTTTATTTTTTTTATCCATACAAACAGATATTGCATTTAAACCAAAACAAACAAATAAAGTATCAGAATTTAAATTGTTTAAAATAAATTCGGTAAATTTCTTTCATTCTTTATTGCCTTTTTGGGCATCTGTATCAAAAGTTAGTAAAGTATTAAGCAACAATACTCCTTGTTCTGCTCAAGGCTTTAAATCGCCATCTTTTTTGATAATATTTTTATCTCTTTGTAATTCGGCAAAAATATTGTTTAATGATTTGGGAAGTTTATTATTTCTTTCCACAGAGAAAGATAAACCACAAGCATCTATTTTATTAGGATAAGGATCTTGTCCTAATATTACTATCCTAGTTTCTTCTATTTCAAAATATTTAAAACATCTAAATACATTTTCTTTGGTTGGAAGAAAATTATTATTCTCCAATATGTTTTGAATTTTATTTCAATCATTAGGATGCTCTGAAATAAATTTATTAAATAATCAGTTTCAACTTGTTTTAACACCAAACTCTTTTGAAAAGTCCATGTTTTTAGAAATTATTAAGCATGAATATCTTTATGAACTTTTTTTGAATGATATACTGCACCTTTATACGAAACAAAACAACCAGTTAAAGCAATTGCAATTAAAAAACCATTTAAAAATAGTGTCAGAACTATATCTTCTTCATAACCAGGAATATTACTACCATCAAAACTAAAAGCATCATTTTTTAAAACAACCAAAGCAAAACCAATTGCAATGCAAGCAAAGATAAATGAAACAATATATAACAAGATTGAAACAACTAAATTATGATGGTGGTGATCATGAATATTAGGAAATTTGCTAGTTTTTTGTTTTTCATTTGTAGCATTTTCTTTTTTGCTAACATTAATTGCATGATTCACTTTCTTTGTTGCATCTAAACTTGTAGATTTATTATCAAGTTTAACAGTTTTAGCAGGTGTAGGGACAACAGGTTTGTTGTATTCTTTATCTTGTTCAGGTGTAGGTAATTCTTGATTTGGTGCTAATAACACTGCAGGTTGAAAAGCTTTATCAAGATGTGCAAATTCAGGAATAGAAGCAGGCATTGTTTTAGCAACTGGTTTAGAAATTGGTTTCATTGCAATAACAGGCTTTGTGGCTTTTTTAGTAGCAGGAGCAGATGTTTTTTTAGTTGCAGTTTTTTTAGTGATAACTTTTTTTGTAGCTTTTGCCATATAGTGATATTATATAATTATTTCAATGAATGAAGAAATAAAAAAATTAAATTATCTATATAATTTAGTTGTTGAACTTTCAGCCACTAATTCACAAATTCAGAAGGTTGAAATACTAAAAAAATATTATGACTTGGAAAATGAATTATTCAAAAAATGAATGTATTACATTTATGATTATGAAATTAATTATTGAGTAACTGACGCAAATTTAAAAAAGCATTATAACGATGATGCTAATTTACTTTCAGATACTGATGAAGTAACTGACATTTTTAAAGTTTTGGATGTCATTTCAAAACGAGAAAAGACTGGATATGATGCTATATATTTTGTCAATAATTTTATTAAATATGCAAAAGATATTGATTTAAATTATGAAGAGTTAATTTACAAAATTATTAATAAAGATTTAAAAATTAATGTCGGTGTAGCATTAATTAATCGAGCAGTTCCTCAAACTATTAAACAATTTGAAGTTGCTCTAGCAGAAACATTTAATTTTGCAAATGAATCTCGTACACACAAAATAGATTTTAGTAAAAAAAATTATTCAATAATGCAAAAACTTGATGGTTGTCGTTGCATTGCTATTCATAATGATTTTGGTATCAATTTTTATTCTAGGAAAGGAAAAATGTTTCACACCGTTGAAGCATTAAAAACTGATATTGAAAAAGCAGACATCAAAAACAAATATGTTTTAGATGGAGAATTATGTGTCATAGATGAAAACGGTTTAGAAAATTTTCAGTCTATTATGAAACAAATTGCTAGGAAAAATTATCAAATAAAAGAATTTGTTTTTGTTGTATTTGATATGATTAAATACGAAGATTTTAATGCTACAGTTTCAGATGAAACATATTCCAGTAGATTTAATAAATTAGCAGATTTAGTCAACAAAAATAAATTTAATCACATAAAATTAATTAGACATAAATTAAATGGTAGTGATCAAGATTTCACACAATGAAGTGAAATTGCAAAACAAAAACAATGAGAAGGTTTGATGTTAAGGGATTTGGATTCAAAATATGAAGGTAAACGAACATTTGATTTAATCAAATGCAAAATGTTTAATGATGCTGAATACATTGTTGAAGGAGTAGAATTTGGTACTAAACCATTTCTTATAAATGGAATAATGGTGGAAAAAGAATGTGTTGCATCATTAATAATATACCACAAAGGTTTTAAAGTAAATGTGGGTAGTGGTATGGATAATCAGCAAAGATTAGAATGATTTAAAAATCCTAATCTTATCATTGGAAAGGAAGTAACAATCCAATTTTTTGAGGAAACAGTTGATGATAAAGGTAGTTTATCACTTCGTTTTCCAACTATTAAATATATTTATGAAAATAAAAGAGATTTATAATTTATATTTTCCAGTAATAATATTGATTGCAAAATATTCAACAGCAATCATTGCTCTAACATCATTTTCACAATAAATTTTCAGATTATTATTAATTGTTTTTCACTCTTGCTCTGATAATAAGTTTCAAAATCTTTTGGTTGCATATTTTTGTGCTAGCGCACCATTTTGAATTTGATCCAATTTTTTATAATCCTTACAACCAACTTCATTGAATATTTCACTATCTGCATGTTCAATTAATTTCAAAACTTTTTTAATTGAATAAAAACCTTTTAATTCTTCTATAGCAATAGAAGAAGGATTTTCTAAATTAAAAAAATCTGCTAAATCAAATAAATGATTAATAATTGTGTGAGCTTTATTGTAATATTCTATATCATTTATTTTCTTAAATAAATGGGCAATTTCATTTAATCTTGATCTTTCAAAACCAATATTGTAAACAATGTATGTATATTCATCATTTTTTTTAAGATCTTCATATTTATCAAATGGTAATATTGCATCAATAATTTCCTTGTAAGAATCCAATTGCATAGTCAATGGATCGATAACAATGTTGTCACATCCACTTAAACCATTTTTTTTCACATATCTTTTATCTCCATGGTCAAATATTACTGATACTTGGTAACAAGTTTGCATAAAAGGTAATGTATCATCAATTACCCTAACTGCTAAATTAATTGATTCAAAATCAAAATAAACTTTTTTTCGCACTGTAGAATGAAATTTAGCAATTGAATCTGTCGCTTGTTCAGATAAATATCCAAACTTAAAATTTTTCTGTTTAAAAGATTTAAATAATTTAAAATATTTGCCATTTTGATTGCTTTCTATAGTTGGAATTTGATCCAATATTTCATCATATGTTAAATTATTTTTTCAAGCATTAAAACATTCTTCATAAGTTTTAATCTTACCAGAAAAATGAAATTGTGGATAATTGGGGTTAGCAAAATAATATTCTCTCAAACTTAACCAATAATCAACATCCTTAAAAATACTTTTATAACTACGATATTGTTCTTTATCACAAAGAGGAATGAATTGTGGATTGTAATCAATTTTATGATTCTTTAATTCCATAATAATCTTATCAAAATTTTCAGTATTTTTAATGTATTTATTAAATAAATCTAAACGGTATTGTTCTTTGTCTTTAATTTTATTATCCTTACTTCGATCTAACAGATATTTGGGAATAAAATTTTCATTCTCAATAATCTCCTTGTATGTGAAACCTTCTTTTAATTTTAAACCATGAAAATGAGCAGTTTTTACCAAACTTTTTTTAGTAATATATTCCTCTGAATATTCTGGAACATCAGTTGAAATAGCATTATTTCCAGTTTTAGAAATTGTGGCAAACTTTGTTAAAGTTAGTGGCACTTCATTTTTTTTAGCTAGGCAATATTTAACCAAACAAATATAATATTCTTCAATATATAAATCCAATTTGTTTAAATTTCAATTAACAACATTTGCTTGGAATCCAATATCCATTAAATGACTCTGTTTAATGGTAGAAGTACCTTTTGTTTCAATTAAATATATTTTATTATTTTGTTTAACTATAAAATCTGGTCGGGCAATGGCAATATCTTTATATATAAAAGTTGGATACATTAAAATAAAATTATCTTTGTTTTTTAATAAATCTAAAACATCTTCTGGAGAATATGTTGGTGTTAATTTGCAATTATCATAGAGACTTTGTACATATTTAATAGATGCTGCATCAATTTTATTACCTTCAATAATTTTAGGATCTGAATCTTCATTGATATCATATCCTAAATCTATTTTACCAACAATCACTAATTCTTTATATGCTTCATATGTATCAACTGCTTCTGATTCTTCATCTTCATCATAGCTAATTTCTTCTCCATGATGTAATTTAGCAGTTAATGAATCAATTACTGATTTAATGGCATCAGTAGGTCAGAACCATTCATCTTTATTTCTATAAAAATATCGACAAAAATCATATTTTCGTACATATTTTGGTTTTTTTATTTCAAAATTATCCTCCATATGGTAATTATATAAAGAAGAAAATTAAGTTGATGAAACAATATTTCAATTATTTCCTTCACCAAACATTTTTCCCAAAAAACTACTTTTTTCAGTTTCTGGCAATGCTTCAGCATTTCTGACAACAACGCTACCTCCAAAATTTTTTAGTTTAAAAAATGGTGGCTTAGAGAATGAATTGCTAAAACTTATTTCAGTTGTAGAAGCATTAAATATAATTTTTTTAATGTTTTCAGTAACAGTAGCCTCTGCATTATTAAATCAAAATGCATCAGGATCTATACTAAGATTATTTGAATTTTCAAGCTTTGAAAAATCAAGTACTTCTAAACTTTCACAACCACCAAAAACACCTTTGTTTAAATAAGCAAACTTATGTGGGAAAATTACTTTTTTTAATTTTTTGCAGTCCAAAAACGCTCTTTCTCCAAAAGAAATTATGTTACTATTTAAGAAATTAACATCTTTTAAATTTGTACAATATGCAAATGTTTCTTCGCTAAGTGTTGATAATTTTGTATTACCAAGATCCACTTTTTCCAATTTTATACAGTCACGAAAAGCATTTGGTTTCAAAATCTCCACATCTTTATGAATATCAATTTCTTTTAAATTTCTATCACTAGCAAATGCATATTCACCAATTCATGTAAGATCTGGTGGTAACTCCACTTCTTCCAATCCCGTTAAAAAAGAAAATGCACCATCACCAATTTTTTTAATACCATAATCAAGTGTTAATTTACCATGTAAATTTAAAGCATTAGTGCTTGCAGCATGACCACCATAAAATGCATAATTACCTATTTCAACATTATATAAAGAATCAGTTAACTCCATTTCCTTTTTTGTTGAAACTTTACCTGGTATTGTAAGGTTAGCAGCAGTATAATTCAAATTACTATTTTCCATTCTTCCAGTCTTAGGACCATATACAACAACTTGTTCCCCTTTAGTATCAGTGTATGTAGAGCGATAATCAGTAGATATTGTGCCTGTATGTCTACCTTGTCAATTATAACCATCAATAGTTGGATATGAAATTCTTAAAATTGGTGTTATTGATGCTGTTAATTTATTACCATCTAATTGATGTGCAATCAATTTGATTGAAAACATTTCAGGAATTGAAGTTAAACAACTAAATTGACCAGTATCTTCAGAAAACTCTATGTTACGTTGAAATAATTCATTATTATAATCTCCCAAAATTTCATAACTATATTTAACATCTGTACCATTTCTTAAAATTCTACCTGTATTGGTTTTAACTTGCATTTCTTGTGTAGAATGTTTAGTACCTTTTCTATCTGGTGTAGCATACAACTGTAAATATGCAGGAATACCATTAACAGAATCTAAAAAGAATTCATTATTATCACTACAACTAGTTAAAACAGGAGTTATTGCAGTTGCTGTTGCAATGAATAAAAATGGTAAAAGACATCTAAAATATTTTTTCATCCTTAATAAAATTATAATTAAATGCTAAAAATAGCATAAACTTGATGGGAAGGTAACGTAATTTTAATCACCTGATCTAGTTATAAAATTGATATTTTTATAATTACTTTATGGAAAGATCAGTAACTTTTTGTTTGTGTTGTTTTAATGATGCACAATGAATTGATCAATGTATTGAATCAATTTTGAGAATTGATTACAATCAAAATTTAATTAAAATTATTTTTTGTAATGATGGTTCCAATGATGATACATTAAAAAAAATAGCATTTTGACAGAAAAAACTTTCAGAGGAAAAATTAACCATTATCACAAGGGAAAACAAAGGTTCATTTTATAGCCGTCTTGAATGTGGCATGCGGGTAGAAACCACATGAATGTTATTTTTAGACTTAGATGACACATATTTTCCAGAATGCTTAAAAAATATCTTTGATATTAAAAATGTTGATGATTCAGATTTAGTTGTTTCCAAATTCACAAGAACAGTGAACAATAAAAAAAGTCCAATTGATATATTTAATTTTACAAATAAAAAAAAATTTAGTAATGTAATTTTCCACAATGGCTTTAGTATTTGAAATTTAATGATAAAAACAAGTTTTTTCCAAACAATCTTTAATAAATTAGATTTTCCTAATTATAAAGTTATATTATTAGATGATCATATTACTACTACATTATTATTTTCAAACACCAAAAATATTACAATCAATGAAAAAATTAATTATCATTGAAATGTACGTAGAGGTTCAACAAGTTATACAATTACTGAATTGAGCTTATTACACAGTATCCCAAAGGCCTTTAATTGATGTATTTCTAATTTTTTCTTTTTGCAAAATAAAAAGAACTATTTTGAATTAACAAAAGATAACAAAATAATTGTAGAATATTTAATTGTCAATGCTTTTTTAATTTTATATTGAAAAACTATTCATCATAAATCAAAAATAAAATCTGAAAAAAAAGTAATTGACAGATTTTGAATTGAGGCAACTGCAACAATGTTAAAAACAATGAAAAATTATAAAATTAATTTTCCAAAGAATTTACATCAATATTCTGTTCCCTATGCTATTTTTGGAATCAAAAGAAAAATTTTTAAATATAAAAAATAATTATGTTTGTTTACAAACAACAAATAATTATAAAATCCAATAGGTAATTACATTTATAATATATAGGTTAGATATAATGGCAAGAAAAATTGTTAACAAACCAAAATCAAATCTTAAAAACATTGTTATACCCACAAGCATTAAGGATGTAACAGTGGATGATGTAAAATCAAAAAAGAAAGGCAAAAATGCAGAAGTTGAAACTTTTATTGAACCTGATGTTAAAAGACCTATTTCTAATGACATGAAACCAATTTCAGTTGTTAAATTAAAAGCTATTTATGTTTGGGCTTTGGCTTATGCCAAAGTTAACAAATTAAAAATTAGTTTAATTTATATTCAATCTTTATATCCAACACTAACTCATGAACAAACTAATAAATTAATTAAGGACTTAAAGAAAAACTTTGTTGTTGTTACTGATGTTAAAGATGACCCTGAAGATATTGAAGAAATTAATTTAGCTGATGTTAGAGATTGTAATAATTCTATTAAAACAATTATTTTTCAATCTGCTAAGGCTAAATTGTTAAAACCAGATGAGGAAGATAAATATTCTAAAATGCTTTTTTCTGAAGATCCTTTATTAAAAAAGTATGCTTTTGACAAATTGATCACTTCTAATTTGCGTCTTGTTACTGCTCAAGCAAAACACTATAACAACAATGGTGTTGATTTGGCTGATTTAATTAATGAAGGTTTAACTGGCTTAATTAAATCATTGGAAAAATTTGAGTTGGATAAAGGTGTTAAATTATCAACATATGCTACTTGATGAATCAGACAATCTATTACTAGAGCAATTGCTGATCAAGGTAGATATGTACGTATTCCAATCCATATGGCTGATTTAATTAAAAAAATTAATTTTGCTGAAAGAGAATTTTTAGAAAGAAATGGCCGAAGTGCAACAAACCAAGAAATTTCCGATCTATTAGGTGGTAAAGAAAGTGGTTTTACTGCTGAAAAAGTTGCTGATATTAAAAAAATATCAACTGATATTGTTTCATTAGACAAAAATATTAGTAGTGATGATGAAAATAGTTTTAGTGGTTTTTTGAAGGAAGATGCTTTTACTCCAGCTGATGAAAAAATATTTAACCAAGAGCTTTCAGATGAATTAAATGAAATCTTGGATAAATATTTGGATGAAGAACAAAAAAACATTATTTGTCTAAGATTTGGTTTAGGAGAATTTTCTGAACCAATGAGTTTAGAAAGCATTGCTGGTAAATTAGGAAAATCTAAGGATTATGTTAGACAAGTTGATTCTAAGGCCATGCGTTTATTAAAAAATCCTACAATTTTGAAGAAATTAAAGAAATTTTTACCTGATCCTTTAAGTTCTTCTTCTGCTGAATAATTAATTATTTTGGTAGTCCTTTGACCAATAATATAAATTCATTTAAAAATAAAAAATATCTTTTTAAAGTACCTTTTGTAAATATTACATTTTTGTAAGTTTTGAATTTAAAATATAATTTTAGAGGGAGAAAGCTGCTATTTTTAAAATGTAAGTTTTAAAATAGGGAAATGAAAAAAAAATAAAACTTCAAACAAAAAAATAAACTATCATTTTATAAAATGTATATGGGTTTGAGTATTCGATTTATAAATCAGTATGATAAATACAATCAAAAATACTTTAATGACACCTTTGCGATCTTATTAAGCGATTTAGCAGAAACTTATAGTATTTTTTATAATTTTTCTATAATTAAAAACAATTCTTCAATTGAACTTGAAGAAGTTTTGAATGTTTTAGGTATCAAAAATTATGAAAGATTTAAAATATTCTTAAAAATGTTAAGTTTATTTAAACTTGTTAATGTAGGTGTAGATAAGAATAATGAAAATGTATGATATATAAAATTTTTGCCTTTACCAGATTTTGACTCTTTCTTTATCAATAATTTCAAAAAAATGCTTTTAATGGCTGTTGGTGATGAAAGAATGGAAGAATTAGTAACTTTATATTCACAAACTGAAAAAACTAATTCTATTTGAAAACAAACAGAATTAATGAATGATTTAGGTTTTAATAACTATAACACATTAGATTTTGATGTCATTGTAGCATTTTTAAACAGAATTACATCTTCAACAATAATTTTATCAAATTTACATAAAAATACAATAAATTCATTTTATTTAACTTTTGATTTTAATCATGAAGAAATTAAAAATGCCTTAGAACATTCGTTAGAAAAGATCAAAAGTGATTTCTTTATTAATAACACTAAATTGTATACTGAATTAGCTAAAATTGCTAAAATTAAAAATATTAATGCTAAATTACCACAAAAAATTATTATTTCAAGAAATATTGATGAATTAATCATTAATAAATCATATATGGAAGCTAAAGATGATGATAAATTTCAAAATTATATAAATTATTCATCTTATGAATTTTATAATGATTTAGTAAATGATGAACTAGATGATGAACAATTAATGTTTATTAATTCAATATCAGAATATGGTTTGTGTTCTGTTGTAATAAATATTATTTTTGATTATACAACATTAGTAATAGGTTCAGCAGCAACAAGCAGATTTATTATTTATGCTAAAAAAATATTGGAAACTGCCAAAATTAAAAAATTAAACTCTGCAGAAAAAATTTGAACACATTTGAACACTGCTTTTATGAGGAGACAAGAAAATAGTATTAAATCTCAAACTAGTGGAGGTTTTAATAATCATAATTTTGAACAAAAACAACAATTTAATAGCTTTAATAAAGAAAAAAAAGGTTTTAAGATAAAAAATGACTTATAAATTAATTAGTAATGATTAATCAAGAAGAAATTAAAAAACATCCACTTTTTAAGGATTTAAATTTGACAGATATTGAAATTGATGACAATTTTTTTGTTATTGAAGGAATAATTGAAAATGATGATGCATGTAATGCTTCAGCCAAAAAGTGTCCTTGTGGTGGTGTACACCAAAAATTAATTAGAAATGAAACTGGTAAACTAATTTTAGTTTCTTATGAATGTCCAAAATACCGTGCATCTTTATACTTCATTCGCCAATTTACTGATAATTTGCTAGAACAAAAATTAGATAAAGAAACTTTTTCTGAGTTTGAATGCATCAGTCAAAAAGTTTTATATAAGGAATTTTTAAACAATATTAAAACTGAAAATATTAATAAAAGTTATTATATTCATGGTGATGTAGCTACATGGAAAACATCGCTTTGTGTATCATATGCTAATGAAATTGTATCTAAATTACAAAAAAGTATATGCTACATTTTTGCTAATCGAATTAATTCTCTTCTTTCTTATAATAATCACGAAAGTGCTGAGAAAAATTTAAGCTTAATTGAAAATTGTGATGTATTATTCATTGACGAATTAGGTAGCACAATACCTAAATTTGCTTATGAAAAAATTGTGGAAATTATCGATTTAAGAAATGCTAAAAATTTACCAATTGTTTTTATTTCAAATTTTGAAATAAATAATTTAAAAGATGTAATAAATACATCAATTGAATCAATAGAAAACAGTGATATTTTTGTTAAAAAAATTAAAAAAATATTAAAATCTAACCCAACAAATACTTTTTTACTTGGTGTTTAGCTTTTGAGTTTTGATCTTTTTTGTTTCTAAATTATAATTTGTAACATTATCATATATTTTAATATATTCTTGAGGATCATCGGCTATATTCATGATTCGTAATTTAATTTCAAGCATTTTTTTACAATGCAATAATCCTTCAATATTATTCATTAAATTTTTTTTAGCATTTTTGTGGTTTAATAAATCTTTAAGTGCTTTGTTTTTCTCAATCAATTCTTTTTCTTTTTCATCATAAATAGGAACTGTTTCTTCTCAATGAGACAAAAGCAATTTTTTTATTAAACCAACTTCAATTGGTAAATATTTAATGATTATATCATAAGAAATTTGTTGTAATTCTTCAATATATTGTGGATAATTGATAGCCAAAACAATAATTTTCATTAAATGATTTTCAATTGGTTTAAGCAATATTTCTAATTCTGATAGTGGTTTCTTATTTTCTTCATTTTGTTTTTTAATAACCTGTGTGGGTTTTTTAGAATCTTCATTCTTAATAGTTGATTGAGGTGCTGCAGTTGGCACATCTACTGCCACAGTTGTGTTTGTTATTGCTTCTAATCCTATTCTAGCCCTAATTGAATTTACATCAATTTTAGATAATCTTGCTAAGAGAGCAATATTTTCATCCTTGTATACAAAATTAGCATAATTTTTGATTTCTTCTATACACTCATTAACTGCATTGAAAATATCTTCTTTTGTCTTGATGTTTTTAAAACAATTTTTAATAAAGAAAGTGATATAATCTGTTTTAGTATCTAATGCTTCTAAAACACTTTCTTTACCATATTTTAGTTCTAATTCATCTACATCCTTACATCCTCTAAAATCACCAATTACTCAGACATCAAATTGTAATTTGATTAATTTCCTTGCGTTAGAAATAACAGCATTAATACCAGCATCATCTTTATCAAAAGATAAAATTAATGTTTTGTATTTTTTAATCAATGAAATATGATTTTCTGTTAGAGCAGTTCCCATTGTAGCTACAACATTTTCTACCCCTGCTCTATAAAAACCAATAACATCCATATATCCCTCACAAATAATTAATTTTTTATCTTCTTTTAGGGCTAAAACATTATGTAAATTGAATAATATTTTAGATTTGGAAAATATTTTTGTTTCCAAGGAATGCAAATATTTCACATCTTTCTCATTGGAAACAATTATTCTTCCTGAAAAAGCAACAATATTGCCATTTTCATCTTTAATTGGAAAAGTAACTCTGTTACGCAATAAAACACTTTCATAACCATTATCTTTAATATTCATTATGCCAACTTCAATTAATTGTTTTTTTGTAATTTTAAAATTATCACTCATTAGCAATTCTGGCACAAGATTACCTTCACCACTATAACCAATGCCAAATTTTTTAATTAATTCATCACTAAATTTACGCTTGTATAAATATTCTAAATATTGAACATTTTCTGGGTTATAAAGCAAACTTGTATAAACAAAATTAGCTTTTTCATTTACTTTATACAAAGCAGCATTGGCATTAATTGTATCATATTCATTTTTGTTAAAAATGTTTTTAATATCGATATTATTTTTTTCAGCAATGTATTTAATTGCTTCAAACTCACTTTTTCCTGTTTTTTTCATAATAAAATCAATGACATTGCCACCGATATTTTCACTTCAGCATTTTCAAATTTTCTTTTCTAAGTTCACAGAAAAAGAATCATTATGGTCATCATGAAAAGGACATTTACCTCAAAAATTGTTTGATTTTTTCTTTAATTGGACAAAGTCTGATATTGTTTTAACAATATCAGCGTTATTAATAATATACTTATATTTTTCACTATTAATCATGGCGCTAATATTATAATATTACCATGCAAAATAGTGTTAATAAAAATCGTAATGAGTCGCTAATCCTAAATGCATTAAACTACATTATAAAAAATCAACTCGATGATCCCAAAATGAAAGATTTTTCAATTACCTATGTAGATTTAAGTAGAGGAAAATATTATTGTGCAGTTTATATTACACATTGAAAATTAGAAAAAGTTGCAGAAATTGTTGAATATTTGAATAAAAATAAAGGTATTTTTAAATCTTTATTAGCAAAGCAACTTAGCTTTTATAAAATACCTGATATTGTCTTTAAAAAAGATAATTCTATCGAAAACGCTGAAAAAATAGAAGAATTGTTTAAAAAAATCAAAAAATAATATTATTATCTTATTATGAAATAATAATATAAATATAATAAACATATGGCTGATAATAAGGATCCATTAACTAATAATAAGCAAAAATCTGGTTTTGATATTAATACTTCATTGGGTGCATTTGCTGAAAATTCTAGACCAGCTGATGTAGAAGAAGAATTTGAAACTCATAAACAATTAGATGAGATTGCAAAAAAATTAGATACAAAAATTACAGAGAAGGACAAAAAGATTAATTTTGAAAAATTTAACAAAATTACTAAAAAAGCAAAAAGTGCTAAAACAAATTTTGGAATTTGAGCTGAAAATATTTTAAATAAAAAAGCATGGTTAGTTTGAATAGTTGCTTTTAGTGCAATTGTTGTTATTGTTGGTTTAAGTGTGCCAATGATGATTTTTGGGAATAGAGCACTTTCTGGTCATTTATTTAAAACTGGTTTTATTTCATCATCAGTTGTAATTGCTGCACAATATATGAATTATGTATGTTATGGTTTGTTATGCTTACCATTTATTTTCTTATTAACTTCATTTATTGTTGGTATTAATGGTGTTATTAAAAATAAAATGTTTCATTATTGATTATTTGGTACAATTCTTTTATCGCTTGTAGTTATTTTAATTTCAGTTGGTTTTGATTCTTGAGCAATTATTGAAAAAAACAGATTTTGAGAATAGTTAGCCACTATGAATAAAATTAATTGATTTCCTGGCCACATGGCCAAGGCCTTAAATAATATTTTATCAACCAAAAAGGTTGATTTAGTAATTCAAGTATTAGATGCTAGGGCAATTGAAATTTCATCAAATAAGGAATTAATTAAAAATTTCAACAAACCAACAATTAATATTGCAATGAAATCTGATTTAAGTATTGCTAAACGTGATGAAAATATCATTTATGTTAGTAAATTAGACAATAATGTTAAAAGAATTGTTATCACTGCAATGAATAATTTAATGAAAGAAAAAATTGTTCATTTAAAGGAAAAAGGTTTATTGAAACCTCATTTTCACTGTATGATTATAGGATTGCCAAATTTAGGCAAATCAACATTAATTAATTTGTTGCTTGGAAGAAATAAAACTGAAGTTTCCAATAAACCAGGTGTTACTAGGCACAATTCATTAATAAAAATTAATGACACATTTTCTATTTATGATACACCCGGTATTATGTCAAAAAATGTGAATGATATTAAAGAAGGGTATATTTTATCTTTAATTAATTGTGTTCCACAAAAAATTGTACCTATGGAGGATGTCTTGGAATTTGCTTTCGAATATTACAAAAAATATTTTTTTAATGATATGCACAAAATATTTGCAATCAATAAAGATACTACTTTCGATAATTTTGTTGAAACAGTGAGCATAAAAAATAATTTTTTAACAAATAATGCTGAGATAGATATTTTACGATGTCATAATTATTTGTATGAAAAATTTGTAAATTCTAGCTTATTTAAGGTTAATTATGAAATGATTAATAAATAATTAGCCTTCTTTCTTGATTCAAGCTAATACAATACCAACACTTGTACCAACATTTAACGATTGCACGCTACCATGCATTGGTATTTTAATTCTAAAATCACTTTTTGATGCAATTAAAGGTGAAATGCCTTTGTTTTCATTACCAAAAATGATTATGCTTTTATTTTCATAATCAATTTTGGTATAGTCAACTGAATCATTTGCTAAAGTTGTAGCATATATCCAAAACCCATTTGTTTTGAGTATTTCTAAGGCATTAGAAAGGTTATTAACTTTAATCATGTGTATGTTACTAATTGCACCAGTAGAAGCTTTAATAACAGTATCATTTATTTGTACTTGATTATTTCCTTTATATATTATTGCTATTACACCAAATGCTTCAGCAGATCTAATAATATTACCAAAATTGAATGGATCATTAATTTCATCTAACATTATTATTGTCACTTTATCATTTTTATTAGTCAAAGAAATTAAGTCTTCTAAACTTAATATTTCTTTCTCAATGTAACTAATGATAAATTGATGATTAATATTAGGGAATTTTTTATTAAAATAATTTTCATCTTTGATTTCAAATTGAATATTATTTTCTTTTAAGGTATTAATTAAAGATTTATTGCTTTTACTAATTTCCACTTTTGTAATTTTACTTAAATTATCAATAAAAGCTTTTTTGCCAATAAGATACATTTTATTCAGCAGTTGCTTGTATAGCAAATACACCATCTCAAGTATGAACTAAAAATACATTAGGAATTATTCTAATAAGAATTTTAGACTTAATAAAAGAAAATTTTTGGGTAATAGAATCTTTAATAAACTCTATTTTTTCTTTTGGTGTGGTATTAGTAATTAAAATTACTATCTTACTAATTGGTTTTTTAATTTTTTCAAATTTTAATTTAAGAAAATTTAATATTTTTTCAGTTGCTGAAGTATAGCTTTTAGCAATATCTACTTTATCAATAGTACTATTTCTTAAAGTAATGATTGGTTTAATTTTTAACAAATTTGCTATCATACCTTTCATTGAAGAAATTCTACCACTTTTGATTAATCCAGTGACATGTTCTGGAAAAACATATACACCAGTTTCATTTTCGATTCATTGTTCAATAAAAGAAATTGAAGCTTCAATACTAGAAGTTTTTGTTATTTCAATAAATTTGGCAATAGCAGCCTCTGTTGCAAAAGCACAACTAGAGTTTTTAACAACATGAAAATTATTAAAATCAGGTTTAATTAAATTTACAACTTGATTGTATTGTCCTGATATACCATAAGCCACAGGAAAGAAAACAACATTTTCAAATTTTGAACACAAATCTTCAACCATATTGTACATTTCTCCAGGATTAGATAAAGAAGTTTTGAAATACAAACCTTTATTTATTTGGCTTAACATTTCCTCTTGTGAAATATCAATATTATCATCATTGTATGATTTATTATTAGAATCTATTAATTGTAATGGAATACAAAATACATTATTTTCCTCATAAAATTCTTTGTTATATGTTGCTGAAGAATCAATAATTAATGCAAGCTTATTATTCGTCATTGTTCCCTACTGCACCAATTGCAAATACACCATCTCAAGTATGAACTAATAAAACACTTGGCACTTGTCTGACAAATATATCAGACTTTTTAACATTTGTTTTATTAGCAATATTAGTATAAATGTAGTCTAATATCTCACTATTTGTTGTTTCAGTGACCAAAATAGCAAATTTTTTAACACTTTTAATTGAACCAAATTTTTTAGCAATTGATTCAAACATCTTATCAACTGCTGATTTAAAATTACTTGTTATATCTTCTTTTTCAATACCACCATCTTTAATTACTAAGATTGGTCTTTTTCTTAAAATATTTGCTAACAAACCTTTAAATTTTGAAATTCTACCACCTTTGATTAAACCTTCTAATGTAGAGGGGAAGAATAAAATTGTCTCATTAACACTCATTCATTTTTCAATTTTAACAATTGCATCCTCAATTTTGTTTGTTTTTAATAAATCAATAAGTTTATGAATGGCATATTCTGTCATAACAGCAATTGTGTTGTTTTTAACCACAAAGAAATTTTTAAACTCAGGTTTAATCAAATTAACTGCTTGATTGTAATTACCTGATAACTCTGGTGAAATTGGTAAAAAAATAACATTTTCATATTGTTCAAACAATTCTTCTACTTTGGCCATTAAAAGTCCTAAATTAGTAACAGATGATTTAAAAATTCTGTTATTGGCAATTTCTTGAAATAATTGCTTTTGTGTAATTTCTTTGCCATCATCAGCATATGTTTTGCCATTTGAATCAATTAATTGCATTGGCACCATGTGAATATCATTTAATCTTGCAAATTCTTCATTTATTGTTGTAGATGAATCAATTAAAATTGCAATATTCTTTTTCATAGCAATGATGCTAATATTATATATATTTTGTTATGTTACCATAAATTTATTCATAAAATTGTATTTTAATCCTGTTGTATTTAATGTTGATATTTCTAAATATTTGAAAAATATGTAAACTAATATTTTGAAAATACATTAAAAATTATATAATTGATTTGTATATGAGAAAAGTTGCTTATTGATTTGCTTTCATTGGATGTATTCTTTCTGCATTTGCTTTAATACCATTGATTTGAACAATCCCTATGGTTAGGAGATTTAAAGATTCCATCACTGATCATGAATCACATGTTGCATTGGGCATTTTATCATTATTTTTCCTAAATTTTATTGCTGGTATATTAATGTTATGCTCTGGTCATAACAAATAATTTATTTGCAAAATTGCACTTTTGTGCAATTCAAATTGTGTATAAAATACATTTATTTCTAATATTTCCTAATTATTGCCACATTTTTAATATATGTTAATATAATAATAATATATGTCATACATCAATAAACCTGGTAAGACTACTAATTGAAGAAAAATGGTTACTCGTCAACAAATTTCCTCTGCTATTGCAAATGATAAGATTGTTACTACTTATGCAAAAGCTAAAGAAACTTCAAGACATCTTGACTATGTTGTAAATCTTGCTAAAACTCCAACTTTAGCTAATAAACGTTTAATTTTATCTATTTTAATTGATGTTAATAATAAAACAGCTGTTGAATTAATGAGAAAAGTTGTTGATATGGCAGCTAAAAAATATGCTGCTAGAAATGGTGGTTATACAAAGGTATTAAAATTAGGTGCAAGAGCTGGGGACAACACTGAAGAAGCTATTTTAACATTTTGTTAATTAAATAAATTTTTTATTTATTTTAACTTCTTTATCATTAATTTCCATAATAATATAACTTGGTTTTTTATTTTCTTGAAAAGGAAATTCAATGCTTCCTGGATTTAAAACTTGACAAGTTTCAAATTTGATAATTTCTGGAACATGTGTGTGGCCTGAAATAATATAATCAATATTATGTTCTTTAACTATATTAGAAATTTCTTTATATCATTTTTCTTTATCAAATTCAAATGAATATTTGATTCTGCCATAATGTGTGATTAAATTTTCATCAAAATTAAAACTATGCATTAATAAAAAATTAAAATTATTAATCTTGAATAGCTTAATATCTTTTTTTAAAAAATATTCAATATGGTTAATATTAACCATATATTCTCTATATTTATCCACATTTTCAAAATTTTTTACTGTTTTACCTTCAATATTATGATTGCCAAAAACATAATAATCAAAATTATTTTCTAAATAATTAATGTCATAATTATTTGGTTCACCATTTCAATTATTGAAATCCCCTGTGTGAATAGTGATGTCTGGTTTTTCTAATGATTTGATCTTTTCAATATTATTGATCAACCCATGATTATCACCAAATATTAAAATTTTTTTATTTTTATTTTTCACCTTTAATTATTTTATCAGTAAAATTATTAGCTGCATTAACAAAAAAATTACTAAAATATTTTGTTCAATATAGTTCTTCTGTCAAAGGTGCTTCAGTTGTTTTAACAACTTTTGTATATTTTTTTACAAAAGTATTATTAAATTTTTCATACATATTGTTTGCAGAAAGATATATTTTAAATTTGTTTTTTTCTACTCAATTTAATTCACTGTTCTTTTTGTCTCAGATTGGTTTATTGTCTTTAATTCCAACACATGTTAAAAAATGTTCTTCATTAGTACTTTTAATTGTGTCACCAATTTTAAAATGAGCACCATTAGTATGCACAGATGGTAAATCTTGTTCAGGAGCATTAGTGGGAACCTCAGTAGCTTCTACAATTCTTTTATCAAAAACATTTGTATCAATTCCACCAGTGTCATCAAAAAGTAATGTAATTGGGTAAATACTTGTAATACTAGAAAAAAGAGGAATTACATTATCATAATCATTTCCCTTATTCTCACTAAATCTATATGGAACGTAATTAGCTAAAGCAATGAAATCATTATTATGTGCAATATTACCATCTAAAATCTTTTTCATACCAAAATCCAAATATGTAGAATTTATAGATGCAATTTTTTCATCACTAAATTTTAAATTAAATGATGTATTTTGAACATTAGAATTGATATCTCTTGTTCCAGTTTTTTTATAGATATTTTCTCAAGAATGATTTTTGGAAATTTGATTTTTAATATCATTTAAATTGTTATTTTTTCATTCACTGTTAAAAAAAGAATTAACATTACGTGAATTGTAATAAGAAAATTTTATATTTTTTGGGTGTATTAAAATAGGGACAGGTCTAAATCCATCTAATCGATTGCCATCATCAATTTTAGTTACAATAGCATAATCTGAATTTCAATTAGGCACATCACCAACACTTTTTTTAAAATCACCACATTGTTTTATTAGATCATAACCTGAAGCTGGCGAAGCACCATCAAAATTTATATCAGATGTATCAGTGATCAATGGTCCAGGACCAAACAAATTACTTGCAAAAGAAAAATCAATATCTGAAACATCAAAATATAATTGTGAATTACCACTACGAGCAACATTATTTAAATCAAATAAAAATTCATAAAAATGATGACTGTTATTTTGATCTTTTAATCCATCACTTAAAATATTTCAATTTGCAAATTTTTCAAATCATTCTTTTTGGTGTTCTCCAAAAATTATACCTGGTTGAGAAATAAAACTTCATAATGATTGAATATCAGCAGCAATAGTTTTGGCAATATTAGAAATGCCATAACTACTTAATTGTTGAATATTGTAATTTCTTAATGAATATATATTTTTTTCATGTAATCAATTCATATGAGAATTATTTAAATCTTCATTACGAACAAAAGTATTTTGCCATTTTGGTTCATAAAGTGTAATGTCATCATCTTTAACTGAATCAACAGTAGTATTGGCAATGTCATTAACATTTTGCATTGATGCATAAGCAAAAGAATTGAAATAATTACTAGCATCAGTTTTTTGGAATATGTATTTTTTTGGTAAATATTTTGCAAATTGATCTTGAGTATATGAATCTTTATCATATGCATTAATTTGATTACCATCTTTCTTATGTAATAATTTTTGTCCATCAGTTTGATTTGATGAAGCAATATTATTAAACGGATTAGCAACAGTAATTGGCATATAATATTGTGTTGCTTGAGCAGAACAAGATGTAAGTGTAGGTAATAATATTAATGCTATTAAACCTATTCCTAAGCTAATTCGAATGGAAGTTTTTTTAATCATTACATTAATTATAATATTTAATACCTAAGGTATTAAGGGGTTTATAATTAGAATAATGACATTCAAAATACTAACAATTTTCCCAAATTTTTTCGATGGATTTAAACAATATTCTATTATCAAAAATGCATTAAATAATAATTTAATTAAAATTGAAGTAATCAATTTTCGTGATTTTTCAACTGATAAACATAAAAAAGTTGATGATTATCAAATTGGTGGTGGAGGGGGGATGGTTCTAAGCATTCAACCAATTATTGATTGTTTAAGACAAATTAAAACAAAGGATAGCAAAGTAATTCTGTTATCACCACAAGGTAAAGTTTTTAATCAAACAATTTCTCAATCTTTGAGCAAGGAAAAGGAAATTATTTTAATATGTGGTCATTATGAAGGTTTTGATGAAAGAATATATGACTATATTGATATGGAAATATCAATAGGTGATTTTATATTAACTGGCGGAGAAATTGCTGCAATGACAATTATTGATTCAGTTTCAAGGTTAATTGAAAATGTTATTGCTAAACAAAGTTTAGAAACAGAAAGTTTTGATGATTGTTTATTGGATTATCCTGCTTATACCAAACCAATAGAATATGATAATAAAAAAGTTCCTGATATTTTATTAAGTGGTAATCATAAAGAAATTACAAAATGAAGAGAAGAAAAAAGAATAGCTAATACTAAATCTAAAAGACCTGATTTGTATGAAAAATATTTAGCATTTAAAAAATAATTAATTGATTACCAGTGCAATTGCAGTGTAGTTGCAGTGCAAATTTCCCTTATAATGTTAGTATGATAGAAAGAATAATAAATTTGCTTAAAAACAATATAACATTTTATAAAAAAGTAAGAGAAGATTTTACTTATCACTCTTCTACTATTGAAGGCACAACTGTTACTAGAGAAGAACACACAAAATTAGCAAATCTTAAATTTAATCAAACAATAAGAGATATTGAATTAAGTTCAAATACTAATGAAAATGATGCAATCGAAAACCTTAATTGCATTAAACTGTTTGATTATGTTTTTGAAAACCTTAATCAAAAACTTGATCATGATACTATATGTCTTTATCAATATATTTTAAAAAAAGATACATTATTGCATAAAAATGTGAGTGAAGAAACTGATAAATATAGAAAAACATTTGTTAGTGCAGGTAATTTTGATGCTACTCCTCCATATATGATTTATCAATTAATGGATCAATTGATAAAAGATTATGAAATTAGATTCCCTATATTATTAGATGATATTGCACAATATCATGTAAGATTTGAAGCAATACATCCATTCAGAGATGGTAATGGAAGAGTTGGAAGAATTATTGCATTTAAACAATGTTTGGAAAATAATATTATTCCATTTATCGTTGACAGTGACACAAGAAAACAGTATATTGATGCAATATATATTGCACAAACTAAAAATGACTTTAAATATATAATTGATTATTTTTTTGAACAACAAAAGACTTTTATGATAAAATATAGAGAATATATTGAAAATAACAATATTTTAAAAACAAATATAGAATTACTTCCTAATGAAAGGAAAGTTTTGCAATATTTGCAAAAACATATTGATGCAAAGCGTATTGATATCCAAAAAGCTTTGAAATTAAGTGAACGAACTGTGAAAGTCTTATTAAAAAATATGATTGGCAAAAAACTTATAAAAACAATTGGTACCAATAGATCTATAGCATACAATATTTTGTAATTATTAGACTAAATAATTAACTTTTTCATATATTTTGCATGTGTGCATTTTTCCATTATAATAATTGTATAGTATTTAATTAATTAAAATGTCAAGATATACAGGTAGTATTAATAAAAAAAGTCGTCGTTTAGAGTTTTCTTTATTAGAAAATGATAAAGAATTTTCTAAAGGTAAAAAAAGACATACTCCACCTGGCCAACATGGTCATAATAAAGTAAAAATATCAGCTTATGGTGAACAATTACGTGAAAAACAAAAAATTGCTTTAATGTATGGTTTAAATGACAAACAAATGTATCGTTTTATTGAATTAGCAAAATTATTAAAAGATGATGAAGGTGTTTCAATTCAAAACGACTTAGCTTTTTTATTTCTTTTAGAATCTAGATTAGACAACTTAATTTTTAGAATGGGTTTTGCACCAACTCGTAGAATGGCTAGACAAGTTGTTAATCATGGACATGTATTAGTTAATGGTAAAAATGTTAATATTCCTTCTTACATTGTTAAAATTGGTGACAAAATTGAATTAGCTCCTTCAATGACTGGAAATAATACTATCAATGCATATTTAAATGATGTTGCTGTCATTCCTAACTTTGTTAACGTTGACAAAGCATCTTACTCTGGTACTTATTTAAGATATCCAGAAAGAAAAGAATTAAATGGTGAAATCATTGAAAGTAAAGTTATTGAATATTACAATAAATAATTTTTATTTATTTTTGCATTTTATTACTTTAGTACCAATTTTGATTAACGTTTAAAAGGTTTAGCAAAAGGTGTATTAAATTTTTTATTTTGAAAACAAGCATTATCATAATCCTTTTTATACATTGGGTCATTTTGTGCTAAAATCTTTAAAATTATTTCCTGTTCATTTAAGTTTTTTTGGTAGATAGCTTTCATATCCCCATATTTTCTAGATTCATTTTTTTGCAATTTAATTTTGGTATTAAATAACTCTTTTTTAAGCTCTTGTAACGGCAGTGAAATATATTTAGACTCCAAACTAATTTTTCATCCTGTATTCTCTTCTTTAACAATGTTAAAATTAAAATTTAAGGAATTAGGAGTAGAATTTTTAGATTTGTTGCTAATTTTAAATTGTTTTGTTTGTTCACATACAGTATTAACAAAATTGTTAATCTTGTTATACATTTCGTCTAATACATTATTAGCATTAATATTAATGCTTAAATTAGCATTGCTAACTAAATCATTCATTTTCTCATTTTCTTTATTAATAATTTCATTTTTGATAGAGTTATTAATAACATTAGTATTATTTGTCGTGGAAGTTTTAATTTCTTCTACTTTTTCAGTATTTTTAGAAAATTCATTGATATTAACTATTTCGTATTCATTATTAGTTAATTCTAAATTAACATCATTTTCTAAATTTCACAATATTCTTTCATATAAAATATTAGAAACAACATTGCTATCTTTTAAAGTTTTTAAAGTTTTCAACACTTCAATTTTGTCTATTTTCATTTTGTAATAATATTATAAAAATAACTTAAAATTAAACTTTGTTAAATTTACCTTCAGAATATAATACTGCTTTTATACCTTTAGCATTGTTAGAGTATAATTTAACGGCATTTTTTGCATCATTAGAATTGTTAGTTCCTAAATACATTCTAATACCATAATATACACCAAAAGCAGTGTATAATTCTGGTTTTGTTGTAATAACAATAACATTAGCACCTGGTCGAATGTTAGAAATTGCCTTAATAACTTCTTCAGAATCAGTGTTAATTACAACAAAATCAACTGGAGCAGTTACTTCTCTACCATTTAATTTAAATGCAGTTTTTTTAGCGATATCAATTGCAACTTTTTTAGCCATTGTACTAAATGTATTTCTTTTTTCAAAATCTTTAATAGATTTTTTATAATCAAATAACATTTCACCTTCAAGGTTAATTCTGTTCATTGTTTGCACTGTTCTAACCGGGAATTGACCTTGTGCAGTTTCACCAGAAGTCATAGTTGCATCAGTACCATTGTTAGATGCATAAAATACATCTGTTACTTCAGCACGAGTTGGAATTGGAGAATGTTCCATAGAATCTAACATTTGTGTAGCAACAATAACTGGTTTACCTAATTCTCTACATCTATCAATCATATATTTTTCATAATAAGGAATTTGGAAGTAGTCTACTTCTAAACCTAAATCACCACGAGGAACCATAATACCATCTGAATTTTCAATGATTTCATCAATGTTAGTAATTGCTGTTTGATTTTCTGGTTTAGAAATAATTTTAATTTTACCTAATTTGCCATGTTTTTTCAATTCTGCTTTAACATCATCAATATCTTGTTTACAAGAAACAAAACTAGGAGCAATATAATCATAGTTATTTTCACATGCAAATTTAATAACACCAGCATCATATTCACTAATATATTGACCTAAGTTGTAATTTGCATGTGGTAAATTCAAACGCTTTTTAGTTTTAATATAGTGATTGTTTAAAGCAACAGTATATATTAAACCTTTATCAACATCAATTTTGTTGATTAATAATTGTAATTTGCCATCATCAACTAATACTAATCCACCTACTTTTAAATATTTTGAAATGTTAAAATTAGAAATTTCGTTTGGTTTAGTAGAGATACTAAATTCATTAGCATTACCTTTTACAAAATCTAAACAGTGAATTGTAATTTCTTTACCTTTATCAATAGTTGGTTCTCCATCAACTTCTAATAATCTTAATTCAGGACCTTTAGTATCACATAACATAGAAATAGGTAAACCTAATTCTTTAGCAGCATTTTTAGCAAAATCATAACGGATTTTATGTTCTTCTAAACTACCATGTGAAAAATTTTGTCTAACAACTGTGTTACCAGAAGCTAAAACTTCTTTAGCTAATTTTTTTGCTAAATCAACTTTAGCAGCATTTGATGGATTTTTTAAAGCTTCTAAGTCAAAAAGTTTTTGTGTAATTGCAGGTCCCCAAGTACAAACTAATTTAGATTTTGTAAATTTATTTTCTCTCATTACAAATTTATTATATTAAACATCTGTGAATAAATAAATTTTTTATGCTTTTGTGAATAAAATAATATAATTATCATAGATAAAATGAATTCAAAATTAGAATTAATTAAACCAATTGAGAAGAAAACAATTGTTGTTAAACAATTATTTGGTGAAGAAGGTGTAATTGCAGGACATGAAAAAAGATTAAAAGAAGTTTATCCTAATGATACTCCAGAACAAATCACTAACCGATTAAATAATATTATTTTAAAAGATAATGCATTTAATTATGCAATGCAAGAAATGGTTTCTCATTTTAAATTTATTATTGATTCTGATGATACTGATAAAATTAAGGTATTTTTAAAGAATTATTATAAAAATCCATCAAATGATTTCATGGACATTATGAGTGATAAAACACTTAAAAAAACTTTGATTTTTGAATATTTAAAAAATGAATGAAAACTTGAAGTTTCTGATGATGAAGTTAAAAAATCATTAGAACAATTTTATGAAATGACTAATCAACCAATTAGAAAATTTTTAGAAGATAAAAAAGAATTTGAAAATGTTCGTAATTCTATAATGGAAGATAAGGTAATGAATAAAATGTTTCAAGTTTTTACAATCGATTTTCAATTAGAAGATCTTAAAAATGAAAAAAAAGATGAAAATAAGAAAGAGGAAATTGAAAAGAAATAAATTTAACATTGTGAATGTTTAAATTAAAATAATATTTAAAAATATTTATGCAGCTGTTCAATTATTCCAGTTTTCCATTATAAGAGGTAAAGATTGATATTTTATTAATCAATTAAGAATTTCTTTTGATGATATCTCACATTCTGAAATGATAACACCAGTACTTGAAATATCACCAATAAAGAAAGACACATTTCTAATTTTATTTGGGTTTATTCTAAAAGTTATTTTATTAAGTGAAGAAATATTAAAGAAAGCATATTGATCGATATTTTCTATTGAGGAACCTATTGTTAAGCTAGTAATATTACAATTGTGAAATGCACATTCACCAATACTTTTTACAGAATCAGGAATAATTAAATTTCCAGTTAAATTACAATTTTGAAAAAGATTATTTTTTATACTTTCAGTACCCTCAGGAATAGTTAATTCGCCAATTGCCAGACAACCAACTGGTGCATATTGGCGATTTTGTGTAGCATAATTAAATGTTTGACCCTTTTTAATCAAAATTTGTGCTTTTCCGACAATATCTTCAGATACAAAATCGTACTCTTCACTATTATTAACAATATAAGTAAAATTTGTTTGGCCAAAAGCTTCAGCGGCAATTACATCCACGGATGCTGGAATAGTTAATGTTCCAGTTAGACTTGTGCAATTTTGAAAAGTGCCACGGTTAATATTTTTTACACTTTCAGGAATATTTATAGAAGTTAAACTTAAACAACCACCAAAAGCCCAATTATCTATTGTTTCTAAATTAGAAGTCTCTAATGTTAAATTAGTAATACCAGTGCAGCCTGCAAAAGCATTTTGGTTTATTGTTTTTAATTCGGAAGCATTTATTGTTAAACTAGTCAATGCTGTACAACCTGCAAACATATTTTCCGGAATATTTTGCATCGCACCTGCTATATTTAAATCACCTGATGCTAAACAACCAACTGGTTTATCAGAGTAGTCATAATTAAAATCCTCACCAGATGTTTTATATCTTAACACCTTTGCTTCTCCTACTGATTGTCTAGAAGCAAATATAAAATTATCACCTTCATTATTTATATCAGTGAATTTATTACCTTTAAATGCATTATCTCCAATTACTTCTAATGTGGATGGAATTGTTAATTCACCTGTAAAATTTATACCAGAAAAGGCTTCTCCACTAATTTCTTTTATTCCTTCATTTAATGTTAATTTTGTCAAATTATTACAAATATAAAATGCTTGAGAACCAATTGTTTTGACTGTTTCTGGTATTTCTAAATTACCATTAAATTGACAATTTAGAAATGCTCTATGACCAATACTTTCTACAGAATTTGGTATATTTAACTTTCCAGTAAAGGAACAACCTTCAAATGTACCCATCGATCCTTCTAAATCTAAATCGCCTATATATTTTATTCCTTCATTTAATGTTAATTCTGTCAAACTTGCACAACCTCAAAAAACACCATCACTTATTTTTTCTACTGTGCCAGGTACTGTTAAATGTCCTGATGCTAAACAACCAACTGGTTTATCAGATTCATAATTAAAATCCTCACCAGATGTTTTATATCTTAACACCTTTGCTTCTCCTACTGATTGTCTAGAAGCAAATATAAAATTATTATTACCTGGTTTTAAATAAATGTCATCAAAATGACATTCATAAAATGCATAATTACCAATACTTTCTACAGAATTTGGTATATTTAAATCACCTGAGAGATTTGAACATTTTTCAAATGCTTGTTGTCCAATAATATTGACATTTTTCCCTAATATTAAATTGGTAATTTTTGCACAATAACAAAATGCATAATCACCAATTTTAGTTACAGAATCAGGAATAACTAAATTTCCAGTAATATCTTGGGAAGAAAATGCTTGACTACCAATTTCAGTTACAGAATCAGGAATTGTTAATGTACCATAAAGTAGATGTTCTCTTACAACTTGTTCTTCATTTTCATCTACAAAATGAAATAAGTTCGAACTAATAATCTTTAGTGGTAATACTCTATCTTCACATTGTATTCATTTAGGAATCACCAAATCATTTGCCTGAAAATCTGAATTTTCAATTACAAATCTTTCTAATTTTACATAGTCATCAACAACAGTTGTTTCAACATTTGCTACACCTTGATTCTTCATTCCTTTTCAATTCGAACCATCAGGCATACCAACGTAATCATAATTTTTATCAGCTGAAGCAGTTTTGTTAGAATAAAAGAGGCCTGGACCAAATGTTATTGCTATTGGAATAACTGTACCAACAATACATGTTGCAGCTATTCATAAAATTATTTTCAAAAGTTTTTTATGTTTTTGTTCAGATTCCGAATTATTTCCCGCAGTTAAAGTCTTTTTCATTTTCATACCATTTTTTTATATTTCAATTTTTAGGCTTTTTTTTTTTTTTGTATTACTATAGTAAAAATTTGCTAATTTGGCAATAATTTACAAAACTGAACCTGATTTTGTAATACTTTTGAATTCATGAATAAAATAAATGTGAAAACAATCCAGGATTTTAGACAGGTCTCATGGTAAGCCTGGAGGTTTTTTCTGGACAACTAATTCAAAACAAACTTCATGAAAAAATCAGAACATCTTTAAAAATAAAATTACCATATATCTTTGAAAAGAAATTTATAAAAAGAAGCTTACTGGCGCAGGTACTTATAAATATAAATGGGAACTATCCCAAAACATTGGCATTGTATCAATGAATACGTTATTATTTACTATGTAAAAAAATAAAATGTGGTTTTTCTTTCAAAAAAAGAAATATACTAATAATAAATATGTCTAAACATTCTGAAGCATGAATAAATAAAAAATTAAAGATTGAAAATGAGAAATTAATTAAATCTAGCAAACGTCTACAAAAAACCATCAATGAATTTCAAGATGTTATTAAAATTCAAAAAGAATTAATAAATGAATACGTTCCTAAAATTCAAAAAGAAAAAATTTTAGAGGGAAAACAAAAATGTAAATTTTTTAAAAAGTAATAATTTATCATTTAAAAATCTTTTAACTTAATAAATTTTATATATCTAATATATAACAAATTTTTTTATTTCTATACAGTATTTTTCAACTATAAAATTAGTGTATGAAAATTAAAAAGGCTTTAAATGTATTGGGATTAGGATTAATGATGTCTGGTTTTTCCGTAGGGGGGGTATTTCTTTATAACCAATTAACCTCTAATACTTCTAAGAATAATTTAGATAATTCAAATACAATTAAACAACATTCTTATTCAACACCTTGGACACAACCATCACCAGGTAATGAATATCCATATGTATTGGAATCAAATTTATTGCCAAAATCAAATTTAAGTGCTGAAACATTAATTCCAGTACTTAAAAGTGAATTAAGTAGACAATTTAATGAACAATTTGGCAATACAAATCAATATGACATTATTAATGTTAATTTGCAAACAAGCACAGCGACAGTCAAAGCTAAAGATTTTGCAACTGATTATGAACCAGGTTTAACAACTAAAATTAAATGAAATGTTGATGAATTAATTCTTTTACCAGCAAGTATTACATTACCAACACAATATTCATCACAATTACGTAAATTATATGACACACATCAATATTCTGAACAAGATGTGTTCAAAATTTTTGCAAAAGAAAATAAAACACTTAATTTCTCTGAATTAACTATTGAAGATTTTAATGCAAATGCTGGTGTAATTACATTAAAAGCAAAACCTACATCTACAGTATATAAAACTGGCACTACTTTTCCTGTTTATGTTAATTTGTCCCAAGCTGTGAGGATTGAATATAATGCAACAAATTTGGTTAGACCAAGTAGTGGTTACAATACACACAATGTAACAAAGTTTGAATACCATGGAGAAACAATCCACAATGGTGTTAATGGTGCAGCAATACCCACACTTGCTGCTGGCACTACTTTAAAATATGAAATAGTTGGTAAGACTTTAACT
>JAIRTE010000013.1 GCA_031255095.1 Mycoplasmataceae bacterium
ATCTTTTTCTAATAAAGTAGAAGTTAACAAGCTTTCAATACTTACATCAAATTCTTCTTTTAAATCTTTATCAGGAATGTCACTATATTCAATATACATTCCATATGTTTTATCCTTTATCATACAATTAAATTATAAAATTAAATACTAATATGTTTAATTTAGAAGATAATTAATATGTCTAATAAATTGTATAACTATTTATATATAAGTACTACAACTTAAATTCTTCTTTATGATCCTTTTCCTTTTTATTTTTAAATTCATTGGTTTTTTCTTTAAGTTTAGGTTTAGAGTAAAGCAAAGTATTGATATTATCTAAGTAATTAATGTGTGGTAAATTCAAATCTGAAACTGTAATTCTTTTAGCAACATTTAATAAATATGGAATTTTGTTAATTATTTTGCGTGCAAAGCAATCCATTTCAAAATTTGTAATAATTGGTGTAACATAATCACTATCTTTGCAATGTTTAAATTTTAATTCATCTACTAAAAATTTTTTAATATCACTATATGCTTTAGTTTTTGATTTTGTGTATTGTTCTAATTTCTTAGTATCTAAATCAAATGAGAATACTTTTCTACATTTGAATAATTTATTATCATTGTCCTGCATCTTCCACTTCAGCTTTATAATCCATTATCCTATCACCACACTTAAATAATAATTTAGTTATATACTTGTGAAATTTCGTTAATTCTGTTGCAACTAAAAATAAAAAGGCTCTTACATTCTCTTGCTTACCATGAACAATAGCATTTGGGTAATATCACCCATCTGCATCTTTTTCTAATAGAGTAGAAGTTAACAAGCTTTCAATACTTACATCAAATTCTTCTTTTAAATCTTTATCAGGAATGTCAGTATATTCAATATACATTCCAAAAGTTTTATCATTTACCATAATTTTATTGATTAATATTTTTTTGTCTAACCAACTCTTTTTCTCTTAATATAAGTTCTTTTTTATAATCATTCATATTAGTTTCCATTAAATCTTTTGTTAAAGAATTATTGTATGCAAATTTCATTTTTATTCTTGTTTCATTACCAGTTCCAAAAATACATTCACCTTTAGTTTTTCCTTTTAAAAATATTTTTTCTTCATCTTTCAAACCACCAATTGAATTTAACAATCTATCTAAATCTTCAATATCAAGTGCTAAAAGATGGAATGTAAACATAAATTGACATGAATTCACAATACCAGAAGTATATTGGATAATTTCTGGACTTGCTGTTAAATCTTTAATGTTTTGAGTAATCGGTATTAATTTACCTTTATATTTTCTGATTCTTTTAATAAAATGATAAAATCATTCTATTGGCTTTGTGAAATTTTTATCTGCTAATAAATGAAATTCATCACAGAACACTGCAGTATGAAGACATTTTTCATCATCATTATAAATATCAAGTTTTTCATTAAATTTTTTATTAGCAATACAAATATCTTCAATAAACCGTAATAATAATTGCATTTGTGCAGATTTAATATTATTTGGTGTCGAACTTTTTAATAGTTTTTGTAAATTAAAGCTAATTATTCTATTATCAACTCTAATATTACTTGGACCATCTCATAAATTGGCAAAATTACCAGGACAAATATCATTTTCTTTAGCATACATAGATATTGGAGCAAATAATTTTTCAAGCAAAACTTCATTTCTATTTAAAGGATCTTTAATTTTCTTTGTAATTAAATCATCTAAATATTGAGCTACATCACTGAAAGTTGGAAAGTCTTCAGGTTTAAGTTTTGCAAAATCTGTATTACTGCCAATTCCAAATTTTTTATAAATTTTCGTAATAATTGTACAAAGTTTAGCAATTTCTTCTTGTGTTAATTCTTTATTAAACAAATTTGTAAAAAAATCAGTTAAAAAATAAAAATGTTGTTGTCATGCCATATATCTGTCCCCAGCACCATTACCTTCTTCATCACCTGCTGTATAAATATGAAATGGATTTACCCTACCTGAATCTATTTGTCCGGAACAATCAATTACATCACCATCATAATTTTTAACCATAGTTGTATATTCATTTTCAGGATCAATAAAAAATATCTTTCTGTATCTTGGATTTAAAATATATGATGTACCTAAAAGTTTAGTACATGTTGATTTTCCTCCACCAGTTTTGCCAATTACTAGAGTAGATCAAGAATTTACTTCTTTATTTACTTTAGTAAAATCTATCATTATAGGATTACCTGAATCAACCATTCATCCATAATAATCTCCTTTGTTATCAATGTAATCTGAATAAGTATATGGATAACCTAAAGTTAACACAATATCTGTTAAATACATATTTGCATCTTTGCTCATTCATTTATTAAATAATGGAATATTAGCCATATATGCATCTCATTGTTTCATTCAACACATATTAAGTTTGATTTTATTTTTATTGCAAATATTTTTTACACTTCTTTCAAGTTTTTTTAATTCATATTTATTTTCAGAACTGAAAGTAATAAAAAATTTTACTTGCTTAATTTTTACTCCACCAATTCCTACATCAGCTGCTAAATCTGCAATTGCTTGTAATTCAGCATATTTTGCTGCTTTATCACTCATAGTCTTAGCTTTTCTTTCTGCAGCCATTTGATTTAATTTGTCTGCATATCTATTTTTTGCTTTTTCATTAATATTTAAAAATTGCATATTAACTGTAACATTATTTAAATTAAATAATTCAGTATTTCAAAATTGCCCAACATTTTTAGGTAGCGAAGTAACCATTACAGTACGATAATAAGTCGTTTTTTCTTTTTCAATTAATTCATAGTTTCTGCTGTTAAATTTAATTGAATGCTCATTTTTATATGTTGGTATTAATTTTTTTAAACAAATTTCAACATCTTCATTTAAACATGGTTTTAAATTTATTCCTGCATCTGATAAATCATTTGTAATATTAGTATAACCTCTGTTTGCTTTTTCAATGCTATCAGCATTAATTATTAAAAAATATCGCTTTTGTAATATAGTTTCATTTTTTTGCAAATCTTTAATTTCTAAAATTTTATCAATTGCACATTGAATTAAAATATCACTATCTTTTTTACCTTCTTCTTTTCATTTGATTATATTTTCTTCTAAGAATTTAATATTTGAATCAAAATTATAATTTCAATCAACTTTAATTTGGCTAAATGAAATTTCATCTGTTAAATTAAATAAAGTGTTATATTTTGTTAATAACATATCTATTTCCATTTCATTATATAAAGAAATATCAGTTGCAACGACTTCATAAAATAAATAAGGAGTCTTATTTGTTGTAGTTTTAGTTTTTCCAATTAAAGCCCATCTTATATTTTCCTCTTGTCCCTCTTCTCAATCATCAAATATTTCATTAAATGTATATTGTGTATTAAATTTTTCTTTTTTATCACCTGAATATTTTTTTCTAGTTCCAATTCATAAAAATAAATCTCATAAATAGAAATATAATTTTGTTCCTCCAAAAGGATAAGTTAATAAACAAAAAGCAGCGATTCCTACAATTATAACTACTAATATTTTTCATCCACTCACCATAGTGATACCAATAATACAAGGTGTAATTACAAATACTAATGAAATTAATAAATCTAAATAAGTTATTCAACCTCAAATTGTAGCAGTGCTTTCTCTTCCAGCATTTGAATTAGGAACTGAACTATTTTTAACCATTATTTTTTACCTCCTTCTCGTTTACTAATTATTTTTTCTGCTTTAATTTGCATTTCCTTTAATTTCTTTTTGTCAACTGAACTTTTGTCATTTTTATTTGGATTTAAAGCATCTTGAATTGCTTCGTGTTCCATAGTATTTGTTTTATCCAATTTTCTTTGTTCAGAATGACTAAAACCTTTTCTTTTTAACATTGAGGCGTATACATCACCTGCTCCTTCAATTTTTTGATCTAATTCGAAAGATTTTTTTAATTTCCCGTTCTCATCCACTCTGCTAATAAATTTCCCTATACCTTTAGCTTCTGCAGCCTCTTGAATATTTGTTATTCTAGTTTTTTCTTTCCATGCTTTACTTCTAAAAGTATTACCTGTTAAATTATGCAAATTATTTCCTGTGGCCTTTGCTAATTTTGCAGCGCCTCCACCAGTTATTGCATTTAATGATTTTCCAGCTCCAACAACAGCTTTTTTACCAGTGGCCAATGCTAATGCACCAGCTGCCATTCCAGCTCCAGTCATTGTTTTGATTAATCCAAAATCTCGCATACTTTCTCCCAATCCATTAGTATCACCATATTGAACTCCTATTCAATTTGCAATACTATAACCACCTAATAAGCAACCTAATATTAAAAATATTTTTCCCAAACCAGAAGTAAGACCACCAATAAAACCAGTACCAGTATTATTAAATAAAGAATGTACAGCAATATTTGAAATAGTCATTGAAATTTCAAATGCTAAAAACATAATAATACTTGTAAACATTTTAGCAATTGTTACTCGTCGAACTGTTAAGAAATTTTTTCCATCATCAATTATTCCAAATCCAGCAGATATTATCAATCAAATAGTACAAACTGCTATTTCCACTAATCTTCTAGCCATAAACAAAAAGAATAGTCCAATAACCAATATTGAACCTGCTACTGAAACAAAACCTATTCCTATATTAGCAGTTCCAATGTTTTTACCATAGTTACCTGTTCAATTTCTATCAGTATTACCGGTTACAAGTCGATATATTTCAACAACTAACTCAAAAGAGTTTTTAATTTCTGGATTTTGATATGAACAAAAATCATTTAAATTTAATGTACGAAAATTATTTCCTGTTAGCGAATCAGTAGGTAAAGTATATTTAAATTCAAAACCTTCATATTCTCAAACTTGAGAATATGAATCTGAAAATTTTATAATATTTCATAAACTTTGCACTGATTTACCTGCCGGATTTACTAGATTTTGTCCAAGTAAAAAATTATTTAAGGTTGCAAAATGATTTACATCTTTAAAATTTGTAATTAAATCTAAAGCTTTGTAAAAGATAGGTCTTGGTGTTGCATCAGTTGTTACTCCATATTCTATAGTTCCCATTTTATCAAAACATGGAATGCCATACATTGTATTGCTTATGTCATTTCAATCTTTAAATAATGTTAATCATGCAACTTTTATTTGGTCAATTTGATTTATTAATGGGTAGAGTTTATCATATAAATTTGTATTTGAATTTAAAACATGCAAACCATTTATAATGTTATATGTATAATTACTTTTATCTTTTACTATTTCTTGTATTTGGCATACAGTGATATTAAAAGTACAATTATCACCAACAAAATATTGTTGCAATAATGTGATTTGAGAATTTATTTCTCCACACTTTGAAACTACATCAGGTAAACCATTGGAATTTGCAGTTTCCGAAATTTTTTGACACACTATTTTCATCATTTTTAAAGCATCGTCATATGTCAGATTTTCTCTATATGTTTTAAGTGAATCTAAAAATTTCATATCATTAATTCCAGAAAGTTTAGCTAAAAGGCCTAAACTTTTATCCATATCATTTACAAAATGATTGACTTGTAATTCATATAAATATCACGTTCCTCCTGTTCCAGCTATTATTTGAAATAATGAATTGCAAAAACCAGCAATTAAAATAAAACCAATAGGTATTATTACTGAACTTGTGAAAACAAATATTGGCCATTTAATTTTTTGTTTTCATTTGATTGGTTCGTTTTTATTGATTGAACATAAAAGCAACACAATATAAAATACTGTGCAGGCCACAACTGAAAGTATTGTTAATTTTCAAATTCAGTCAAAAATTGGAGAGTTAACATTAAATTCTAAATTATTTTCTCCGGTATTAAAAAACATTGAACCTAAATTAGCACCAGCTAATTCTTTAAAAAAAGAGTATAGAACATTTAGAATATGCAAGGGTGCTTGAATTAAAATTCCATATAGTAATGTATTAATAAAATCAATAATAAACATTAAACAATACTCCTTTCTTTTTTGTTTTTGGAAATTAAAGTTCCTTTGCGTCTTTTAATTTTATATTTTATTTTAAGAAATGATGCAAATATTGAAGAAAATATAAAAATAAAACTGACATCAAACAGTGGCTGCATCCAATTTGGTTGATTAACAATTTTTCCTGTGACAATTGATGTAATATAATCTTTAGAAAATAATCCGACAATAATTGCAATTATTATTCCTATCAGTCAACCAAAAAGTAAAAAATAATTACAAACTATTTCCCTAATAGAATATTTATCAGTATTTGTCAAAAAATTAATCTTCATCGCCACCACCGTTATTTTGCTTTTTATTTTCTATTAATTCAACTAAAAATTTATTAATATCATTAATTTCATCTTGTTGATTTTTGCTTTGTTCAATTAATTTTTTAACTAAATTTTTTAGTTCATTTTTTTCCTCTTGTATTTTTTCAAACACCCATTTGTTTTGAATTTGAACTTGGTTTAAGAATTCATTATTGATTTTAAATTTTAAATCTAAAAGCTTATTTGCAGAAGATTTTGCAAATTCTTCATAAAGTTTGTTTTCAATATAAAAATTCAAAGCATCATTGAGTAATTTATATTTTGTCATTTTGTTAACATTAATAAAATTGGATAGTTTGTTATATGTTCCAACTGAAATATTTAGAGTTTTGAATTTATCTTTAAAATTATTACTCATTATTTTTTCCTCCTTAAGTTAGCTGTAGCATTTCTTCTTTTTTTTATATAAATAAAAGCAGTTGCACCAATTGTAGCAATAAAGCCAATTATTCCTACAATAGTAATAACTGTTGAATTTGGAACGGGTTTAATTTTTGTGGAAGGGTTATTTGATGATATATCAGAATCATTAGGTTCATCAGGACTAATTGGATTAACAGGATTAATTGGTTGATCAGGAATGTAATCTGGATTATTGGGATCATGTGGATCATTTGGGTCATATCATTCAGCATTATTTTGATAAATAACAAAGTTTATTCCCAAAGAATTTTTTGTTTCATTTTCTTTTTTAACTAGACCAAAAACTTTAGATGAACTTTCGTAACTATCAAAGAAATTTTGTGTAACAATGTTGTTTATTCTCAAAGTGGCAGGCTTAGAATCTTGAATATCATTGGGTGTTTCCAATATTACTCCATCATTAATAAAATCATGTCAACTAATTATTATTTGTTTTGATTCACCTAAAATCATTGAATTGTAATTAGTTGAATATGAATAATTAATTATTATATTATTTCCTTTTTTAAATAAAGCATCTATATCATCAAGTAAATTTGTTTTGCCATTTCAAACAATATTAGTTTTGAATGGGCAATTTAAATTGTCAATTTCTTTTTTAAATTCAATAAAACTTGTTGCAGTGCTAGTCATCAAAAAATGATTGATATCATATTTTAACATTTTTTCCCTATCAAAATATTTTTTAGTAGTATTAGGAACAATATAATCAATTATTTGAGACTTATTAATATCAATCAACTTTCCTTCATTTAAAGCTTTTTTTAATACATTTCAAATTTCATTATCTTTATCAATTAAAAACCTATCAAATTTCAAAGTTCAATCGGCAACCAATTTTTTATAATCGTCTATTTGAATTTTACTTTGAATGGTTGCAATATCATATCCAGCTAATAATTCTTGCAAATAAAAATCATTAAGTTTTAATTTCATTAATGCTTTATATGTTTTAATATTTTCCCCAATTATTTCATTATATCCATCAGGAATTCACTCATTTGGTCATATTTTTCTATATGTAGGATCTCCATCTTCATTAACTCCATTTTGTTCAATTGGTCATGTTGATGGATCATTTTCCTTTCTATTGTCATTCCAATAAGGAACTTGTATAACTTCACTAGTGTGAATTGTTTCTTCAATGGGAATAATTGAATTATCTCTACATATTAAATTTGTATGATTTAACACTTTGTGACTTGTTTCAACACTAGCAGCATCAGATTCGATTTTTGCCACATCAGAATTTTTTCAACTTGGCGTGATTGTTGAATTTAAAATATTACCAGTGGCATTTACATATTTAAAATCATATTTCAAGTAATTTTGCAAATCATCCTCTGGAGTTCTAAAACCAATATTTAGTTGATTATCAATATTATTAACAACAACATTATTTCAAAAATTATCTTTTAATGAAATATTTAATCAATTTGAATTATCACTTCAAATAACATTATTGTACTCAGAGGAAACCTGTGAAATCCTATAAGAATCACTATAAGTGACAGCACTATTTAAATTTGTAATTGATGAATCATTGGATGATAATTCGTTAACACTTCAGTCTTTATTTGATTCTGATACAATTTTTCCATATCTTGGCATGGTATCACTTCATAATTGATATTTAATTGTATCATCCGTAAATAAATTTAAATTATCAATTGTTTTTGAGTCTAATAAATTTTTAATAGTTGTAGCGCCAGGGGGAATATCTTTGTTAATATCAAAATTTATTTTGAAACTTGGAATTCCAAAATTTATTTCTAAAGTATCATAGTAATATACTATACTATAAGGTGTATTGCTATTTTGTATTTCAATTTTTTTACCCAAAAATGTGTAAGTTTCCCCATATCCACCAACATCTGTATTATCTAAAAAATTGAAATAGGCAGTAGTTGGTTTTGTATAATAACAATCTATTACTTTTGTGTTTTGTTTAGTTGTAGATGGAAATAAATCATGATTTATTCCAGCATCTATGAAATTTATCCCATATGGAAATTTACCAGATTTTGCCTTATCATTAATTTTTTTGTCAGGCAATGATTTTGTTTTACCATTTTTTTCTTTAAAAGCATGTGTATCACTTTTACTATATCCAACATCAAACCTTGGGACTATTGCTATTGGCAATCTAGAAGTTACCATTCCTGTATCTCCACCAGGACCTCCATCATCTTGAACTCGATATCTAAATTGCACCTGATCGTAATTAATTAATTTAAATGTGTTGCTGTCAACATCATATTTAATACTCACATTTTTCATTGTAGGTATTTTAATTTGACCATATAAATGTGTTCAATTATAGCCTTTTTTTCCTTGATCAACATTTGCCAATAATTGTTCACCACTATCATATGTTTCAGCCTCAATATTAGTAGTAGAATATTTAATAGATTGACAACTATCCTGGTCATTTCATTTATCGCTATCCCCACTTTCTGTAACTATTAATTTAAAATCAAAAACTCCTGCATTGATTAATTCTGTTAATTTAGCACCATCAGCAATAAGTTTTATAAATAAATCATTAGTTAGACCTTTTTTTACACCACTTCCATCTAAATTGTTGATTGTTAAACTAATTATGACATTTTTGCTAACTCAATCAGTATCTAACCATTCGCCACCACCTCGAAATGGGTATATTGTTGTGTGGTAGGAAAATTCGATTTTTTTCCCAACAAAATTAGTAGCTGCTAATTTAGAAATTGATAATTTTTCATTTCTCAAATTTACTATATTATTTTTAATATCAAATTTACTAAATAATAATGGAACTATCATAGTTGATATAACTCCTGTAAATATTAATGTTTTTAAATATTTCATTATTTTTCACCTTCTGAATTTTTTAAACAATCTTGGACTATTGAACTTGTTCGTCCAATAAATTTTAAATTTCCATTTTTTAATAATTCAAATCTGTTATTAGAATGAATATTGTCATAAAATAATTCACCGGTATCATCTAATGTATATTCTTTTTTAATAACATTAAATTTCCCAATTTCTTCTGGAATTTTAGGAATTGATAAAAATTCCATTAAAAAATCTGTCGAAGCAAAAACATTGATATAGGTATTATTAGCTATTATTTCCTTTATTAAATCATATTGAAATTCTTTTAAAGCTCTTGCATGAATTATCAAACAGTTTTTAATATTATTGAATCTAAAATATACAAGACCAACAACAAATAAGATATTAATATTTTTGTTAGACACATAATTTTCGACTACTTTGTCACCAAATTTAGTTTTATCAGATGGTTCAATCAGATGCAAAGTAATTTTTTTATACATTGGTAATAATAAAAATAGAAATATTGCACTTGCATAGGCAGAGTAAAAAATATTTGCATATTCTTTATTTTCGTTTGTTTGAAAATATTTACTATAAATTTTGCTTGATAATCAAATTTCATCATCAATATGCGGTGTATAATGATTTTTGCCAGTAGAACCAGATGAAGAAAGCAATACTTTGCACTTTTTTTCATCATACTGATTTAAAATTTCTAAAACTTTTTCAGTTGTATTTTTTGATCCAGATAATTCTACATAATTTATAAATTTTCAAGTATTATTAAAATCTTTTTTATTTTCCTCAAAAGTTAATTGTGCAACTTCTTTACAGCTAAGCACTGATGCAAATAAAATTACTACATTTCTATAAGTTAAAACATGAGCAATACTCACTTTTTCATATTTTTTAATCTGATTAATTGCAAATCAAATATCATTTAAAAATTCATTTACAGATATTTCTTTATTATTTTCAACAAAAATAGGATGAGTTTGAGTTTTTAAATTATTGAGCCAGTTTAATATTTCCCTTTTCATTTTAAGCTAAAGATTTATTGTATGTTCTTATTTAGTTAAAAACATAATATTAAATGCAGATTTTACAGGATCAGCGCTAGGATCATAGCCTTGTGATATTAAAAAAGGTACCAATACCTCTCATAATACTGGAATGATAATTATAGCAATAATAATCCCAATAATGTATTTAACCATACCATGCATACTTATTTTCAATGCTTCGCCAAATGTTTTATCATGTTCTTTCATTTGAGATAATGTCACACTAATTATGTGAACCATTACTAAAATAATACCAATTAAAATAGCTGCTCAAGTAATAGCAAATACAATTCAATGTAGAGCTTCAGCAGCTGTTTTACCTCACATTTTTTCAACAGTCTGTCAATAATTCATATACTCTATTGTTATTTTTATTATAAGCATTATATATTAAGCTAAGTCCCATTTTTTTGAAGAACCTTACACCCCTTGCTAAGAATTGAGATAATAATGAGCAACGACTTCAAATAATCAGAAGATTTAGAAACGGAGAGAAAGCATCTAAACTTGGTGATGAATTGGTAAAACAGGGTTATGTTATACACAAATTATCAAAATTTTATAAAAAGCAAAAATGTCATAATCCAAACAGCATTATTATCTACAATTGAAATAAAATGTATATAAAAAAGTAGAGGTATTTTATGAATTACAAATCAAAAAACAAACATTATGTTGGTAAATCTAAAAAAGATAAAATATTAGAAAATATCAAAAATGAAAATGATCC
>JAIRTE010000025.1 GCA_031255095.1 Mycoplasmataceae bacterium
TTCTTTTTATTGATATTGTCTTTATTAATTTTAACACCATTGTCTTTTAAAATGTCTTTTTGAATCTCAATAACTTTTTTTAATTCTCCATTTAATCAATCTCGACGTTTAATACCATTTTTTAAATTTCGAATATTTTTTTGCATTTTAATGTATTCCTTAATAATTTCTTCTTTAGAAAGCTCTTTAATTTTATTTTTACTCATACAACAAAAATTATAATTTTTGAATCTTTTATCATCAAACTTTATTGGTTTGAAATATTGATAAATTCATTGATAAATGCATAGTTCTCCTTCTTTATTTCGACAATAAGGATATTTTTTAATATTAGTTAAATGTTTTCGATAAATTTCTTTGCCCAATTCATAGGCACTGATACCTTGTAATCAGTATTTGGCAATATATTTAATTCTAGTTTTAAAAGGAGTGAAAATTGTTTTTTGCATAAGAAACATCAAATGTGTGCAAAAAATTCCAACAGATTTATTTAACCAATTTTTGACATTAAAATGAACAAAATTTTTGATTATCATTTTTTGTAAAATTTTGCTCTTGAATTTAGGATAAAATATGTCATAAATACATTGTTTATTATTTAGTAAATAACTTTTTGAATCTCACACAATTTTTTGAATAAATTTAAAACTAAAATATATTGTTACGATTTAAACGTTCTTTAATCTCAACAATATCTTTAGTGTGTTCTGCTAAAGTCGTCTCAATTTTATCCAATCTTGTTTCAATTTTATCTAATCTTACCTCAATTCTATCAGCAAATTCTCTAAATCATTTTGGACCTTTATTTTTTTTATGATGTTTTTTAGTTTTCTTATGAGTTTTTACTTCTTCATAGACATTTTCCATTTGAACAATTAATTCAGTTCCAACACCAACTGGAACCTTCTTTATACCTTTAACAAAAAGTCGTTTCATATGATTAATTAATCTCTTCATAGTTGATTATAGTTATTCCCTTCTTCCTTTCGCAAACAAAGCATTTAGAAAATCTAAAATGTTTTGTTTTAAAACTAAATTGAAATTGATTTTGTTTTAATGTTTTCCATACCTATACTACAAGATTTGCTATTTTTGAGCAAATTTTTCTATAGGAAAAATGGTAAAAATAAAATGGCTTTTATATACATAGTATATAACTAAAATTTTTAAAAAATTTTTGTAATATATACAAGTATATATTAAATTTTTTTTCTCCTCAGCACAACATCAAACATGGCCTAAAAAATGCATCAAAAAAGAGAATGATTTTTGAACACTTTTTTTAAATTAAAAAATATTAATTATAATTAATATGTGGTGCTTTGTATATAGTGGATATACCTGTTCCCATCCCGAACACAGAAGTCAAGCATTATGTAACCGACAATAGGATAGTATCTGAAGATAGGTTGTGCCACATCCTGTTTAACATTGTGTTATATAATTTGGTTATATAAAGTATGGAAGGTATTAAAAAAAGCTTTTATAATTACACATTATCTGAATTAAAAAAAGAATTTAGTAATATTGGTCTAAAATCTTTCATAGCTGAACAAGTATTTGAATGAATATACAAAAAGTATGTCGATTCATTCACTGAAATGAAAAATATTTCAAAAGAAAACATAAAAATTATTTCTGAACATTTTTCAATTGAAAAAATGGAAATTGTTGATGTATTGGAAGATGAAACAACAAAAAAATTTTTATTTAAATTATATGATGGGAATATTATTGAAATGGCTAATATTTTATTTGAATTTGGTTATAGTGGTTGTGCTAGTACACAAATTGGATGTAATATGGGGTGCAAATTTTGCGCCAGTGGGTTAACTAAGAAAAAAAGGAATCTTGAAGTTGGTGAAATTGTGCAACAAATTCTCATTTCAAATAAAGAATTAATTAAAAAGAATTTAAAACAGCTCAAAAGTACATCATTTATGGGCATTGGTGAGCCATTTGATAATTATGATAACTTAGTCAAGGCAATCAAAATTATTAATGATCCTAAGGGTATTAATTTATCAATGCGTTCATTTACATTGTCAACTTGTGGATTAGTTAATAAGATTATTGCTGTTGCAACTGATCTACCACAATGTAACCTAGCTATTAGTTTGCATGCCACAAATGATAATTTAAGAACTAAATTAATGCCAATTAATAAAGCATATAAAATTGCTGACCTAATTGCGGCAGCAAAAAAATATATCAGTATCACCAATAATGATGTCACTTTTCAATATACTTTAATTAGAGATGTTAATGATTACGAAGAAGATGCAAAAGAATTAGTAAAATTATTAGATCCAATTAAAAAAAATTGTCATGTAACTGTTATTGAATTTAACCAAGTAGAAGAATTTGATTTTAAATCATCAAAAAATACCTCAGTATTCGTTGATTATTTAAAAAGAAATAGAATCAGCGCAACGCAGCGATTAAAAAGAGGAAATAAGATTGCTGCTGCTTGTGGAACAATGAGAATTAATTATACAAAAAAAACAAAAACATAATATAATTTTTGTTCTCAATTAATTACATTTTTATATATGATAATATATATGTATGTCTTTGAGCAAACGAAAACTTAAAATTAATTTAATTTTAATTTCTTCGACTGCATTATTTACATTAGTGCCTTTATTAGCATTGACATCATGTTCTGTTGCAACAACAAAAATGCAAACTATTGAACTTGATGAAATGCCAAAAATGCCTGATGAAAATGTTGTTTATAAATTTGAAGCAAATAATATTGAAGACCCAACTTCTGATGAAATTGCAGGAGTTTTAAATAATAGTTTATTAAAATACAACGTTTTGCATTTTTTATCTGCATCTTCTCCAACTGTTACAATTAATGATTTTAGTTTAAAAATAGCTGGCACCCCAAGTCTCATAAATGACAAAGATTGACATGTTATTATAGAAATCAAAGCAAATGATTTTTCAAAGCTTTTAAAAGGAAAAAAGAATTTTCCAATTGTTGCAAGACCAATTTATACCAAAGTACCTTTGACTAATGAAGATTTTAAAGATTGTTGGAAATTGGCACCATT
>JAIRTE010000029.1 GCA_031255095.1 Mycoplasmataceae bacterium
AAAACGCAAAAAAGAACAATTTCTTATGATGAAATTTTGGCATTAACTAATGACATTGAAATTGCTTGTTATCAAACAAATGAATTTGTTAAAGATTCATCAAAGTATGATGATCAAAAAAATTTACTTAAAAAATATATAGCTAAAATAGAGAATGAAAAGGTAGTAAAAATCATTAATCTAAGACTTGAAGGATATGATTGAAATCATATTGCTTACATTGTCAAAATTAATGTTACAGCATGTCATAAGATGTATGCAAAATTTATTGAAGACACTAAACAAAATATTGCCAGAACTGCTAGAAGAAAATTTTTATTGAATTAAACTCAATAATATATTCTTAATAAATAGAAAATGTTTTGCTGATTATGTTAATAAGAATTTTCCTCAGAGGACAAAAATACTAAATAAAAAATTTATTTGCCTAAACAAAAATTTGCAAACATTTTATTGATAAAATCTTCATCATTTGGTTTATCAAAAATATTGACAAAATTATCATATACAAGATGCAAATCATAAAGAATCATATCAATTTGATTTTTCTTCATTGAAGAAATAATGTGTTTCAATGATACTAATGATTTTTTGAGATGTAATAAATCATTATTACCTACAATAATTTTTTTATCATTAAAGTCGATTTTTTTAAATTCATTCTTAAGAATTGTTAACAATTCTTTCCAATCACCAGTTTTGGCACTTATTGAAAGAGAATCTTTCAAAATGTAATTTTTATTAATATCATTTTTGTTTGCAACATAAATTATATTATTGTGTTTAATTTTTGGTAATTCGTTCTTTGAACTTCCATCATAAAGTAGAATAACATAATCACTATTTTTTATGCATTTATTAGCTTTTTCCACACCAATTTTTTCAATTTCATCTTTTGTTTCTCTTAAGCCTGCAGTATCATAAAATGTTACATCTACACCATTCATTATTGTTTTGACTTCAATAATATCTCGTGTTGTTCCAGGAATACTTGAGACTATTGCTTTATCTTCTTTTGCAATTAAATTTAGTAAGGAAGATTTACCAGCATTTGGTTGGCCAACTATTGCAATTTTTATTCCTGAAAAAATAGGCAAAATTTGCATTGAATCTTCATAAATTTTATTTAATTCCTTATATATATCATTAAGTTTTGCCTTAACTTCAGGAAAAGAAATTTCATTATCTTCATATTCTGGATAATCAATATTAACTTCAATTTTTCCCAAAATGGTAAATAGTTCATCATGTATTTTTTTAATATTGGCCAAAGCACTCTTTGACAAATTATTATTAGCAATGTTGATTTGCAAATCACTTTTAGAATGTATTAATTCATTAATATTTTTTGCTTGGAAAATACTTATTTTATTGTTTAAAAATGAACGTTTCGAAAACTCACCTTTTTCTGCATATACACAACCAAATTTTATTAATAAGGAAATAATTTTTTTTGCTAAAAAAATACCACCATGGCAATTTATTTCCACTAGATCTTCACCAGTAAAAGATTTTGGAGAAACAAATTTTATTAACATGACATCATCAATTATTTTATTGTCACAAACAATTGAATTTCTTTCAATACTGTAACTCAATTTGGTAATTTTTTTATATAAAATTTTATTGATTATTGTATATGCATCAGGACCACTAATACGTATGATGTGAATAGCACAATCTGCTGGATAGGTTGCTAATGCTACAATTGTTGACATAATAATAAAATTTTATTGAAAAATAATTGTTTAGATAAAACAAATTGATAGTCATTTAAAAGATTTAAAAAATCATATTTATTACCTAAATATACAAGTATTTTCAAAAATATTGTCACTTCAAAATTATTTAAAGTTTCAAATCAAGCGAAAATTTGAAATATTTTATTTATTTCATTTTTTATTATTGTTTTAGCATTTTGCAAAGCTGTGTTAAAAAAATTATTTTCTAAATTATTTTTGCCATCATTAATATCATCAAAGACAAATGTAAATATCTTCATTTCATCGGGATTTAAATTTAGGTCATTTAAATTTTTATTATCTGCAAATACCTTACATATTTGCAATCTTGACTTAATTGTTGATAATACCAGATGTTCATTTTGAGTTGTAAAAATTGCATATAAATATGTTGGCAAATTTTCTAGAAATTTTAACATTGAATTGCATATTAATGGTTTAGCATTTTCAATATTTTTAAATAAAATAATTTTAACATCATTTCCTATTGGTGCAATGTTACATCAGTTTATTGTCTCCAAAACAATTTCAATCTTTACATTTTCAGATAAAAAATCAATTTCTTTAAAATCAATAAAATTATTATTTTTAAAATTTTCTAATTGATGTGGAGTTAAAAAACTTTGTAAATGTTTTAAAATTGCATCATTTATATTAGAAAGTTTTTGTTTTATAAATAAAATATTTCTGGCAACCATGAATTAGTTTAACATTGTTTTTATTTTTTCATATACATTTTTTATGACTTCATTCATTGTTTTAGAAGCATCAATCTCAACTAGTCTTTTGGTTGTATCTTTTTCTAATAAAAATTTATATCCATCATAAACTTTCTGATGTAATTCTTTTTTTTCTAAATCCATACGGTCCATTTTATCTGATCGATTTTTAGCAATTCTTTCCATACCAGTTTCAACATCGACCATTAAGATGAATGTTGCGTCTGGCACACAACCATTCATGGCAAATTCATTGATTTCTCAAATTTTTTCCACTCCAAGTTTTCTTCCCAATCCCTGATACACTAAAGAAGAATCAACATAGCGATCACATAAAACAATTTTATTTTGTTCCAAATTTGGTTTAATAAAATCATGTACATGTTGTGCTCTAGAAGCACTGAATAATAATGCTTCAGCCCGATTATCAAATTTGTATTCGATTTTATTCAAAAGTATTTTCCTAATATCTTCTGCAATAACATTGTTTGTGCCACCTGGTTCTCTAGTTAAAACTACCTCAAAACCATCTTTTATTAAAAGATTATATATTTCCTTAATTACACTACTTTTACCACTACCATCTGGACCTTCAAAACTAATAAAAAATCCTTTGTTTAGTTTCATAATTATATTAGTTATATTATATAAATATAATATGTTAACTAAAGTAATAATTTTTGGTGCCAGTGGGGATTTAGGGAAGCGTAAATTAATACCTGCTATGGAAAATTTAATTGATAAAAAATTGATTACTGATGTTGAAGTTATTGGCATTGGAAGAAGAAAAATTAATGTTGAAGAATATTTACAAGATATTTTCAAGGATAGCTGATATGAAAAAAATATAACAAAAGTTTTCGATTTTTATGATTTTGATATTACCAATCAAGTAACTATTGACAATTTATATAAAAAAATAGACATTAATAATCCCAATCAAAATGTAATAATGTTTTTATCTTTACCTCCAAATAATATGGAAGACTATATTAATACTTTAGGTATGAATAAATTTAACAAACCTAATGTTAAAATTTTAATTGAAAAACCTTTTGGAGATAATTATGAAAGCGCTAAAAGATTATTTAATGTAATTAATTCATATTTTAAAGACCAGAATGTTTTTTTATTGGATCATTATTTATGTAAAAAATTTATGCAAAATTTTAATAATTTTAAACTTTTAGATGCTAATTTTTATAAAAAATTTAATTCTGAATATATTGAAAGCATTAACATTAATGCTTTAGAAGCAATTGACATTCAAGGGAGGGTTAATTTTTATGAGCAAACTGGTGCATTAAAAGACTTTGTAGTTAACCATATGATGGAAATGCTTTGTACAGTCATTTCATTACCTAAAAATCTTAAAAATGAAGAAATCATTAAGTCTCGTATTGCTGCATGTAAGCAATTATTTTTAATTAATGATGATACAATAACTGCACAATATTTAGGTTATAAAGATGAAGTTAATAACCAAGCTTCTATTACAGAAACATTTATTAAAATTCATTTAAGGTCAAATGATAAAAAATGAACAAATGTTGATTTTTTCTTAACATCTGGTAAAGCCTTAAGTGAAAAAAGCAACACAATAGTAATTAAATACAAAAATGGTGAAATACTAAATTTCGAATTGTTTCCACAAAATGTTTTCCCAAATTCATTTGACAATCAACCTTTAAATTTCATATTTAACAATTCATTATTAGATTGTTATGAGGGAGTTTTTTTTAATGCAATTAATGATAATAAAATAGTTTTTGCAACCATTGAGGAAATATTACATAATTGACAAGTATATGATGAATTATTAGTTGGTTGAAAAAATGGCAAAAAACATAATTTATCATATAACAAAAATGCAAAATATCAAACAATTGTTAAAAACTAAATGAATAAATACATTTTTTTATTGGATATGGATGCATATTTTGCATCAGTAGAAGAGATATCCAAACCATATTTAGTTAACAAACCATTTATTGTTTCACAATTAACTAAAAGGGCAATAGTTTCAACAGCTAACTACGTTGCTAGGAAATATGGTATTAAATCTGCTATGCCCACATATAAAGCTAAACAATTATGTGAAGAATTGATTATTGTTAATCCTAATTATTGTTTATATGAATATTATCATGATGATATTATTAATTTTATTAAAGCTAAATATACTAATAATATTGAAGTTGTTAGTATTGATGAATGCTATATTGATGTAACAGATTTGGTACACTCCAAAACTGAAGCATATAATTTAGCAAAAAAAATTCAAAATGACATTAAAACCAATATTAAGCTTTCTTGCTCTATTGGTATTTCCACAACAAAATTTTTAGCCAAAATGGCTTCTAAATTACAAAAACCATTTGGAATTTCAACACTATATAAAAATGAAGTCAAAGATAAAATTTTTTCCTTACCAGTGGGTGAATTATTTTTGTTAGGTAAAAGCACTGCAGCCATGTTGAAAAATAATAATATTTTATACATCAAGGATATCGTAGAAGGGGATAAAAAGAAATTGAAGAGTTTGTTATCAAACTATAATTACTTTATTGATAATTTAAATGCTAAAGGAGAAAATGCATTAACATATGAAGAATCACCAGCTAAATCAATTAGTAATGCATATACATTTCTGAATGATACTAATGATATTGATGAAATTAAATCTGTTATTAAATATGAATGTAGAAAAATTGTTTCTAGAATGAATGAAACAGAAAAATTTAAAACAATTTCGATAAGAATAAAAATGGACAAAGAGAGATCTTATACACGTTCAATCACGATTACCCCCACAAATTCATTTGATGAACTCTTTGCAAATGCATTATTTTTATTTCAAAATAATTTTGAAAATAAATTAATTAGATTAATAGGTGTTGCAGTTAGTAATTTTTGCTAATTTATTCAATACCAAGTTTTGACAATTTTGATTCCAAGGTAGAATTTTTTCTTCTGCTAGATAAGATTATCTTATGAACAACATAACTTTGAATAACACCAAAAATACTATTAAAGAATCAATATACACCAACACCAGTTGCTGACATAGCCACTACAACACACATAACGGCCATAAATACATATTGTATTAACATTGTTTTCTTAAATTGTTTTCCACCAGAATTACTAATAGCTTTTGTGTTTCTACTACGTGTTTTAGCTAATCATTGTGGTATCTTCATTGATAAAATTTGGACTGGAATAACTATCAATAAGAAGAAGATGAAGACCCAATTACCAGCAAATACTTCTGTCATTGGAATTGATGTAAAGTTTCAAATATTAAATAAGTTTGTTGCTTTTAAAGGTCTTAAAATTGTAACAACCCTATAAACTATCATGAATACCGGTAATGTAATAAACATTTGTTCAAAGGCAGCAAATGGTTTAATCTTATTCTTTTTATAAATTTCCATTATTTCTTGTTGTTTCTTTTGTTTTCCGGCCATATCTTTAACATCTTTATATTTTGCATTGATTTCAGCAATTTTTCCTTGTACTTCCTGCATTTTTTCATTTTGAGTAGAAGATTTTAATGTAACCATAATAGAGAATAATCTAATAATCAAAAGTAAGACAAATAAACCAATTAATCCATTAATTCCACCTCACATATCCCTTAAGGGATACATAATTGAAATAACCAACATAGCACCAGGATAAACAAAAAGTGCATAAAATGGACCATAATCTCAGGTAAAACTACTAAAAGTATTAAAGTACTTTCCATAAGAAGCACATAGGTCATACCTATAATCACCTGTCATACCAAATGTATACCCAAATTCTAAACCAGCACCTATTTCTTTAGAAGTTGTAATCGAAGAATCTCACATTGTTTGAAAACAACCTCACAAACCAATTACCACAAAAAATATAAAAACTAAAAGTTTTGATCATTTTCAAATTGCTTTTAATATTTTTTTGGCAATTGGTTTACGAATATCTGCAGGCGCAGTCCAAAAGGGTGAAGTGGAATTTTTTAATAACCCATTTGATATTCTTAATGCTCCTACATGTGCCATAAATTGTTTTCAATCCTATTTAACAATTCTGAAATTAATGCTTTATTTACATTAAAAGTATTGTTTAAATATGTATCTCTAATAATTATAATAATATTCATATTATTATTAGCCTTATGTTCGAAGATAATACTTCGAACCTGTCTTTTAATTTTATTTCTAGTTACAGCTAGTTTAAAATATTTTTTCGGTGTTGAAATAATGTAATTCAGTTTATTTTCATTATTTTTTAAATATTTAATTACACAAATATTATTTTGTACAATGTTTTTAGAATGTACAACTTGTGTAATTAATTTTTTATTTTTAATTGATGAAAAAAAATTATTTTTCACTACTTACAGTTAATTTTTTACGTCCTTTAGCACGTCTACGAGCTAAAACTTTTCTACCTTTGCTAGTAGCACTACGAACTAAAAAACCATGGTCTTTTGCTCTTTTACGTTTATTAGGTTGATAAGTCCTTAATTGTTTCATTTATTAATATTATATTATTTTATATTTTATTTAATAAATAATGTCAATTTTTAACATTAAATATAATAATATTGTATGTTTAATAAATTTTGGAAAAAGAAAGTTTGGATGGAATCAGCCGACATGATTGAAATGCGTTATGAAATTTTGTCAAAATATGCTAAAAACAAACAATTTAAGGTAGATTTTGATTCTGGTTTGGTTATAAACCTTAAAACTGGAAAAAAAATTTTAATTGATTATCCAAAACCAACTTATGAGTCTGGTGCATACAATAAAAATGCTGAAAGATTTTATTACTTTCAAACATTTGCTAAAAAAAATCTTGATGAAGTAACTGTTATTACTCCACAATCTAATGGTACACATTGAACATTAAAGCAAGAAGTTATTAACCCAAAGACACAAAAAGCTTCTGTATTACCAGTTATTGATTCTATGAATCGAAATGTTGATGGTAGTGTGCAAACAGATGGTTGAAGTTGTGGTATTCATACAATGACTAATGCTGCTAATGTTGCTGATAATTTACTTGGTGTAGAAAAAACTATTGAAGCAGCACCTACAGTTGCTCCTGAACCTGTTAAAAAAACTGTTAAATCTAAACCACCTGTTCCAGTTGTTTATCCAACTTCTATGTATACATATCAAGATGTTTTAGCAAAAACTATGGAACTTTCTAAAAAAGAAATAAATGTTCAACAATCTGATCCTGAATTTGCTAAGGCAATGCAAAATTCCTTACAAGAAACATCAATGGCTGCTTCTGATGATGTTTTGAACAAAAGTTTGACTGTATCTAAAAAACAAGCAAATATTCTAAATTCACTTGATTATGTCGACAGTTTATATGTCACTGTTGCTAAAAAACAAGCAGAGTTAAATAAATCATTTGATACAATTCTTGCTACAACAGTTCAAAAATCAACTGTTGAAACAAATTTTGATATTAGTTCAACTACTAAATCAGTTTATGATACTTTGGTACAAAAAGATTTACCAAACAATAAATAATTAATGGAATATAAATATAAACCTTCTAAAGTTTGTGCACATGAATTTATTTTCAATATTGAAAATAATATAATTACTTCTTTTGTCTCTAAAGGCGGTTGTCCAGGCAATTTAATAGGAATAAGTAAATTATTAATAAATATGCCAATTGATGAAGTAATAAATAAATTTAAAGGTGTTAAATGTGGTTTGAAACCAACATCATGTCCAGATCAAATAGCCATTGCACTAGAAAAATTTATTAATAAATAATTATTTAGAGTTGAATTTTTTTAAATCTGAACTGAATTTTTTGATTATTTTTGTATCCCTGATTCAAAAGAATTTAACAAAATTTTGATATGAATCTGCTTTATATAATTCTTCAAACAATTGAATAATAATGCAAAATCTAAATAAATAATATTCATTAATCAAATCTTTGTTGTTTTTATTCATAAAAACTTTAGAACAAGTTTCTAATGAAAATGGTTTATTGTTTATTAATTGTTTCTTTCATTTTTCTCCACTGAAATCAAAAGTTATCAATCTAATAAACAAATTCTTTTTATTTATGTTACTCTGGTAAAGCATTTTATCATATGTAATACAACAATCATAATAGTTGTGTATTAACATTGTGGCATAACTATTTGTTTTGTTAAATTGAAATTTAGCAAATTCATTTAATTTATTGATAAACATTTTTTCACTTCTGTAATTAAAAATGATAATTAATACATCTCATAATACAAAAATAACAATTATCTGAAAAGAAAATAAGATAAACTCAAATTCAGAATTCAAATTATCTTTTGCATTACCAAAAATACTAATTATTGTAATAATTACATTTGTGTAATTAACACAATGTGAAGTTAAAGTTAAACCTTTTTCTTGCAAAGGAATAGGAATAATTTTATGACTTTTTTTAGTCATATTTTTGCATCAAATGTATGTCATTATAAAAAGTAATAAATCAAAAGAGAGATATAAGATACAAATTATTCAAACATTTAAATTATTAATTTTAAAATAATTAACAAATACAGCATATATTATTGTCAAAGTTAACAAACAAATTGCAAATATGAGAATGAGAATTTTTGTTAATTTATTCAATTTTATTTTTTTATAAAGATATTTAGCTTCTAATTTAATATCTTTATCAGTTAAAATTTTATAACCATCACTAATTTCATTAGTAATAGAAGAATGCACTACTATTCTTTTTCTTCAACATCAGATTCACTAGATTCTTCTTCACTTTCATCTATATCACTTGCATTAACATCTGAGTTTTTTTGGCTAACAACTTCTTCTTCGTTACCAAATGCATAATGAGTGTTGCTATATTCTGCAATTTCATTAGAAGTTAAATATTTTTTAATAACTCATCTTTGGTTATCAATCATTAAAAAATCTGGTGAGGATAATAATTGTGTGTAGAAATTAGCTACAAATGCCTCATTATCAACATTTGCATTAGGCTCATTCTTGATTAAATCAAACAATTCTTTAAAAGAGAAATTGTTCTTTTTAAACTTTGCATCAGCAAGTTCAAATGCAGTATCAATAATTTTTTTTGCCATACAAAAATACTATAATAATATTATATATGAAAAAAGGTGTTCACCCCAAAGTATCAGTAGTTGCATTCAAATGTGCTACTTGTGGTAATACATTTAATATCCTTTCTACAAATAAGGATAGCACAGTTTTTTTAGATGTTTGTTCTAATTGTAACCCTTTTTATCAAAATAAAAATTCAGTTTCTGAAGCAACTAAAAATGATGCAAAATTAATGGAAAAATTTAAAAAAGGTGCTGAAAGAGCTAAAAAATAATTTTTTGGTTCATAAATTTATAATTTATATATGGGTGTAAAAGGTGTTTTGTTTGCTACTATATTAGCTACAACTTTAGCTACTGCTAGTAGTATTGGTATTATTTATGCAAAACATTTTAGTAAGGTTAAAGAAATAGAATTAAAATGTAATTACAACACTGATGGCAATAAAATTATTACAATTTCATATGAAGAAATACCAGTTGGGGAAAGAGTAAATGAAGAAAATATATATAAATATACTGTATTAGGCAATGATTCAATTGAAATCAACGTAAAAAATGTTTCCGAAGTTAAACTTGAAAATTTTAAATTTCACATGGGTACATTGGATACATTACATGATTGTTTTCGTGTAGTCAAGAAAACTGGTGCACAAAATGGCTATTTTATTCATTTTGATGACACTAATGATAATTTTAAAAACTTTGAAATTACTAATGCTATTAAAAATGACACCATAAGTGTTTATTATGTTGATGGAGATAAAGTTTCACAAGCACAAGAAATCAATTTATTATTTATTGGTAAGCCCAAGAAAATAGAAGCCAGCAATCCTGAAACAGATTATTATTACAATAATCTTATTGATTTTTCACCCACTCAGACAGAAATTTCCAAATATATGGTGAAATTATCAACATTTAATTATCAAGATACTTTGATTAATGGCTTAAGTTATAATATTAATTTTGATTTTTATAACCCCGAAGAGTCATCTGACATTAAAATTTTAGGACCTGATTTTGCTACTGATAGTGATCCCTTACAATTAGAATATAGTAGTTCATTTAATGCTGGTGAAATACCATTTTATTTAATTGACAAAGATGGAACAGTTATTGATAGTAATAACGAAAATATCAATTGATCTGTGACAAGTGATGATAGTAAAGCTAGTTTTCAGTTTAGAGCAGATGCACATAAAAAAAATATTTTGAGATGAAATACTACTGGAGTTGATAGTGGAACTAAAACATTTATTGTTACAGCTAACTGAACAAAAAATGATGGTCATACAGTGACTACTGCAAAAACTTATCCTTACAAAATTATTAGTCATAATGCAAGTCGAAATTATAATCCAACAATTGTCACCTCTTTAACTGATGATAAATCATTGCATATAAAAAAAGCTTATGGTTATTATTTAACTGCATATGATCAAAATGGTGCAGAGATGGAGGGTGGAACTTTTTCTATCCCATCTAATAATAGCAATTTTAAAGTTAGTTCTTCAAAAATTTTAAATGCATATAGTGATGATGCCTTGGCACCTGCATCTACTTCCTTTGAAATTGAATATAAGCATCAAGGTTCTTTAACACCTGTTGAAACTAAAAAAACTATTGAAAGATATTCTTTTATAGAAGATACAACTCCAGAACAACATCAAAATAATTTTGATTGACATGCATGATTAAAAGAAATTACTAATTTTAATGGTAATAATCATATTACATTTGAATCTGTTTCTGAAAACAAACCTATTTTTTCAGATAGTCCAAAGTTTGCTAAGATTATAAATTGTGTTATGTCAGTAAAAATCAAAAATTATTTTACTGAGCAAAATAATGAAATGAAAAAATTAACTGGTTTTTTTAATTTCCCACTTAAAATTCATATGTAATAAATAATTATTACTAGTAAATATATCTAATAATCACCAATAAATAGTAAATTATTTTAATTCAGCAGACAAAGCAACAAATTTAGAATAATCATATTTTTCTAAATAAGAAAATAATTTCTTTTTATAAGAAACTTTACGATATAAAGTACGTTTAGTAGCATTGTCTTTCTTGAAATTTTGAACATGTTGAGATAATCTCAGAATATCAGCATGCAATTTTCTAATTTGTACTTCAGTAGAACCTACATCATTATTTTTCATAATATCTACTATTATTATAATAATTTAACATAAAAACAACAATATAGTTAAGAAAAGTGTATCTTTTTTTATAAAATTGTTGTGCTATAATTAATATATATGGCTAATATTTCAATGGAATTAATTAAAAAATTACGTGACATGACACAAGCTGGTGTTATGGATGCTAAAAAAGCTTTAGAACAAAATAATGGTGACATTGAAGCTTCTGTACAATGGTTACGTGAAAAAGGTATTGCAAAAGCTGCTAAAAAAGCTGATGCTGTTTCCACTGAAGGTATTATTAAAGTTTTAATTAAAGAAGATAAAGGTATTATCTTAGAAGTTAATTCACAAACAGATTTTGTTGCTACTAATGAATTATTTAAAGAATTAGTTAATGATATCGCATTAACTTTAATTGATTCAGCAGAATATGATATTGAAAAAGCAACTAAATTACAATTAGTTAGTGGCAAAGGTACTATTGAGTCTGCATGCAATGAATTAACTGGAAAAATTGGTGAAAAAATTTCTCTAAGAAGATTTCAATTGTTAGTTAAAGAATCTTCACAACAATTCGCTCATTATGAACATTTTAATGGTAAAACTGGTGTTTTATTGATCCTTAATACTAAGATTGAAGAAAAATTTGGTAAGGATGTTGCTATGCATGCAGCAGCTATGGCTCCAAAATTTTTAAGCAAAGATCAAGTAGATAAAGAATGATTAGCTAATGAGGAAAAAATTCTTAAAGAACAAACAATTGCTGAAGGTAAACCAGCTGATCGTGCTGAAATGATTGTTAAAGGAAGAGTTAACAAACTTTTATCTGAAGTAACATTGTTGGCACAACAATTTGTTAAAGACCCTAGTCTTACAGTAGAACAATATTTAAAAAATGGTGGTGCATTTGCAATTAAATATATTCGTTATGAAGTAGGTGAAGGTATTGAAAAGAAAATTGTTGATTTTGCTGCTGAAGTTGCTGAACAAATGAAAAAATAGTTTTAAAAACTATTTTACTATGCATTATTTTTGTATGCTTTTTTGTCTTTATTAATGCGAATTTTCTATTTATTACTAAATAATAACTGTTTTGGCCATAAAAAATTATTATAAGTCTAAATAGCGAAAATATTTATAGTGCTTGAAAACATATATGCTATATAAATTAATTAATTTAATTTATATATATGAAGTTCAAATTTATTCAAAGTGAAGATTTAAATGTCTTACTTAAAAGAGGAATTGTTGGCGATCAAAGATTAGATATTGACGGTAGTAGTTCTCTTTTTCATACACCACCATCACCATTATCTGATTTCATTCTTTTAACGACAATTGATTGAGGAAGACTTATTGCTTCAGAAATACCCAATGATTATAAATATATAGAAATTGATGATCATCATGTATTAAATATGTTTTCAACATTTGTACATTTTGGGCACAATGAATTTGCACCATTTCTTCAAAGTGTACAAAATAATCTTTCTTATTTAAAAGAAGATGCTACTGAACCAAGTGATTTTTTGATACCAAACGCAAGTGATTTGTGATGTGTTGTAAATCAAAATTCTATTAAAGGAAATATGCAAATAGCTATGTATACTTTACCATTTTTATCATCAAATAAAGAGGAGGAAGAGAAGAAGGAAAATATTCCTGAACTTCCTCAAATTGAAGAAGAGGAGGAGGAGGAAGAAACTACTACTGTTACTCAATTGGCTTCTTTGCAAAAGGAGAAGGAAGATATTCCTCTTCCTCAAATTGAAGAAGAAGAGGAAGAGGGAGAAACTACTACTGTTGATCAATTGGCTTCTTTGCAAAATGCAGTTTTATATTTGCAGAATGAAGGAGGATTATTAATTTTTCCTAATTTGGAAAAAATAATTGATAAAACATTCAAATATTTTGAATCATTAACATGATATGGTTATATGTGGGAAGATATAAGTATTGAAGACCGAAAAATGGATTTCATTAATGGGGAAGTGAAAATACATATTGAAAATATGGAAAAATTAAAAAAATTTGCATTACAAGAAGACAGAGAACAAATTGCTCATAATTTGGCATCAGGTTTTTGTAATGCTATCGGTACTGCTTTCTTGTGCATAAATAATTTTTTATACATTAATGGTCATGATGAAGCTATAGAAAGATTTGATAATTTATGTAATGAAATTATGCAACAATTATCAATTGAAAAAAATAATAAAGGTGGTTTTTTTACAAGTAATACAATCTTTGATTATGGTTGCTATAGTGAAGCAAATTACAATATCATTAAGCAAAAGCTTCAGAGTTTTTTGGTTAGAGAAAATTTAACAGAAGGTGAAGCTGTTGTTCCACAGGAAATTAAAATCCCTGAACAAATTAAAATTCATCGTTTATTAGAAATATCTGAATTTGATAGTGGCAAGAAACTATTAATGGATTTTTTGCAAAGATTTAAAAAAGATAAGACCACACCTATAGCTGAAATGGGAAATGACGACATTGATTTATTACAAAGTGAAAGATTTTCTATATATTTAGTTGCTTCTATGCATGAATATTTTTTGCATAACCACAAAACTTTCACATTGAAAAAAATGAATAGTGATTTTGTATCTTCTTTAACATCGCCAAATTCAGAAAAAGTTCCTAAACAGTCTTTGACCATCTTTGATAATTTTTTTACACAAAATCCGCCAAGAAATAATCATATATTAATTGGCAAAACTATTAATGATTGTACTCAAATAGTGAATATATATAATATGCAAATGAAATTATTATTTCATACCTTGGAAAATGATGCTTTGCATTGTTTATTCAAATTACATACACTATTATCTTTAAATAGAGAAGAAGAAAAAATGAGAAATCGGTATGCACTAAGAAATAATTCACCTCTACCTGTTACTTTCCAGTTTCCTATTTGTATGTTATATAACGCTCAATCTAATTTTGTAGATAGAAAAAATGATGAGCTATTTAATTTATATGGTAGGATTCCATTGACATATTCATCATATTTTTGAACTGATTTAGCTAAAATCATTCCTAAAGAAAAAAACACTTCATTCCACATCAGGCAAAATATGTTGTATGTACGGGGCAGGGGAGATCGGTATATTACATTAGGTTGCTGAGGGGAAAATTTAAATATAACACATAACAATAGTTATTTATTTACATTCAATACCATTGTCGAAGATAAAGAAGCTCGCCAAGTACAAAGACAACTTTCCTCACAAATTGCAACAACTACAGAAATTAAGAATGAACTTTTATTTGCAGAGACTTTTAGAAAAAGAATTAAGATTATGGAAACATGTGATAATTTAGCTAAAGAATTTTCTGCCATTAGAGATGAAAAAAACACATTACAAAGTTTTTATGCTGCTAATGAAAATATTTTTAAAATATTGGAAATGCAAAATGAAAACATCAGTCGAGAATTGATTTCAATGGGTTTGAATAATTGACAAGAAAATTTACATTTTCTAATATGTGCTAATAGAGATACCTTAAAGTGTTATTATTCAGATATTTATGGAAACAATGACTGAATGAAAAAACTCACTAGAAAATTTTTGTTTCATAAAAATGTTGTTCCTAATGATCGAATTCAGGAAAATATTACTCATGAAACATTTAAAGTACCAAATAGTACTTTTGAATTTGATACTGATGCCCTTTTAGAATCTTTAAAAGATATGAAGGATGCACCAGCAGAGACACATAAAGAATCTGTGGATAAAACCTTAAAAATATATACCGCTAAGGAAGAATTAAATGATTTTCTTCAACATTTTAGTTTTTTTGATATTAGAGCACAATTTCAAAGAAGATCTGTAATGGAAAGATATTGTGGTACTGATGAAGTAGATCCGCTAAAATTGCATCGTGTTAGAGGTATATTGGATAAAAAATTGAAACATGTTGCAACATATTTAGATAGTTGTGAACAAATCGATGCCAATATAATGGCACAAGAAAGAATTGAAATTTTAAAAGAAGTTGATACTGATACACAGTAAAAACCTGCTCAAAATCCTGAGCTATACATATTAATGTATTGTTTTTATATTTTGATAGTGTGGTTTAATAAAGTTTGTTTAATTCCTAGATTAGTGCAACAAAAATAGACATCTAATCAATTTTGAAATTATGCAATAATGGAGAAATCTTATCGGAAATTTTACACAGGTCTTTGTAAATTTTAAATATTTTTAATGAAATATGATAGATTATCTATTTTTGATATATAAAATGTCTATACTTCCGGTATGAACATGTTGTTTTTCAGAAGAAGATTGTATAGGTGCTAATGTAACAAAGCCATTTCCAATTACTAAATGTAAATCAGTGAAGAAAATAGCATCTAATGCATTTCTGATAAGTTTAGTGGATTCTGTAATTTGGGTGATATCATTCATATACTCACTTCCAATTTGTGTTGCAGCATCATCTATAATGTCTAAATCATTTCGTAAAATTCCAATTTTTTCCAATATATCTGACATATTTATTTGATCTTCCTTAGGCAAAAATACCGTACCAATATCTAAATAATATGTGTTATTCGTTTTATTAATTATATTCTTAAATAAAGCACAATTATTAATTATTGATTCAAAAGGTGAACCTGGCCTATTTACAATACCCATGATTATTGTTTTATTGTCATAAATTTGTTTAAAAATAGTTTGTAAATTAGTTACAGTGGTAGAAAATTTAACAACAAAATTAATATTTAATTCAACAGGAACAAGTACAGTTTCACCATCAGAGGCAACTGGTATTATAAATGATTTGTCCCTTTTGTTATTGTATTTAATATAACAATTTGCTTCTGTCTTGGTTAAATCTGAATTGACAATTGAAGTCTTTATAGAATCGAAGTCATTATCTGAAAAAATTACTTTTTTGTCTTCATATTTCAATAAATTAAAAAAATTATTGTTTACTTCAGCTAACTCATTACACTTTTTAGTAACTGCAGAAACAGCTTTCTCCTGTATTTTATTACTATCATATGCTTCATTAAAATATTCATTAATTTCCACAGTTGTATCAACACTACTTTTACCAATTATTTTACTAGCATCAACTTCTGTATTTGACACAATTTTGATACCTGTTTGTTTTTTGATAGATGTTTCAACTCCATCTACTTTGTAACTCATATACAAATCTTTAATTTGAGGAATATCTTTAGAGCTTCCCATTTTTGTTTCATTAAAATTTAAATTTCAATAAGGATCTGTATATTCTAAAACAAGGAGAGTGGTAATGTCAACAGTATATTCCGTACCACCATCAAGTTCACTACAATAATCCGTTATAAAATTGTTTATATCTCCAACTGTGCCACTATTAAATAATTTGTATCAGGTATCAATTTTACTCTTTTCTGTTTTAATGAAAAATTTTTGGTCAGCTATTGAACTTTTAGTTATTTCTTCTCTAGTAACAGAATCAATAATTTTAAATTTTGTTGTTGTTCCAGCAGTAACAACATCTCCATCAAATTTATACTCTAAAGGTTCAATAGCAATCATTGTAGAAGCATCAGGGTCTAAAACAATTTCAGTATCATGTGTAGGAATGCCAAATTTAAATTTACCAGCATCCTCAGAAACATTTATCGTAACATTTGTATCAGAATAAGAAAAAACTAATTTAAAATCTGCATCATTATGTGTTCTAATATAATTTGCCAAGTCATCTTTAAAGAATGAAGGATCATAATGGGCATTCAAGGAAAAAATTACTTCATTACCCTCTATTTTTTTATTAACTCAAATTCATTCAGGTATTTCAAAATTTTTACCTGAATCGCTAGAATCTTGAATTTTAACAGCTAGGTTATTTAATATAATTTCTTGAGGTTTAAAATTATTAAAATTTATTTTTGCTTCAAATTTATTTTTATCACCATCACTTTTTAATATTGAATCAGTACCATTAGTAACAACAGTTATTTGTTTATTTTGTTGATAAGTAATATGTACTTTATTTGTAAGGTAAGAATCACTTCCAATTTTATATTCAACAGCAACGTTATAAGAATAATCTCCTTGTAGCATTCATTCCTTATGATGAGTTAATGCAAATGTAAGTGGTTCACCTTGATCTTGAAAATTTCAGGTTGGCGCTAAATTACCCGTAACTAATTTATAAGAACTACCAAAAGGTTGATTATCCTCACCATAGTAAATAATTTTTAAGTCACTAAAATTAGTTTCTTGTTGATGGATTGGTGATAATTTTAATGTTGTACTTACATCAGAAGTTGTTATTTCTTGTTTGCCATCATTAGCTTGTAATGTTAAAGAATTTAGAGTTATTTCAAAAGGTACTTTAATTATCTCTATTTCTGTTTCAAAATCCTGAGCATTTTGTGTAATAGAATTATCAGTGAAAACAGCTTTAAATGTTGCTGATTCATCATCTAAAAACTTAGTTTTAAAGTTTTCGTCAATTGTTTTACCTTCTTTTAAATTAAATACAATGTGATCATCATTATTAGATACAGAAAAATATTTTGAAAAGTTGTCATTCTCTTGTTCTTTACCCGTAAATATTATAGAATCTTCTGAATCTTCGACAATTTTAAGATCTTTTAATAAAATATCCTCTTTATTAATATTAGCATTTGAATTAATAATTCTCCTACTCAATTGAAACTGTCGATTGTTAAGACCTACACCTTTGTTACCAGATAAACCTTTTGTTTGCAATTCAACCGTTCAATCATTATGACAATCAATTTTTGTTGATTTGGTATTCCTATTAAAAGTAATATCATTACGAATTAACTCCGTTGCGGTATCAAAATCTGTTGCTGGTTTAATTTTATTTCCATTACTATATATTTTATTTTGTTTAATATATGCAGGGTCGATTATTCAATATATCACAATATTGTTATTCACTTTATCATACACTTCATGTTTCTGAATACCAATGGATAATGGTTCCTCTAAATTATCAAATTTAGTATCAAGCGAACATTGTTCATCCCTACCACAATTATATATCACTTGTTTAAAAATTATTTTTTCATCGTTTTTTTTTGTATCTAAATATTTGGGTGTAAAAAAATTCTTGTCATATATCTTTTTTCCTTCTAAAAGACTAGATAAATTACTATCAGTTTTTGTAACATAGTCCAATTCACCAATTTTTACTATGGGTTGAATATTAACTAGTGGATATACTGCAGTATCACTCTCACCTGCAATTAAATCAATATCACCATTAGCATCTTTTTTGAAAAAACCAATTGAAATAGAAACTGCTTCATGAATACTTGCTGCTAACTCATCATGGTCTTCAACAATAATTTTATATTTTTTTTCATCATTTTGCATCTTTTCCAATTTTAATTTATTTAAAATAGCCTCAAAATTAGCCCTGTTTTGTGGGTCTATACCACCACTTAATAATTTTTGCTGTGTTGGAAAAATAATTTTGCCATCACTACCAAAATTATATCATTCATTTGTTTCTAAGGCTGCAGTTGTATTAGTTGATACACCAACTTTTACAAGTGTATCTTCATCATTAAGATTAGACAAATTATTTCGGATAATAATTGCATTTTCATTTTTATAAACTACATCTTTTCTAGGACTGTAAGTTGTATCACCAGCTGTTAATACTAAATCTGCTTGATTTTTGCTTCCAACACTATTAATATAATCAACAGTTCTGTCAGTGTTATTAGTGTTAAGACTAATCATATTAGGTGGTTGGCCATCTTTTGGTACATCATAATAATGTATTTTGTTATCTTCTATTGGTTCTACTGTGTCCTCGCCTGGTACAGGTTCTCTATCTTCTGGCACACCATCTGTTGCTGAAAGACCATTTGTGCCTAATTTAAAAGAAAAATGTATATTCTTATCATTATCATCATAGACAACCTTACACTTTCCAGATTTTAATGCATCTTGTATTTCCGTGACAGTTCATGAATCAGCAGAACTTTGTAGATCTTCAGGTATTAAATCTATTTGACAACTTTTAGATACACCATTAGTATTACGACCAAAATAATTAAACCTATATGTAGTTTTAAACAAATTTGTAAGAGTCGCATCAAATTCATTATTACTAGAAACATGTAATTTATTTTTATCCAATAAGACAATATTGCTTTCAGTAAGAATATCTCCTATATTAGCACCATTTACAGTTTCAAAAGTAATAGATATAGCATTTCTTTCAAACATTTGTGAACCAGGTTGAACTAATGTTAAAGGATGCAAAATAATATCATTAGAACTAACTGGTAGAGTATTAAAAGGATGTTTATCATAATTACCTACAGTACTCTTAAACGTTTGATAAGTTACTGTAAAATAACCTTTTGGTTTTGGTTTTTCACCATTTGAACATGAACAAGCAGTCACAAAAATTGCTGTTGAAAAACCAACAGCTGCAAAACCTAATAATACAAAAATTTTTCTTTTATTTAAAATCATTAGTGTCCACCTCCTTCTTTAATTGCAAAATTTTTTGCTGTATATATTTGATATGAATCTCCTCCTTGGCCGTCACTTGTAGGAGCATTAGAAGTTTGAGCTAAATTAACATAATATAGTTTTGGAACATCTGCATCAGAAGCAGGATTGCAATATATTAATGAATTTTTTTTAGGTTTGAAAGTTATTACATAAATACTATAATTTTCTATACCATCTTTACAATATATCAAATTATCCCCTTTGTCAATTTTAATATAATTAGTAGTTTTTGTAATATTAATGTCAACAGCATCTCAAATACAGCTAGTATTTTTTCCTTTAAAAAAATTGTGATCTTGAGTGTCTAAACCATATTTAGGTCGATTATCTTTATAATCATAATCATCATTATGTTTAAGGAAAGTAATTAAATTTTTTTTGAATAATCTTGTGTCATGCCCATCAGCATCATCAATTTTATTATCAGCAGTTTCATTAAAAGGAAAAAATATTGTGTTTAAATATCCACCATTGACTGCAGTTGTCATATTAGTAGCTGTCTCTATTAATAATGGTTCATCATCGGCCACACCTAATTCCAATAAATCATAACTCCTATGAACATAACTTGGTAACAATGGTTCTCAAGGTAAAAAATATTTTACATTAATAATGTTACTATCCAATTTATCCCTTAGTTCATTAGTATATTTAAATTCTAAATTAGTAATTTTATATTTTTTCATACCAGTAAGTGAACCTAATTTTGTGTAATAGTAATTAAATTTTGACCAATTAGAAGAATTTTCCGTATTTTTTCCATCCACAAAATTTGGATTTATGTCCTCATTATCAAATTGTATTGCCTCACGATTTGATATTAAGTCTTGTTTATCCATTAATGACTTGAAAACTTTTGTTAAAGTATTATGGTGATCTATTTTATTATCGGGATCAAATCATTGACCAGAAACATCATTTGTAAATGATTCATTTGAATGGCGATATACATAATCTAAAAATTCTTCATTTTTTTGAAACAATCGTCCCAAAAGATCACCTTTTGAAGGTTTACAATTAAATTCACCTAAATCGGTAGTAAAAACTAATCTTTTACCTTCGATATCGATAATAGAATTATTTTGAATAGTTTTTCTTTTACTATTAAATTGAACTGCAACTAAATTAGGAAAAATCGCAATTTTATTTTCTGCATAAGTATCTGAAGAATCTGAAGATGGTACAAGGTATAAAGTATAACAATCATCATCAATTGCTCACAAATTACCTGAACGACGATTGTAATCAGCAACAAGATCTTTACTTTCTTTAAAATATGGCAAGTCACATGCATTTGTTAAATCAATTTGATTAAAATTTATTAATTGCTTACCAGAGTTGTCTGAAGGTTCCAAAATTCCTTTTTTAACTAACATATCATATAATTTCCTTTTTATTTCATTTTTTAGATTTGTATCAGCTAAAATATCATTATCTTCTTTGTCAGAAAAATCATTATCTAATTCTCCAATTTTAAAAATCAATAAATCTCTAACAGTTCCACTATCTATAATATTTTTATTAGCTAAATTTGCTTTTGTTTGAATAGCAGTATTTGAAACAATATTGTTTATTGTTTTTGATGTGGAATCCTTGCTAAATACAAAACCCTCTAATTTGTCATGTGGCCCTCCAGGTGCTTTTCATCCATTATCATCGCTTGCATACTCATCACAATAATTTTCTAATACCTGTTTAAAATTGCCAAAAATAGATTGTTTTTGTGTAAATTCTATTGGTAAAAGAAAGGCATGTATTATATCAGTACTTCCTTTTAAGGCAACTCCAAAGTCTATGAAATAATTTCCTCCATTTTCAAAGCATGATGGATTATCTTCACTATAGCATATTTTATAATTTAACTGATTTTGAGCAGCAATAGCATAAGCGCCTGCTTTGCTACCATCTAATTGAACACTACCTGGGATTAAAGTAAAAATTTTATTTAACAAGTGGCCTTTAATAAGGTCTTTATGAGTTTCAAATCATGTCTTAAAATCTTCAAATTTATAAAATCCTTGTAATGTTTCAGATGTAAGTGTAGTGTATTGAAAACCAGGATCATTTATTCAAAAATTATTAGTATCAACTGGATCAGCAGTAGGAACAACAATATCAACCTTTTTATTTTTATCGGTGGAAGCTTTCTTGTCAACATGTTTTGTAGCAATGGAAATTAAAGGCATAGCAATGCCCAAACCACACAAAACACTAGCAGATAAAAACAATAATAATTTTTTTTTCATGTCCCTATATAATTATAATTTAGTTTATAAAAAAAAAAAAAAATACAGATTTTCAAAAAAACTTTTATTAACTTTTATGACACTTTTTGGATATTTAACATAGTTAAATGTGCAAAAATATATTATAAAAACTGTTCAATATTTCCATATAATCATTCATATAATGAGACAATCATTATACCATTTAAATCAACAAAACTTTCAAATTTTGGATTTGAATTAAAATATTTTGTTATAATAATCTTTTTATAAAAATTTTTAATACATTGCATGTTTTTAATTTTTTTCTCATAATTACTATTTTCATTAAAATCTTTAGTGGTTAAATTTTCACTAACTTCAATAAAAATCAAACCATTTTTGTTGGTTATTAAAAAATCTACATCTATTATTGTATTATTAATATTAGAATAATAAGTGTATATATTGTCTTTTTTAAATTTATTTATTAAATTAATATATACAAGATTTTCTAAAAAAAATCCTGTATTAATGAATTTATAATTATTTTTAAAACTTAAAAGACCCAAATCACAACAGTAATATTTTGGTGAAGTTTTAAGTATTCTTTTACCTTTAATATCCCAAAAGTTTACTTCATTAATAATACCAGTATCTTTTAATTTATCAATTCATTCTTCAATTGTTAAATGAGAAATACTAATCTTTAAATTAGATTTAAAATACTCAACTATTTTAGTTGATGATAATTCTTTACCAATATTATCAAATACATAATCAAATACTTTTAAAAAAGAATTTAAATTCTTTATTTTAATAAAAATATCTTTTTTTAAAATATCGTTTAATATTTGTTTTCAAATTAAACCGAATATTTCAACTATTTCAATTCTTTGTGGACTGTTGAATCAATTATCATCTAAAAATCATCTTTGAAATATATCTTTGTTTTTTTCGATTTCAAAGATGATTTTGCCAAAGCCACCAAAATAAGAATATAGAAATAATGATTTTTCATAATTATTGCTTATTTTTATGTTATTGAAAATATAGGAATAAAATTCCAATAATTCATGAAAGTCATAGGGATATAAAATAAAATCATTATGTCTGCCTGTAAAATTGGAACTTATTTTAGATGATAATTTTTTATTATTTGATCCTGTTACATATATATCAAGGTTTATTTTACCTTCATCTATATATGCTTGTAATGATATTAAAGCATCTTCAAAATTTTTCAATTCTTGAACTTCATCAATAAAAAGTACAAAATTTTCTTTTTTATCTTTGCAACGCTGAAGCTCGTTTTTAATTAATTTTTCTCATGTATAAGATTTTAAAATATCTTTTTTATTAAAATTTAATTCTAAAATATTTTCTTCATTAATAGAGTTAGTTATTAACATTTGTTCTTTAATTTTTGTCATTAAAAATGATTTTCCTATTCTTCTAGGACCAATTATTATTTTAATATCTTTATTAAAATAAAACTTTTTTATTAGATTTAAATAATTATTTCTATTATTTCACATATTATTGTTATATAAAATTTGTTAGTTAAAAACATATTTTCCCATTATAAACTAACAAATTTTATATAAATGTTGTAAATTTGTTAGAAGTTTTAATTAATAATCTTTTTGTATGTGAACAAGAAAAGATACTGTTGCAGATGGTAACATTCAGTTATCACCATTAACAGCACTTAATCTAGCTATTCCACTACCACCAGTTGAAATATTCCCACCAGTTCTTAGAACTAAACTTACACCTTGAACAGCACCGCCTGCACCTTTAAGTCGTCAAAATTTATTTTGCTCAGTGTTAGCTATTGTTAAATTATTATATGTAGTCAACATAAATTCATTTTTTCCATCACCTTTAGTTGTTAAACTATATTCCAGTCCAGAATCATGAGTACCACCAGCTCGCTGTGCATATGTTGCTGTCAGAAATAATAAATAACCTGAAGGTAATGTATAATTTTTGACTTCACCAGAAGATTTAAAATAGAAATATCCCGTATCTGTAAAATACCCTGTTCTTACATGATAATCTGGTATTTGTTTAGGTGCTGTATATGCTGGTGCATAAAATGTTCAATAAGAAGTATATTGAACTTCTCCCTGTAAGTCATTAAATGTTTCATTTATAGTATAAGTTGCTTTAATGGTATAAATTCCGCCAACAAAATCTTTATCTTGTGCCAAATATCTTATTTGACCAGTTTTAGGTTTAAACTGAATTGTGCCAGTACTTTCAACATCTTGGAAAGTTTCATTATTAGTTAAAGTCTTACCAACTATTTCATATTTTAAAGTAGTGCCAGCAGCAAGTGTGGGTATTGCTGCACCATTAACACCATTGTGGATTGTTTCTCCATGGTATTCAAACTTTGTTACAT
>JAIRTE010000038.1 GCA_031255095.1 Mycoplasmataceae bacterium
AAATGAAATGGTTATGTTCCTAAAAATACAATTAATGTACATTTAGTACCTAAAGGTCAAGGATACATTGATGGTGTGGATAGTGATTTCATTAAATATAAAAGTGATTTTACCAATACGATTGCTTAAATTTTAGCCAAACCTGATAATATTTTATAAAATTCTAATAGTTCATTAATTTCAAATTCTTCTGCTCGAACATTACAATTTTTATTTATTTTTTCCAATGCACTTTTAATAATATCTAACTTGTATAAAGATTTTAAATTATTAACAATTGTTTTTCTTTTCTGTGCAAAACATATTTTAACAAAATTAGCAAATTTAGCATCATAAAGATTGTTATTTTTATTAATTTTAATAAACAATGAATCAACATCAGGAATTGGTAAAAATAATTCTCGATCAATAAATTTTAATTTTGTTATGTCACTATGGTATTGACATAATACACTAAAAGAATTAAATTGTTTAGTTGATTTTTTAGCTATCATTCTTTCCACAACTTCTTTTTGTAACATACAATACATAGTTTTAATAATGTCAGTTTTTAAAAATTTAATAACTGCTAATGTGGAAATGGAATAAGGCAAATTGGTTACAATAATTGGGTTTTTGTATTCCTTTACCATTTCTACTCAATCATTTTTCAAACAATCTTGAACTATAACTTCAATTTGTGGAAATTTTTTTTTGATAATTTCTCCTAATCTTTTATCAACTTCAACTGCAATTAATTTTACATTTTTTTGCACCAAAAATTCTGTAATTGCTCCTAAACCAGGGCCAATTTCAATAATACAATCAACATTATTAGTATCAACGAAATCGACTAATTCCTTTGATATATTTTCATTTATCAAAAAATTTTGTCCAAATTTTTTACTAGGAACAATGTTTCTAGTACTCAATATATTTTTAGTATCATCAAATTTCACTGTATTTATTTTATTCTACCAATATCATTTTCTGATAAATTTAATGGTTTTGAAAAAATTATTTTTGCAATACTCATTGGAGTTTTTGCAATAGTCATATCTATATTATTAATATTCATATTTGATATTTCCACATCAAAATTTTTAGGGTAATTTTTTGAAAGAATTTCAAATTTCATATTTTTAATATCAAAAAAATTTCGCACAAAAACTAAATATGTTGTATCATCTAATTTTTCTTTAATGCTAAAAGCATAGTTTTGTTTAACAGTCGTAGCAACATCATGATATAGCATTTTATCAATACCAGGTAGGCCATCAAATCATGCTGTTGAAACCATTCTGTTAGCTGCTTTATATAAATCATTTTCAAATTCTGCTGAAAGTTTATTATTAGTGTTATAAAATTCAATTTGATTTTTATAAGCATTAACAACAGTTGCTAAATAATATTCACTTTTCATTCTTCCTTCAATTTTAAATGATTTGACACCTGCATCAATTAATTTAGGAATATTTTTCATTTGTGCCATATCCTTGGCACTCATAGTAAAGTTTTTGGCAATCAAGTTCATTTCTTCATCATACATATCACAATTTCAACGACAGCTTTGTGCACAACCACCAATATTAGCATCTCTATATGTAAAGTTATTGCTTAACATACATCTTCCACTATAAGCAATACATACTGCACCATGTATAAAAACTTCAATATCTATTTTGTTTTCAACATTTTTTATTAATGGAACAAGTTCATTATAACTTACTTCTCTGCTTAATATAATTCTATCAGCACCATTTCTATTTCAAAATAAAGCTGCTTTCGAATTGGAAATGGATTGTTGAGTAGTGATGTGTATTTGAGCTTTAGGACAACGTTTTTTAATAACTTCAATAATGTATGGGTCTCCACAAATAAAAGCATCAGGGGTGCAGTATTTTAATACTTCATCTAAAAAATTATTAAAATCATTAACTAAGAAATTAGTTGCTAAGATATTAGTAACCAAATATATTTTTTTATTATTTTTTTTAGCATAGGTGTCAATTTCTTTCAAAGCATTGAAATCAAAATTTGAGCTTCGTGCTCTTAAAGAAAATTGTTGAGCACCTAAATATATCGCATCAGCACCAAAATCTAAAGCCATTTTACCTCTTAAAATATCTCCAGCTGGTGCTAATAATTCTACTTTTTTCATAATCTTATCCTTTTGTCTCTTCTATTTTTGCATTTGTATCCAAATATAACATATCATTAGGATTTGAATCATAAAAACCAATAGATTGCTTTTCATTAAAATCATTAATCAATTCTAATTGTTTTGTGGAATTGATCTGCTCTAAAAAGATTTTAGCCATGCTTATTATCCATTCTTCAGAATGAAGATAAGAATCTATTCTAATGGTATCAATGTTAAAAGATTTTAATTCGTTAATTTTAGATAATAAATTTAAATTGTATGCTGTATAAATGTGTGTTCCACTTTCATCTTCATTAATAATGAAGGGCATATCTCTTTTTAACTCTTTTAAAAATTTCTTGCCAGTTGTTTCAAATTTTAAATCATAACTAGTCTTGAAATTTGATAACAAGTTTCATCTACTATCCATCATAAATTGATATCCACAAACTTGTAATTGCATTTTCATTCCTTGTTTGTTTAAACCAAATGTTTTAATTGAATTTTTATTAATTTCCCGAGGTAAAGATACTTCTTTTATTCCATTTTTACTATAAAATGGGAATTGCTGATAATTACTTACTAGTGTGTCAGGATTATAAATTAAATAAAATCTTTCTAAAAGATTATTTTCAAATAATATTTGATTAACTGCATAATCACTAAAAGCAATACCAAATACCTTTGTTTTATTTAAATCTAACAATAATTTTTCTAAGTCTTTAATTTCATTTTCAAAATATATTTTATTTAAAACAATAACAATGTTATTATTGTATTTATTTGCCAAATCACTAATTTCATCAAATGTTAAAGCATATGTTCTATTGGAAAAATTTTTAATTCCAACATAAATGTGTTCAACACCCATTTCAATTAGTTGTAAGGCATTTTTGTAAGAAATGCAATTTACAGCTAAGTACATATGTAAATTATAATACTTTTAAAAATATTAGCCATCTGGTGTTAGTGGCAAAGGCAATGGAAATAAAGCTTTAATAGATACTCAGTCATTATTTGCTATATATGCTTGCTTAATGGGCATTAATGATATGTAATGTGTAACTAAACCTACAGTTTCATGTTTTAAAATGCCAAAATATTCACCATCAGTAAAAATTGAACATATATCTATTGGTGTTAAATTTCAACAATAACTATCAGAGTTTTGGTCTTCTCCATTATTTTTTTGAACACAATTACAAGAAATATTTGTCTCTGAATACAGTAATGTATATTCAAATGAGTATGTATTGAAATTTCCAGTATATTCATCATTAGGACCATTACGAGTAGTATCTCAAAATTCTAAAATAAAATCAATATCTAATTTATTTTCATTAAGAATATAGTTTAAAGTCAATGACTTCATTGTAGTAGTGGCATTTTCTCCAGTTGTAACACTCGTAATAGGGTGATTATTATATACCATTTTTAATGCACATTGCATAAAAGAATTCCTAAACAGCTTTAAAAAATTTTTATTGTATATTAAATATTTAGCATTTTGATTATATGTAGTTAACGCATTGCCTGTACCATAACCACCCATAGCAGGCTCAATGAGGAAATCAACAGTTTCATTTTCTTCATAATCACAATTAATACCTGTAATATCAGGTTCTACAATATTTTCAGAATCATTTAAAAAATTTTCTATTCGTGTTCTTTCGCTATCATATGTGATGCCATTAATTACACAAGCAAAATCTTCAGATACAGGTTCTGGATTAGGTTGTGGAGGTGTTGGATTATGCCCTGGATCAGGTTGTGGAATTTCATCATGATGTGAATCATCATTGTGTTCTGGATTTTTTTCTCCTTCACATGATGTTAATGTAATCGGAACAATAACAGAAACAGTTCCTAACATAAACAAACTAACAAATAATTTTAAGCCCACCTTCATATCATATTCTTTTATATTACATTTTTTTGTATTACTATAAGTAAAATTTATATTTTAGTTAACCACAAAACAATTTTAAAAAAATGCACTACAATTTAATGATATACTGAAAATTTTACATCTATTTATGCTCAATTTTTCTAATAATACTATTAACAATAGTATGCAAAATTTATTGTAGAAAAGCATACAGATAACCTTATAATTTTTGTATTCAATGAAGACTTCTTTTAATTCTTTTTTTTATAAATGTATAAAACATTTTTACTATTCTATTGAGAAAATACCATCTGTAAAAAAAAGGAAATTTAAAATATTTATTGCACTATTTTTTACAACCATTGTAGTTATTGGAGTATGTTCTCATACGCTCATAACTGTTTCTTCTAAAAAACGTAGTGTTAGTATTATATCAAATAAGCATCCAGAAGGTATAAAAAATACATATTATTTAGACTTAAAAATACCTGAAAATTCTACTATTGAACAAAATTCAAGTATTACAATTGAAGCATTTGGAAATGATTGATATAATTGGAAAATAGTTTGAAATCTAACTAATTACACTGGTTTTTCAGGTGTTACATATACCACATCTGGAGAAAATAATGAAGTGTTGACAATTTATAACAATTTAAATTCTTTTTTTGATAGAGATTTAGAAATTAGTGCAAGTATCGGTACAATATATGCAGATACTGCATTAACATGTGTTGCTAAAACTCAAGAGAGCTATATTCAAGATAATTTACCAGATGTTTTTGAACCTGTTATTCTAACAGAAGAAGAAAGCTATGAAAAAACATATTTTGGGTTAAGTGAATTATTTGCTTCTAAGTCTTCTGTTGCTTTAAATGAATTAAACAGTATTCAGCTAAACCAAGAACTTACAATTCAAGAAAAAATTGATAAAACAAATGAATTATGTGTAACAAAACATATCAGTTTAATTGACCATAATACTTTTGAAAAATATAAGACTGAATTTATTAAAGGTTCGTATGATGAAATATTAAATACTAATTTAATTAATAATGAACAAAAATTAGAATATATTAGCTTGCTATCAAAACAAATTGATAAAACTTTTAATGAAATTGAAGAACAAAATTTCATTACTAATTCAGAATTGTCGAAATATTTAAATGATTATTACTTAAATATTTCTCAAGAATTTTCTAATATTTCGCCTAAAACGTTTTCAGCTAGTAGTGATAATAAAACTGAAGAAATTAAAGAAAATATTTTAAGAAATAATTTAGCAGAATTTATCAATTCTAACCAAATAGTTTTAAGCAATTCTAATACATTTGCTGAAGACATAATTAATGAACAATTTAAATTAGATGAAGATTTTAGTTTAAAAAATACAAATTATTTAAATAATTTCTTTCAATTCAATGACTATTTTGATAACAAATCTCAAAATTTAAATGATAGTGTTTGTGATGTAGATGTTTTGACTAAAATTTCTAACATTGAAGAGTTTGAAGAATATATAAATTTTAACTTGGAATATAAATTTGATTTAGAAGATTCTGAACCTCAATTCTTTAATTTCGATTTAGTTTTAAAATTCCCAGTACAGAAACCCAAATTAAGTATTTCGGAATTTTATGAATCTCATAGTTTTGCATTAAACAATGAATATTGTTGAGATGATGTTGAAGAAAACTATTGAGATAAAATGTTTGAATTAAATCTAGTTGATAAAGACAAAACATATTCAGTGAATATAAATGATAATGGACATGATATTTATTGTAAAAGAGGAGGATTCTTAGGGTGGGAGAACTGAGATATTAGACATTACAAAACATATGTTCAAAATATTAATATCAAATTAGATCTAAATGAAGATAATATTGAAAGAAATTATATTACAAAACTAGAAAACGATGGTCTTAGCATCAGTACTTTAAAAGATTTAAATGTTATTGAGGATTTTGATTGAACTGTTAAATTATTCGGTAGTGGAAAAGTTTATTATGATGATTTCATTGGTGAAACAGGTTATGATTTTTCCTACACAAAATATTTAACTAGTGCAAATCCTGAATATAATGGAAAAGCAATTGGTAATGCAAATGATTATGATGGTGCAGGTGGGCATAATATTCATTGAAAAGCAGCTGTTAATGAAAATAGAGTTATTGTAAAAAATGATGAAACAAATGGTTTATATTTGCATTTTCAACCAGATTCATTATTTATTGAAAATTATTTCTATGGTGGAGGATATGAAAATGGACCACAAAATAATTTTTATAAAGGTAATTTTAATATCCAAAATGGTAATTCTGGAATAAAAATAAATCCATATGAAATTGATGTATCAGGTGATAGAATTGAAAATTTATTGTTAGTGGATGGTGAGGTATACCAACCTGAAAAATTTGAAAATTTCAAGGTTAATTTGCTGCTTAAAGATATTATTTTTGATTATATAAATCCACATATTGAAAATGATACTACTTATGGAAGTGTAACATATAGTGTTGTAATTTATGATACAATAACAGGTTCAAGTGAAACATTTGATTTATTTGAAAATTTTTTAGTAAAAAATATTACTAAAGAAATGCTTTTGGAAAAAGCAAATTATTTGTTGGAACAAATTGAGGTTTTTAATTTAAATATAGAGAAATATGTTAGATTACGTGATACAAATATTGCATATGTAATATTCATAGTAGGTTTGCAAACCACTTCTCTTGTATACCAAATTATATCAATTGCAAAACTTTGTGTTGCATCGGTTACAATGCCATGATCAATATTACTTTATGCATATATTTTATATGAAATTACAATGACACTTAAAACACTGATAGATTTATTACTTTTTATTAACAAAAAAATTTGTTTAATTGTACATTTAAATGATTTAATTTTTGGTTATACTATTTCATTACAAAATACTGATGATACATATGAGATACACAACAAAATCATTTCATTTTTAGAAAGTATGTCAAATAATTTAGCCTATTTAGATATTATTAAAATGATTTCTTCATACGAATTTAACATTATTTTTGGTATGTTAAACATGGTTACAAACAATTTTTATCAAAATATAAGTACCGATAAAGTTGTAGAAATAGTTGATGTTATTAACAAAAGTTATGTGGATGGAATATTTAAAAATGTATGCAAAAAAGTAATTGAAAAAAAATATAAGGTCAATGTGAAGGAAATGTTTGGTTTAACATTTGTGCTGGATGTTTTAATAATTGGATTTGACATTTTATTCAATTTTTTAATAGATGAAGCTAATAAAATGCCTAATTACAAATAATTTATTATGAAACAAAAAAATCCTAATTACAAAAAAGAATTAGAAAAATTTAAATTAGATTCTAATGTTGTTTTAAAAATACTTATAGAAAAAGAAATTGATCATGCTTGAATCTCATCAAATCAGCCAAGAGAAGTTTTCGAAAAAATTTGGAGAGGAAAAATTTTTTGAGATTTTTCTTATGTCTATGATGAAAATAATAATGTTATTAATCCATATAGAGCATATAAAAGTTGACGTTCATTATTCTGAGTATTTGCACCTTCATTTATATTCTTAATTATTTCTTCAATTACATTGCCTATTGTATTTTCGATAATTTCACCAATTGCAAAAGATATTAATTCGATATTAATTTATGATGTTGCTCTACCAATAGGTTCAATAATTATTTTTAGTTTATTAATTTTATGACTATTACATATTGTCATAAAATATAAAAAAGGATGATATAAAATTTTAAATGAACATAATATACATGTACCATGTAAATATTTAAGAAATAATCATGAAAATTAAAAATATCAATTTTAAATTAGAAAAACAGAAATATTTAAATGATATTAAAAATTTAAATACTAAATTATTTAATGATGAATACCAAAACAAAATTAATAATGGACCCCAAATCAAAAAGTTATTTATTTTTTATCAATGTACAAATGATGGAAAATTAATTAATCCAATTAAAGCATTTAATGACTATTTATGGCCAATTATATTTATTAATAGTATTCTGATTACAATATGGTTTTTGACAACAGCTGCTACTGTGGCAACATTTATTAAACAAGAATTTGATTCAACAATAATATTCTATTTATCGTATATCTTTTTTATTCCATTTTTTATATTGATTAATTTAAAATGATTTAACAAAATTGTTCAAGAAAGAAACACAATGCTTTTAAATAATAATATTATTAAACCTAAAAAATATATTACAAATATTAAAAATTAAATGCCTGATTATTTATAAATTATGAAAACTAAAAACCCTAATTATAAAGAAGAATTAAAAATATTTAAACAAAGATCTAAAGAAATTGCTGAGCCTTATTATAAAAAAGAAGTTTGTTATTTAAGTCTTGCCAATCAAATATCTATTGAAAAAGCTGAGAAAAAAGTTAAAAATAATTTTATCATAATGTATGTTTATGATGAAAATGAAAATATTATAAATCCATATCATCTTTATCGTATTGCGTTAGCACATATTCGTTATATTCATATACCTATTGCATTATTACTTATTTTTGGGTTTGGCTGTGAAATGACGATAATAAATTCTTTTTTTAAAAATGTGGAGCAGCAACTTTTTCATTGGCTGATTTTTCACAATATATTAATTGTTAGTATACCATTGATATATTTATTAGTTGATTATTTTGTTTTATACAAACCTTTTTTCAAACGTAGAAAACAATGACACAAAATCCTTACTGATAATGATATTTATAAACCTAAAAAATATTTTGTGGAAGATTGTAAACATATTAAATAACTTATGAAAACTAAAAATCCTAATTATAAAGAAGAATTAAAAATATTTAAACAAAGATCTAAAGAAATTGCTGATCCTGATTTCAAAAAAGAAGCCTTTTTTGCATGTCTTGTTACTAGGAAGCCTATTGATAAAATTGAAAAGAAATTACGTAGTTTTAAAACTAATTTATGTGTGCATGTTTATGATGAAAAAGGAGAATTAATTAATCCATATCGTCATTATTTTTGTTATTTAAATTGTATTCATTGAATTATAATACCAACATTAATATATTTTGTAGTTGGATTTAGCGGAGCGCTAATAATTTTAAATACATTTAGTCTCTTTTTTGGTACACCATTTCCAATAGGCTTGTTGTTATTTTTAGATGCTGATATCATTTTAGTAGCATTTGGTGTTTTTTTAGCAGATTATTTAATAATTTTCAAACCTTTTCTAAAATTTAGAAAACAATGATTTAAAATATTAGCAGACAATAATATTTATAAACCTGAAAAATATTTCAAAAAAGATAAATAGCATTTATGAAAATTAAAAATACTAATTTTGAGTTGGAAAAACAAAAATATTTAGATAATGTAAAAAATTTAAACACTAAATTATTTAAGGTTGAATTTCAAAATAAAATAAATCAAGGGCCACAAATTAAAAAACTGTTTTTAGTTTACGATTGTACAAATGATAAAAAATTAATTAATCCAATTCGTGCATTTAAGGAATGCTTGCGGCCAATTATATTTGTTAATGGTGTGCTGGTCGCGATATGAATTTTATTTTTAATTACCATTATAAAAGATTTAATTACTAACAAAACTGATCAAAAAATAATAATTTGTTTATTATATATGTTTACTGTACCTTTCTACATAATTAATAACTTAATGTGATTCAAAAGAGTCATCCGAGAAAGAAAAGAAGTGCTTATAAATAATAATATTATTAAACCAAAAAGATACATTACAGATATTAAGAAATCATAAATGTTGGATTATTTATAGATTATGAAAATTAAAAATATTGGTTTAATGGACGAAAAAGTGGTCCAGGATTTTGGGCCAGGTCTCAATGTGCCATTTTTGTCCTATTAAGCCGATAATAGACAATTTTGTTTATCATTATTATTTATATATATAATATATATAAATAATTAAAGTCTAATTAGGGGTAATATAATATGAAAATCTACATGTCAAATTTTCTTAATAATGAAGTGTTTGCTCATGGTGGAATTCACAAAGTATATATTAATCAAAATGATCAAAATTTATTAACAATTTGCGATACTAAAAAAAGAATAACGTTTTCTTCAGATAACGATCCTGCTTTATTCCTTTCTAGTTTATTTGAACATGGTGAATTTAATCAAGACACAAACTGTTTAGATATTGATCCGACTACTTTTTTTGAAATTATAGCTGCTCATCCTAAAACAGCAGAGTGGATAATAAGATTAATTAATGAATATAATTTGTCATGTAATTTAAAAGAAAGAGATATTCCTAATACACCAAAAATTACTGATTTCGGATTCATGCTTAATTTTAATACTGATGGGTCAATGGATTTGATGTCAACAGTTGATGAAGTAAAAGTTTCAGGTGCAAGTACTTTTTCAAGAGATGAAATTCTTGCTGAGCCATGGAAAATATTTGCCATGATGGATGCTGTTCATAATAGTTTGTTTGAATTATATGGTTCTGGTCATGTTCATGCTGATCCTCATGTTTATAATCGATTATTTACATTTAATCAAGAAACTTCTACGTGTAATATTAATTGAATTGATTTAGACAGTATATATAAATATAGAGATATTAGCAAATTGCAAATAGCTCATAGTGCAGCTACTGCATTTGTCTTGGCAGTTTCTCACTCTTTAAATTTAGTTGATCAAATTATGTGAAATGTTGATGGCCTTGCAGCAGCGAATTGACGTTTTGTACGTGAAAAAATATTAGATGATTTGCACATATCATCTGATAGTAATAATTTTAATGTTGGATCTTCATCAATATATGAATATGAATTATATTCGAAAGAAAATTATGAAATTGTTAAAAATAAAATTAAATATTTCTTGTTTGAAAATAGTTTAGTAAGCAAAGAAGTTGGTGATGAATATTTAGCGCTTTTTCGTACACTAAAAAATGAAGACTTGCATTTAAAAACATTTTCACGTGACAATAAATTTGAACCAAATACAGAATATGGTGAAAAAATGCTGCCACTTTCTAAAGATTTGTTAATGATAATTAATAAATATTCTTATCAACATGTCAATTCAACTTTTACCGAACTTACTCCAGAAGTTTTTGCCAGTTTTACAAAAAATGATAAAGTAAAAATTTTTCATACTGTTGATGGAGATGCTTGAGTTTGTACTGTTAATTCAAAAGATTTTTATATTATTAACAAAGACTATGCATTAGATTTAATTAATGCCAAACAGAGTCTTTGAAATGGTCATCTAATGCCTTGTGCTAGAAATGAATTAATAAGATGCCAGATGCCAAATCACGAAATAGCTGAACTTGAAAAAGATAAGATTAGACCAACAATATTAGTTAATATGAATATAAATTTATCACAAAATTATATGAATTTTTATAAACAAAGATATGATCTTGCTGTTCAAAAATTTGATCGTATATATGGATTTACTGAATTAGAACCAGTTTTGAGTTCTAAAAGAGAATTAGAACGACAGGCTGCTGCACCAAATCCAGCAAATAATCAATCAATTAATATTCAAAGAAGAAGAGTTATAATTACTGAGGAAAAAATCGGACAATTGGTAGAAGATGCTACACAAACATTGAGAGACCACAGAGCTTCAAATAACACAAGACAAAAACAACCATTACATATAATGAAAAATTCAAGAGTTCAACCAATTAAATATAGTAAAAAATTAAAAAATGCTAAAAATTATAATGCTTTTGATACTCAAAGAGAAAAAAATTATAAGGATGTTGCTTTTGCAAGATCTTTGCAAATTAGATCATTGTTACTTAAAAGTAATGAAGTTTCAGTTACTTTTGTTGATGATCGAATTTTTATTAATGAGAAAAAATACCGTACTTTGGACGAATATGGCAGAACTGTAACTGTTGAACTAAATACATTTGGCTCAGGTTTTAGTCGATATGTTAAAGATGTTAATGGTAGAATAATGTATAAAAAACGTGTTGATAGTTTTGGTAAGGAAACTGTTCTGACTACTACAGAAAAAACCAAAGAGCTTAGAAACTTTTTAGTTCAATATGCAATATTAAAAAGAGCAATGAATACTATCACTAATGACTTTTTCCAAAATAAACCTAAAACTGAAGCTAATATTAATAAATTCATTAAAATTAATGGAGTGCAATTGGATTTTTTAGGTATGCAATTAAGTAATGTTGAAAAAAGATTAAAATTTGAAGGTCTAAATGAATGACAAATTGATTTAGGTTCAGCAATTGCCGTTGCAACTGAAAATAAAGACATGACTAAAGTAAATAAAACTAATTTAAATACTTTATATGAGCATTGTATTTTTGATTCTAATAACAAAGCTATTAGTAATGAGCAAATTGCTAATTTATATGTATGCAATAAAAAAATCACTGATTTAAAATCTAAAATGTTAGAAGAAAATGATTGTTGAGTAATGGCGAATCCTGATCTTGAAGTTGCTAAATTAAATAACGAATTGGTTAAAAAAGCATTGAATCATATTGAACCAGTGTTTGATGTTGCAAATTCTAAATATGCAAAAACCATCAATGCAAATCCTGACTTTGCTCCTTTAACTATGGTTGACATAAATTCTGATCCTACTTTATCACCATCTGTCAAAATCAAAGATAAACTAATGCTTGAACAACAATCTATTGCTGCAGCAAATGGACAAGCTTTTGACTTAGAAAATGATATCGAACAAATAAACAATCAATAATTAAATAATTTTTATTTAAAATTTATAATTTAATAGTATGAAAAAATATTTATTAACAACATTAATTTTCGGGACAGTTTTAGGTTCTTCAACGTTATTGCTATCTTCATGTAATTATGTAAAAAAAGAACCTAAATTAACTATTGCAGGAGAAGAAAGTTCTCATATTAAAACAATAAATTTTGCTGATGATAATGATCAAGAATTTGCATTAAAATTATATGACGAATATGATACTGAATTACATGGCTATGAATGCCAAATACTAGACTCTGATCTTACTAATTTTTTTAGCATTAATAATAGTGAAAAAAAAATTATTGTCAGTGTCAAAGCACCAACTGGTCAAAACATCATTGACTTAAAAATTAAATATAATAAAAGTTCATATTCGACCAAAACCATTAATAAGAAAATTATCATAAATATTGTCAAAACTAAATATGTGACAGAATTGTATTTTAATGATATTGAAACCACACAATTGAACACCACTTATACAAATATTGATAAACAATATACTTTAACTGCCAAAGCTAAACCAAGTGCAGGAAATGAATCATTACCATTTAGCAACATTAATTGATCAATTGATGATATTGCTAAATCAAAAGGTTTTAGAATTGTAGAAAATAATTTAATTGTCCCTAAAAATTTAACAATTGGTGCATATGAATTTGTTTTAAAATTTAGAGAACCAGGTTTTTATTCAACAAATTTTAAGGTTAAAATCAATATTAACAAAGGCCAGGTAAATGGTTTAAAAATCGGAACATTGTCAGAGAATCACATTAATGTTAAATGTAATACAACAAAAGTATTTTCATTAAAATTAATTGAAAGCAATAAAGTATTCAACAATAACATTATTTTTAGTGTTATAAATCCAGGAGCAGAACATGTGAAAATAATAGATAACAATAAATTAGAATTGAAATTTGATTCAACATTTCAAAATAAATCTTTCACTATTGGTTTTATTGACCAAGCAAATAATTTTGAAACAAAGGAATTTCCAATTTCTATTTCTTCAACAGAAGATGATTTTACTTTAACACCACCTGAATTATATATTAATGATTTTTTATATGATAACACCCCAATAAACATCATTTATAATGAATTTAATGATACTTACAAAACGCTTAAAGTATATGATGAAACAGGTTTCGAAACAACTGGTGTATTTTCACTTTTAGTTTCGGATCTTTATGTTCGAGAAAAGGTTTCCATCATCAATAATACATTGAAAATTTCTAAGGATCTTATAAATGATTTTAGTTTAGTTCTAAAATTTGATAATGAAATTTATCATCTATCATGTGATTTAAATATTGTAATTATTAAAAATGAAATTGGAATATTAAAAATTGATGGTAAAAATGCTTCAGAATATATAGAATATAACAAAACTTCAAGTAGTTGAAATGATAAAACGTATACTTTAGATGCATTTGACATTAACAATACTAACATAAATAGTAATGGTCAGTGAATAATTACCTCTCAAAATAGTGATGTATTAACCATCAATGGAAATAAATTAACTTTAAATGCATCTAGATTACATATTGATGAATATCCTAATGGTTATATATTTAGTTTAACCTTTGTTAAAATTGGATACAATGATAAAACTATTACTACTAAAATTACTTTTACAGATTTAGCTTCTTTTGTTTTTGATCGTACATTTAGTATTACCGGGCAAAAGATATCTGGTAGTGGAAATACTTATCTAGGTACAGGTTGATTAATTGCCAAAGCTCCTTCTGAAAGTGAATATTCATATTATTTAGGCACTAATACACATGTTTCATTGTTAACTACAAAGCAAATGCAATTGTGCACAATTAATTCACAAACTGCTCCAGCTAATGATACTTTTAGAGAAGAAAATTCAGTATTAACAATACAATACCCTAATTGATCTGAATGTATGTATTATTCAGATCAAAGTCAAAGAATTAAATATGGAGTGGATTTCAGTATTATTAAAATTACTTTTCCATCTACTGTGCCAACTTATATGAAAAATAGATTAAACAAATTAAATAACTATGCTTCAGCACATAATGGTTTAATGTTTAATGATATTAAATCTTTTGAAGATTTAAGACCTAATGAATCTATTTATACGGGCGGATATCCACTTAATAATGTTTTTGATCATGAAATAAAGTGACAATACCCGCATTGAGAATTTGGTAAAACATCTATAGGAACTTTAAAAAATAATTATTTTGGTTCTGTGAATATTGAAAATTGCAACCATCCAATTAATGATACAAATTCTATTGTCTCTGTTGCCAATCATATTTCTGGTCCCTATGGAAATAAAAGCATAATACCATTATCTAAACATGGAGGTGGAGCTAGTGGAAGTATGTGCATCGATGGTAGCGAAAATTTAATTGGTTATTATTGAGGGGTTATGATTGATGAAGACAAGGGCGAATTTAATTCCGAATTTGAACCATTTAAATTTTATCATAATGGAAAAACTACTTCTTTATTGGATGATTTAAAGAGTAATATTTACATTTAACCTAACTTTAGAGATAATTGGTGTTCAGCCTGCCTTTTCCATTTGAAAAATCACTTTGTATCAATATTGGACTTTGTGACGAAAAAATTTTTTAATATTATTTCTTAAAACTCCTAAGTTGTAATAAAGTAAATGCAGAAAGTAGTCTAGGATTTTGGCCAGGTCGACAAGATCAGTCTTTTTGCAGCGTTCTCAAAAGATTTATATATTTAATATATAACAATTTTTTTTAATTCCTTGTATTATTTTTCAACTATAAAATTAGTGTATGAAAATTAAAAAGGCTTTAAATGTATTGGGATTAGGATTAATGATGTCTGGTTTTTCCGTAGGGGGGGGTATTTCTTTATAACCAATTAACCTCTAATACTTCTAAGAATAATTTAGATAATTCAAATACATTTAAACAACATTCTTATTCAACACCTTGGACACAACCATCACCAGGTAATGAATATCCATATGTATTGGAATCAAATTTATTGCCAAAATCAAATTTAAATGCTGAAACATTAATTCCAGTACTTAAAAGTGAATTAAGTAGACAATTTAATGAGCAATTTGGCAATACAAATCAATATGACATTATTGATGTTAAATTGCAAAACAACACGGCTACAGTAAAAGCTAAGGATTTTGCAACTGATTATGAACCAGGTTCAACAACAAAAATTAAATGAAATATTGAAGAATTAATTCCTTTACCAGCAAGTATTACATTACCAACACAATATTCATCACAATTACGT
>JAIRTE010000014.1 GCA_031255095.1 Mycoplasmataceae bacterium
CGAATTGCTCAAGGGTATGATAAAGCAAAGGAATTTATTTTAAATAATGCTGAAGTTTATTTAAAATTGAGGGAGGAAGTGCTTAAATAGTAATATAATTTTTTTATGCCAATGAGAAGAGAGGTAAAAATTGTGAAAACTGAAAATGAATATGTAAAAGTAGGTGATACTTTTATTGTTGAAATGGGTAAACATGAAGGTGGCAATGGTGGCAAGGGAGGCGAGCCAAAACAGAAGAAACCTAAAACCAAATTACCTTCACTACGAGAATTGATTATGCAAATTCAAACTGAAGTAAAAGAAATGAAACAGGATTTTAATAATAAAATTGATAATTTGAAGAATGATGTTAATAATATTAATACAAAAATTGATAATGTTATTAAACTAAATGGTTTAAAAACCAAGTAATTTTATGTCCGTACAAAAAGAAGTAACAATTGTGAAAACTGAAAATGAATACGTTAAAGTAGGTGATACTTTTATTGTTGAAATGGTTAAACACGAAGGTGGCAGTGGTGGCAAGGGAGGTGAACCAAAGCAGAAGAAACCTAAAACCAAATTACCTTCATTAAGAGAATTGATTATGCAAATGCAAATTAATATCAACAATATTCAAACCGAAGTAAAAGAAATGAAACAGGATTTTAATAATAAAATCGATAACATTCAGGCTGAGATGAAAGAAATGAAGAAAGATTTCAATGAAAAAATTGATAATATTAATACTAAAATTGAGAAAATTGATAATGTTATTAAACTAAATGGTTTAAAGACAGAATAAGATATCTTAAGCTTTTGATGACCTATTACTACTAAAATATACTCATTTTGTCTTAAGGATGGAAAAAACATTGCCTTAGTTCATCAAAAATTTATTTGCTATTAACCTCTAAAGATATTTATTTTGAGATTAAGTTAAATTCATGAAGAAAACAAATGCAGTGGTCACTTTGTTTCCATTAGATAAAAAATAAAAAATAACTTTCACAGGTTATTAAAATCGGAAACTTATATGCAAAAGATGCCTTTTAGGAGTCTAAATGACTATTAGCTGAATAATAATTCATCTATTAGAAAAATATTCGTTAGAATTGAAATTAGCATATTAAAATTAACAAATATAAAACAATTGTTACCAAAATTTTTTATTTAAAGGAAAATTTGATATCAATAATACAGAATTTAAATTATATGTTTGACAAATGTTTAAAAACAGTTGTAATTAGTACAATTTAGCTGTTTTAAGCATTGTTTCATAGCCATAGCTAACATTACCATTACCATTACTTTTTTTTTCATTATGATTGTGTTTCAATAAAAATATACCAACAATAGTTCCAAAACCAAAACAACCAAAAATTAAAAAATATGGATAAATGTACATATGTTCATTAAATTCATCTTTGCTAATTTTTAAAAAATGTAAATAACATAAAACATTCATGATAACAATAATTGTTGCACCCAATGACATGAAAATTATTGGATAAGGATTTTTAGTAGTAGTAAATACTGAAAAATCTAAAGTATATTCCAATATTGCTAATACAACAATTGCAGCTGCAAAGAAAATAGATGCAATTAATTGCGCAATCATTAATGCTTTACACATTTTAACTCAATTAAAATTATTTTGATTATGCATGTTTAGTTATATTTTAATGTTATTATAGCAAGTTCCACAATATTTTTAATATAAATTTTTATTAATTATAAATAATTAAAGCAAGTAAAATTTTAAAATTTATTATGATGGTTGTTGCATTTGAATATCAACAATATTAGATTGTGGTTGATTTTGTTGGTTTGGAGCAGATTGGGCATTTGCTTGTCTAACACGGTTGGCAGCTTCTATTGTGTTGGCTTCTTCTTCACTAATTGCATCACTATATAATCTTCGTTGTTGTTCAGCAGCTAAATTTTTGCCAGTTTTTTTCTTACTAATTGCATGTGCTTGTTGGATATTATTATCAAAAGCATCAGAACTTCCATCGTTATGAACACCTTCATTAGGTTGTAATCTTCTATAATATTCATCACTTCTGCCTTGATTATCATTAGTTGCTGTGGCACATGTATTACCTAAAAGTGCAGGCAAAGAACCTGCTTCTGATCTAATTCGCATTTCAATGGTACCATCTTGGCCAGGTGTTGCTATATAAATTTGTTCCATCATTGAAAGACTTTCCATTGTGAAAGCATGTTGTCGTTGTTGCAACAATCTTATTTATATATATTAATATATATAAAAGATATTAATTAATTTTAATAATATATTCAACAAAAATAACATGATTAACTCATATATTTTTATTGAATTAAATAAATTTAATATACTATACTTATGTTGAAAAAATGATTAATTAAATTTTTAGAGGCTGCTTTTGTTGCTGTTTTCTTGATAGGTTTTGTGCTTTTAGTTACATATTTACCAACATTATCAGATTTTTATACTATTGATGATTGAATTTTTCATGTGTTAAAATGGTTGCCAATTGTTGCTCCTGTAACTTGATTTATTATCTTTATTGTATTATTAACAAAAAAAGAAAAGAAAAAAGATTAATAAATAATCTTTTTATTGTTAATTTATAGTTTTAGTAAGTCATAAGCCATATTCTGTATCAATGATCATTTATCTACCAAGTAAATAAATACTTAGTTCAATTGCATCTTTCGAATTAATTGATTCCCCTACCATAATTTGGGTTTCTTGCTTTTGGAGTTTACCTCGTTTCACTCAATAATTTCTTATTGATTCGTCACTGTGGCACTTTGCGTATATCATTCATATAGTAAACTACTTAGAATTTTATACTGTCATATAGGTAACTATAAAACCTATTCTTAGAACTGAATCTAAGCAAAAACACTACAAACATTTGACAGTTTGTGCAAGTATGGACTTTCCTCTATTTTAAAAATAGCGATCAAAAACCTACAAGGTAATTATATTAACTAGCTTGTACGCTGAATTCTCAAGTTCAAGCTTCTGGTAAGCCACCGCCATAATAATCAGTACTATCAATATTGTAAAGAATACCTTTTGTTGTAAGAGCTCACATAACATGAGCTGCTTTAGAATCACCTGGAGGAAAAGAAGAACCTTCTCTTCATTTTGAACCAACAAATTTAACCATACCATTTTTTTTGAAATATGATGCAAAATTCCCATCTGTACAAATATATTGATTTAGATGTATGCAATTTTCATCAAATACAAGTAACTCAACATTATTACATCCTTTAAATGAATCTTGTGCAATTGTAAATACTTCATTGGATTCTGCGTTGCCAAAACTTAGACCAGTCAATCCAGCACATCAACCAAATGCTAAATTACCAAACTTAGTAACTTTATTAAAATTAATTTCACCAGTCAATCCAGCACATCCTTCAAATGCTGAATCACCAATTTCTGTGACATTATTTAAACTAACACTAGTTAGACCACTACAACCTTTAAATGTACTATCGTGAATTTTTGGGATTCCATTTGGTATTTCCAAAACACCTATTGCCAAACAACCAGCTATTTTAGCATAACCATCGGCTCCAGAAGCTGCATATATATTATTATTTGTAGCATGTTTTTTTATTAAAACTTTAGCACTACCAACTTGTTCAGATGGCAGAAAATCAAAATTTTTACTATTGTTTTTAATGTTAATCAATTTACAACCAGCAAATGCATAATCATCAATATCAGTTACAGTGCTTGGAATCTCGACATTTTCTATTCCTCAACAATCAGCAAATGATGATGCCTTAATCATTTCGACTTGATTTAAATTTACTTTAGTCAAACCCCCACATCCAGCAAATGTTTTAGCAGGAATTGTGGTAACATCATTAGGTATTGTCAAAGAACCTGATGCTAAACAACCAGCTATTTTAGCTTGATTGGAATCACTCCCATATATGGATTTCCCTACACTATCATTTGCTATTAAAACCTTAGCAGTACCAACTTGTCCAACTGGTGCAAATTTAAAATTTTCAGAATAATTAAGAATATTTTTAAAATGACAACCATAAAATGCATTGTCACCAATAGATGTTACACTTGAAGGTATTGTTAAATATCCATTAAGATTTATACATCACTTAAATGCATTTTTCCCAATATTCATGTCACTGCTTGTATTTTCAGTATTTTTATAAAAATAAACATTTTTTAAATTTGTACAACCAGTAAAGGCACTTTCTCCAATTGTTTGTATACTTGATGGTATAAATAATGTTTCAAGATTAGAACATCCTGCAAATGCTGACTCACCAATTTCTGTAACATCTTTTGGAATAACTAATGTCCCAATTAACTCATCTTGTCCCTTAAAAGCCGACGCACCAATGTTTTTTAAGCTAGAAGGCAATTTCAAAGTACCAGTTAATGTGACTCCATTAGCATTTGCAAAAGTACTGTCACCAATTATTGTAACAGTTTTTTGTGTTGGTTCTACATTAACAATTTTAGGAATAATTAAATTATAGGCACTATATTTTTTGCTTTTAGTTCTGCTTATTGTTACTGTATTATCAGGAGCAGAATTATTTTTTGATTCTAAACCATATTCCCCACCAACACCATTAAATCCAGACCAATTTGTTCCATCAGCCTTTTTAGCAGTTTGATCTTCATCTCATGTAGGAACAGAAGGTATAGCAGCTGCTTCTGATTCTACAGCAATATTAAAATCACCACTATCAGAATTTGATGCTAAATTTTTCTTAATTTCACCTTCAACTTCATTTTTATTTGATGCATTTGAACAAGAAATAATAATTTCTTCACCATAATTAATGCCTTTAAATACATTTTGTCCAAAACTTGGTGCCTTAGCACCAGCAAATTCTAATTTACTTACTTTAGCACATCCAGCAAAAGCTTCTGACCCAATATTTACAACATTTTTTCCAATTACAATTTCGTCTATTTTATTACAGTTTTTAAATGCATTCTTGCCTATTAATTCAATATTACCACCAATTTTTAATTTACCAGTTAAACCAGTATTAGTATTAGTTTCGTTTTCCTCAAAACAACCATCTGCAATCACTTTAAGTGGGATATCAACTGTTTTATCTTCTTCACTTGAGTCCCCAACAGAATTTAATTTATATGCAGTATGTGATAAATGTTGATTATAAACTTTCTCAGGAATTTTAATTTCATCAGGCAAGGTAAAATTTTCGCAACTAAATTGGGAAACTTTGGTAATTATAGCATATGGTTGGTGATTCAAAAAATTAATTTTTAGTGTTAATGAAACACCAGAAATATCATTTGGCTGGCCATCAACTACATCAAAACCATAGTTAGTAAATTTACTAGCTTCTATTTCAAATGGTTCCCCAAAAACATCACTCTTACTATCAGGAGTTTTAGAACTACAAGAAGTGATAAGTAATGGCGTTAAAATTATTGCAGGAACAAAAAGAAATGGCAAAGAAAATTTAAATGTTTTTTTAATTTTGTTCATACATATTAATTATCTACAAAATATTTTTATATCACTAATAAACCATTTTTCATGATTTCAACTGGCTTATTAGTTCCCTTAAATCCTAATACATTCATGTCATCAGTACCAAACATAAAATCAATGTGCACTATAGAATCATTTGAACCAAGTTTTTTTAATTCATCTTTGCTTAAATCAACACCATTTTTAATATTTGTTGGATATGAGGCACCCAAAGCAATATGACAAGAAGCATTTTCATCAAACAGTGTTGCATAAAATAAAATACCTGTTTTATTAATTGGTGAAGTTTTGGGTACTAAAGCAATTTCACCAGCTCTGTTAGCCCCTGGAATAGATAAAATATCATCTAATATTTTTTTACCAACTTTTGCTTCATGTTTAATAACTTTACCATTTTTAAATTCAAATTTAAAATTATTAATGATATTGCCATTATAAGATAAAGGCTTAGACGCAACAACAACACCATTTATTCCATTCATATCTGGCATTGTTCAAACTTCTTCAGTTGGCAAATTAGGTGTGAATTCAGGCAGTGTTTTAGTTTTTGGATTTCCACCACTTTCTCAAATATGATTTTTGACTAATTTAATTGCAACATTAGTACCTAATTTATTTTTAAAAGTTAAATAATCAAAATTATATTTGTTAAGTATAGTTGCTCATTTTTTTGTTTCAACATTATGTTGTTTTCATAATTCAATTGCTGATTTTTTTTCTCCAACTCGCACAGTTTTCAAAATTGCTTCAAACAATTTCTCAACAGCTTTTTCGTCACTTAATTTAGGAAAAACCATTTTTGCTCAAGCTTTTGAAGGATAATAAGCAATTGTTCATTGACATTTTGATGCCATAGTTCAATTCCTTAAATCTTTAAGTGCAGTGGAAAGTGCTTTCATACCTTCTTTTAGTTTGTTAGAATCGACATCCTTAAAAGCAGCAGGTGAGTTACCACCAATACTTATTCTACAACCACCTTCTTCAATAATTGGTTTAGTTAAATAATCAATTTCATATTGTTTAATTGTACTTAATGTCTTTAAATCTTTATATTTATAATTTAGTTTAGAAATTTCAGCATCATTTCAATGAACAATAACATTCTTAGCACCTGCTAAATATGCTTGTTCAACAACTAATTTTGTTAATGGTTGTGCTTCAAGTATAGAATTAATAACAACAACTTGATTTTTTTGTACATTAGCTCCAACCTTAACAATTAGTTTGGCATATTCAATCAATAATTTAGTGTTTATCATTATTCAACTTTAATTATTATACTAGTGGAATTATCATTGGATCCATTAGCTAAAGCTAACTTAACAACTGCATGAGCTAAATTTTCAATACTAGTACCAGATTTTAATAAAAATCCTATATCTTCAGGATGAATTCAATTATATACTCCATCACTACTTATTCAAATTAAATCATCTTTGGCAACTTCAAACTCTTCCATTTCTACAGATTTATAGCTATTAGTTGTATTTTCCAATACTCCAGTAATCGCTAATAAATTACTCTTATGTCTTTCTAAATCTCGTTCAAAGCTTTCATTAGTCATTTGGATATCTTCTTCTGTGTGATTTGGGCTTTTTTTAACGGTTTCTAAAATTCTATTTCATTTACGATTAATGAAAGTTAATAAGTTTTGATCAACACTTATCTGTTTTCATTCTTTTGTAGCATTTGAATAATGATATATTCTAGAATCTCCTATTCATGCGACATGTGCTTTATTGTTGTCTAATAAACAACATGCCACAGTTGTTGAACTAGGTTTACCAGGATATTCTTCTTTCATTGTTTTAATAATTTTCTTTTGTGCATCTTCAGCAAAATTATAAAAAAATGATTTAAATTCTATATTTTGAGTATTTATAAATTCAGTAGCAGCCATAGAAATAGCTATTTGTGATGCAACTTCTGAATGTTTTTCAGAACCAACACCATCACAAACAATTGCAAATACTTGACCAGATTTATTTTCAGAAATAAAACAAGCATCTTGGTTGTTTTCTCTAATCCCTTGATCACAATAATATGAAAAACTATACTTTGCCATAATTAATTCTTAACTGTCCACATGCTGCATTGATATCATTACCTAACGAAAGTCTTGTAGTGACTTTAAAACCATTAGAAATTAACTTTTTAACAAATGTATCAATTTTCCTAGAAGGTTGATGTTCACTATTTATGACTTTATTATAAGATATTACATTTATTAATACATTAGTTTCTTTTAATAATGTAATTATTTTTTCAATATCTTCATCCCGATCATTGATATTTTCAATTAAAGTATATTCGATTGTTAACTTTTTGCTAGATTTTTTTGGGTAGTTAGTTTTAATTCAAGTAATAATTTGATCCAAATTATAAGCATTATTGATTGGCATTAGTTTTGATCTTATGTCATCAAAACACGAATGCAAACTTAAGGCGATTGAAATATTGGGAAAGTTATTTTTGAAATCTTGTAATTTGTTCATTATTCCACATGTGGAAACTGTAATATGTTTTGGTCCAATTAATAACATATCAATAAATATCTTAAGTGATTTTGTTAAATTATCATAATTATCTAATGGTTCACCAATACCCATAAAAACAATATTCTTAATTTTAATTTTTTGATCATTTTTAATTAAAATAAATTGTTCAATGATTTCATTGACTTCTAAATTTCTAATTTTTTTATTTATTCCGCTTGCACAAAATTTACACCCCATGTTGCATCCCACTTGTGTTGAAACGCACAATGTATTTCCGTGATCATAATTTAATACTACGGCTTCAATTACATTTTTATCATACAATTCTATTAAAAATTTAGTTGTATTTTTATCTTTTAAAACTTTAATTATTTTTGAAGAATTTAGAATAAAATTATCATTTAAAATATTAATTTTATAATTATCAAAATTTAATTGTTTAAAATCACCAATGTTGCCTAAAAATATTTGCTTAATCAAAGATTTAATATAGAAACTACTAAATTTATGCATGGTTAATGCATTAATTAACTCATTTTTTGGTAATGAATAAATATTGATTTTGCTATTATTAAAGTTCATTATATTTTTATATTCTAAATTCCTCTAATAGCTTTAATATTTTTTTATTTAATGTATTAAATTTTTCTTGCTTTGATTCATTATAAAGTCTGTCATTGTTAGTTAATTCTGTTTTTAGATAATTCAGGAAGTTTATTGATTTTGTCTTTAAATTATAGGGCCCAAATAGCACGTCATCTTCATTTTTAATCTCCAAACCCTCATTTGAAATAATAATTAAAAAATAATATATTTCTCCTTCTAAATAAAAATCTTCCAATTCAATTCTCATTTTATTGTCAAATACATATTGTCTAATACATTCAGGATTATTATTAGCCAACAAAACATATTTTTTAATTTGTATTTGTTCATTTTTTTGATTTAAAATTTCAGCTATTTTATGACCCCCTAAACCAGAAATTATACAATAATCAATATTTTTATCAATTTCTAATGTTCTTAAACCATTTGCTATAATATTTTTTGTTTTTAAAAATAGACCATTTTTTATTAAATTATTAATTCCTATCTGCATTGGTTGTTTATTAATATCAATATTAAAAACAAATTTTGCTTTTTTTGTTTGTAATGCCAAAATTGAAGTGTAGCAATGGTCAGAACCAACATCACAAATAATATTTTCTTTGTTTTCAATATAGCTTAATAAATAATTTAATCTATTATTAACCATTATTTATAAAATTTATTTAAATATTGTTGGTTATTTCTTCAATCCTTTTTCACAATAACATTTAATCTTAAATCTACTTTACAATCATACATTTTTAGCAATTCCATACGACTATTAACACCAATTTTTTTAATCATTGAACCTTTAGCACCGATTAATATAGGTTTTTGACTTTCTTTCTCAACAACAATGTTGCAACTTATTTTAAAAATTCCCTCATCATATTGTTTTTGTTCTATTTCAACATTAGTAGCATATGGTATCTCTTCCTTAAAATTATTAATAATCACTTCTCTTATAGTGTCAGTAATAAAAATATTGTCATCATAATCAATATTTATTGTCTCATCTGATAATTCTAAATTATTAGAGATCATTTCCATTAATTTATCAATGTTTGTGTTTTGATTAGAAGAAATGCAAATATAGTCGTCAAATTTCATATATTTATTAATAACAATATTATTTTCCTTAATTGCATTTTCATTTATTTTTTCACATTTTGTATAAACAATAAATTTTTTACTGAATTCAAAAGTATTAATATTTTTCAAAACAGTAATATCTTCATCATCAATTATTCTAGTGCTATCAATTAATATTAAAGCAATATCTGCCTTTTTATATGCCTTTTTGATTTCTTTATTCATCAAATTTTCCACCATTGTTTTTCCAAAATGGAATCCAGGTGTATCAATGAAAACAATGTTAGAATTGTCATTTTCGTAACTTACAAAAATATGATTTCTTGTTGTTTGTGGTTTTCTAGAAGTTACCACATATTTGGCTTTCATAATGGTATTTAACAAAGTCGACTTACCAACGTTTGGTTTTCCGGTAATTACTACAAAACCTGAATGCTTAGCCACTATTTATTATTTTTTAAATAAGAAATTGTATATTTAGCACAATCTAATAAAATAAAATATAAAAAGAAAGTTAAGAAAGTTAATTGTATAAAATCAAAAACTACAAAAACTTGGTATATTTGGTAATTATCTTTAAATACTTGAAAAGCAACCAAAATAGCAAAAAAATTAGCTGATGCAATAATTCAAAACATAATGCCTCTAATATGTATGATTATCTTTTTTTGATTAAAAAATTCCTCACATTTATTTTTTTGCAAAACAATAGTGTGTGTAAAAGCAATTACAAAAAGAGAAATAAAAGTTATGATAAATAATGTTTGATAGAATACAGAACTATATACATATGCAACATTTGTAGTGATAATGAATAAACTAATAATTCACAAAAATACAATTATTAAATAATAAAAACAATTAAAGTAAAATTTTAAATTACTTGGTTTCTTAGGAGTTATCTCTTTTTGTTGTTCCATACACTAATTATATTAATTAGACAATGCTTAATTTTTCAATGGTGATATTCTTACCTTCACGGCCTATAGCATTTGTAAAATGATTTTCTTGATATGCCTTACCATGAGTATGACCATGTATAAAATATACATGCTTATTTTTGGCCACTTTGATGTCATTATCTGAATAGTAAAATGTAATTAAATCACTATTTAATGCAGGATAAATTCTTTCGCTCTTGTCAACAATACTAATATCTGGTATATACAATGGAAAATGAGTTAAAACAATTACTTTATCATTATTTTTAATTGTTTCATTAATTTTATTTTCTAATGCAACATTTTGTTTAATATTTCATTTATAATTACCACTTCTAATAGATGTTGGAAAATCTTTTTTAAACTTTTTTACGTCAATTAATTTTTTGTTAATTTTAAAATTTGTTCAAGCAGTATCACCAACAATTTTATAACCATTTCATTCTAAAACATTACTAGTATGTAAAAAATGAACATATTTAAATTTTTGAGTAAATTTGATTGCTTTTTTTACAAATGAATCTCAACCATGAAAATTAGCCATTGTTGGAGCATGTCTTAATTCATGAAATTCATGATTGCCTAAAACAAAATAACAATTTATTTCATTTTTTTCCATATCACTTAAAAAACGCAATGTTTTTTCTAAATTATCATAAATATCACCTGCAATAAAATATGTCTTATCTTTTTCAAACATATTTAAAAAATTCTTGTATATTGTATTTTGTTCACCAACAATATAGTCTAAATGTACATCAGAAACAATGTAAATATCTTTCATACTATTATTATGTCCAAAAATCAACTTTATGTTAACGCGCATACGTGTGCGTAGTACAAAGAATATATTTTTTGATGATAAAAAATGGTTCTATAACGTTTTGAGTGGAAAATTTATAATGTAATTGTATTATGTACAATGATCCAACTTGAGCGCGAATGATTGGTCTAAAAAGGCCATGGAAAATATCATCGACTAAACT
>JAIRTE010000007.1 GCA_031255095.1 Mycoplasmataceae bacterium
TTGAAGAGATTACTAAGTCTAAAACAAAATTTTACAGAGAAGTTAAAGAATATTTTATTAATGAATTAAAATTTATGCATGACAAAGATAGTGATTATATTACTCCAGTTATTTCAAATTTAGAGACCCATGACTATATAAAACAAATCGCCAGCAAATTTCCATTTTTTCCAAAAATTGCAGTAAAATTTAAAATTACAAATATTGATGAAAAAATATACAATGGGTTAATTTCTATGAACAAATTCTTTAATAAAAATAAAAAAGGTAGAGAATTAGAAAATGAAAAAGAAATGAAACAAGAAGAAGAATTTAAACTGTAGTCTATATATAGGAATATTTTATTAATACTAAGGTATAGCACTATTTTATATAAATGTGTATATAAACATTATTAGCATTGAATATATAACATTTATATATATGGATGTATAGTACAATATTAACATTAATTACTATAAAATATTAAATCAAATATTATAAAAATAAATTAATATTCTTTTATTTATGATTTGTATATAAATTTATATATAATATTTTTATGGCAATAATTAGAACAGCACCAAATTCCAAAACAGTTGATGAAAATTTTTCTGAAACAAAACAATCTGCACCAGCAACATCCATAGAAATTGCACGTCAAATTTCAGAATCAAAACAACAGCAAATCGAAACTGATTTTAATAAACAACAGCTTACTATACCTGTTAAAGATTCTAAAGACACTAAAATTAGAACAATGTTTTATTTACCTAAAGAGACAGTTAAAAAACTTAAATATCATGCTAAAAATTCAAATAGAAGTATGAGTGAAGTTATGGAATTACTTGTACAAGCACTTAAATAATGACTAAAATTATTGTTTTTACTGTAAGAAAAGGTGGAGAAGGTAAAACTACCTTATCTACTAATCAAGCAGGTTTATTATCAAAACAAGGTAAAACCTTAATTATTGATTTAGACCAGCAAGGGCATGTAATCAAATCTTTTGGTTACAATCCAAAGGATATTAAAACCAAAAATATTATTGATGTAATTAAAGACAATATTACATTAGAAAAAGCTTTATTTACTTCATCTGATCATTCTAATATAAACATTGATATTTTAGCTTCTAAATCAGAATTAGCAAGTTTTATTCATGAAACAGGTGGAGTTAAAAGAATTGCAAATTTAATTAAGAAAATTAGTGTGTCAAATAAATACAAATACATAGTTATTGATACTGCACCAGCATTTGATGATTTAACTTGAGAATTAATGGATTTAGCTAATTTATTAGCTATTCCATTTGCTTGTAGCAATTACAGTACTGAAGCAGTAAGCGATATGATTGAACCAGAAAGTTTAAAGAATTTCAAAATGAACAATGCTAAATTAAAATTTTTAATTATTCCTAATAAATACAAGCTAATTTCAAGAAAAGGTATTGAGAGTGTAAATTCAATGTACAAATTAGCTTTGGATGATATTAGAAACAAAGCAAACAGCAAAGATATTTATTTTTCAAATCTAATATCAAATTCAGACCAATACAACATGGCTGTTAATTTTGAGCAAATTCCATTAACTTTAGCTAAACCAACTAAAGTTAATAGAAATTTAAAAGCATATGAAAAACCTCTAGATGAACAACAAGAATTGAATAAGCAAATCATAAAATTATTAGGAGGTAAATAATATGTTTAAAAATAAAAAAGGTTTATTTTTTAAATTTTGTACTTGTTTGTTAGGATTAGGAATGATAAGTGGAGTTACATTGAATTTAGCACAATGTTCACAAAATATGACTGCCTATGAATTAAATAAAAATCTTCCTTTTAGAATTAATTCTACAATTTCTGCAGGACATGGTGTAGATGCTTCAGATCATAGATTTCATTTTTTAAAAAATTTAAATTCAACTTTTTCTTTACGGATAACATGATGACAAAACCCTTTTTCTGGACAACCAGTTACAGATTATTATTTTGCTCCTAAGTCAAATGCTACTTCATTAAATCCTGATATTTGCACAATTTCAACTGATGATTCTGAATACAAATCTAATGAAATTGTAGTACATTTTCAGAGTTTTGAAAAAGTTGGAATGGCAAAATGTTCAATCGTATTATCTAAAGATTATTTTGGCCATACGGAAATTTATGATCAACTAGTAACAATGAATTTTTGATTAGAGGTTGTTGATGAATTACCGACAAAGTAAAAATTGTTAAGTTAAAACTGCGATAGCAGTTGTTGTTTAGTGTATATTTTAATCAAAAAACTATTACACCTATATATTATTAATAATATATAGGTGTAAATGGTTGAAATGTAATAAAACACTATTATCCTGTTTACCGAAAAATAATATAATTATTTTGAAGGCGATGAAAAATTTTGGAACAGCATTGTGGAAAATATTTTTAACAATTGCTATTTCAGCAGTAGCAATTTATTTGTTGGTGGCGTTGGGTATGTTTTTAGTTTTTAATGTATTTTTGCACTCACCAACAAATTTTTGAATCAGCATGATAACTTTAGCAGTTTCTGGAATTTGTTGAATTAGTTTTTTGTGTTGATATTTTAGTTATCTAAAAAAATGCAGTGAAAAAACAACAAACTCTGGTTTTATGGATAAAAAAGAATTTGATAAATTAGGAAATTTTAAAGGCAAGGAAATAAAGAAAAATAGTATTTATTTGCCTTTAACCTCTAATGAAGGCCCAAAAGGTTGAATATTGGATTCTAAAATGAAAAAAGGTGAAGTACGTTATAAGCACTACAATCCAGGATGTCATATGTTGGTTTATGGTATGAGCCGTTCCGGCAAAACTACGGGGTATGTTTTGCCGACAATCTTTGCTAATGCATATAGCAAAGAAAAACCATGTTTTATTGTGACTGATCCAAAAGGTGAACTATATGAATTGACAGTTGATGTATTAAAACAACAAGGATATAGAATATATAAACTTGATATTATTAATGCCAATTACTCAAACAGAATTAATCCATTAACAGATATTTGGGATGCATATCAAAAATTTCAAAACGATAATGATCCTGATACAAAATATATGGCTCATCAAGAATTAACAGATTTGGTAGATGAATTAATGATGGCATTAGTTCCAGATGATGTAACTAAAAAAGGAGATGACATATGAACTATAAAAGGTAGGGATTTTTGAAAAATGATTTTATATTATGTTTTGGATTTAAGCATTTGTGAGGATAGTCCAATTAAAAAACAAGAATTCACATTATCAGTTTTACTTAATTTTTTTAATGACTGTAATGTTGAAGAATGAGTTGAATCAATTAAAGCAGTTGAAACAGAATTGGGTAAAAAATGTTTAGTAAGATTGTATAAATCAGTTTTATCAACTGGTCGGGATGCCAAGGCAACATTTGAAAGTATTAAAGCTAATGCATCAATGGCTGTTAGTTTTATTTCTAATGCTTCAGTTGTTAAATTAACAAGCGAAACTGATGTTGATTTAAAAAATTTTGATGAAATTCCAACTGCATTATTTATTATCATTGATAATGATAGGCCAAATTTAAAAAACATCACTAATATTTATTTAAAAAAGACAATTAGAGCAATTACCTCTAAACAAGAAAGGGGGAATAATGACGATGTTAGACCAATTTATTTAATTGGTGATGAAATTGGTAATATTCCACCAATTTTTAATTTAGATGGTTTGTTAACAACATGTTTGTATAAAAAAATTTATGCAATGTTAATATTTCAAGATAAACAACAATTAACAGATAGATATGGAGAAAATGGTTCAATTATCGCTAATAATTGCGATTTATCAGTAATCATTAAGGTTAAAAATATTAATCAAGCAAAAGAATGGTCTAGTGCATTTGGTACTTACACTGCTAAAAAGAGTACTACCACTAAAGGTGCTGATGGTAAAGTTTCTAAAACTACAGCAGAATTTGAAAAAGATATTATTACAGCTGGAGAATTATTAAAGCTATATCCGGATATTTTGGTTTGATTAGCAGGTAAAAGACCAATTATTTGCCATAGAACACCAATATATGATGTTGAGTGATACAAGCAAAACGTAAAACAAAATAGAACACCATTTAATCCAAAATTAATAAATAATCATCTTTTAGATGGAAATTCTATATCAGAAGAAAAAGAAGTAAAAATAATTGAGGAAATTCCTGAATTTAAAAAGACCAATAATGTTAAAGCAAAACATAAATCCAAAAATGAAAAGTAATATTAATTCTAAAAGAAATAATTATACAGCACCATTTGTTAATATTGGTTTTCATATCCCTGGCAGCAAAGGTTATAAATTTTATGAAAGTGGTAAATATATTAGAGATTATTGTGAAAATGCTAAAACACATAAACCAAGGGAAGGTGCATCAGAATGTAGATATACATATTCTAAATATATGCAAGATGAAAAAGGCCATGATAACATTAAAATTAATACTTGTCAATCATCAAATTCCACAAATGGTAAAATTTTTAAAAACTCTATAGTATTTGATAGTATTGTTAGTATTTGCGAAGATGATACACAAAATCTTGGATTATTAGATTATCAAAAAGATACTACTGAATATTTTTTTAATGAATTTATCAAATCACACAAATTTCAAAAAGAGAACTGGGCTTATTTTTCTGCATTACATACAAATACAGATAATGATCATTTACATGTAGTTTTTTATCAGCCTAATAATGTTGATGAAAATAAAATTGTTAAATCAAATTTCATTGAAGCTAGTAAATATAAAAAATTTCCAAAAAATAGTGCTGAATTCAAAAATTATGTTGTTGAAAGGCAAAAGGTGATTACAAAAAAATCTTGCATTGAACATGTAAAATTCCATTTAGGATGCAAAATGGATGAAGTTTTATGCAATGGTTGTGTAAAAGAAAGCTTAGCTTTATTAAATGAAATCAGAAGAGATTATAAAATTGAAATTAAAATTAATAATTCAAATAAAGTTTTAATAGATTTAAATAATGATATTAATCATTTAAAAAGAGAGGAAGGAAGAATGCAATATGCAAATATAGTTAAATGAAGTAAAATCAAACCTAACCAATTTCACACAAGTGCCATTAAAGCTAATAATAATTTAAAAATATTGGTTAAAAAAATTGATTCCACAGTTGATTATTTCATTAATAATAATCAAGATATTAAAAATAAAATTAATAGTGTACAAACACAATTCAAAAAAATTCTGAATTTGGAAAATGAGGACAAAAATAAAATAGATTTATTTAAATATAAAATCAGAAAAAATTGATATGATGAAAAAATGAATACTTTCCATACAAATTTAGCTAATATAGTTCTTTCAGAAGTAAAAGAACTAAATATGAAAGAAATTAGGAATAGGACTGAAAGCAAAATAGCTAAAAAAATAAAACCACTTTTAACTGGTACACTTCCACTTTCTGCACAAATGTCAGAATCAAGCAAAAAGGAAATAAAAAAAGAATGTAGCCAAAATAAAGAAAACAATATTCCTAAATCAAAACCTAATTTCAGTACTTATAGAAGCAGTCCTGCAAGGGAATATGTTTATAAACAAAAAGAATATACATCAAAATGTTTTAGTAATATAATTAACAAATTGATCTATTTGGCAGAGCAAATGGAGAAAGATAACTTAGAAAATTTAATGAAATATGAAGATGAATGAATTAAAAAACAGCTTGAAGAAGGAAAAAGTTTAAGATGAGAAAACATGTTATAATATATTCATAGGATTTGTGTGTTATGCCCCTTAATCGAAACACTCTAGTGGTACCAGGCTACCCAGTTTATAGAGGCTACTCTGTGATAGCCTCAGTAGAAATATTTTGGGAAACCTGGTAATTGCAGTTTGAATAAATGAAAAAGAATCTAATAATTATATTAATAGATTAAATAAATATTTAAGACTTGGTTATTTAGATAATGA
>JAIRTE010000042.1 GCA_031255095.1 Mycoplasmataceae bacterium
AAATGAAATGGTTATGTTCCTAAAAATACAATTAATGTACATTTAGTACCTAAAGGTCAAGGATACATTGATGGTGTGGATAGTGATTTCATTAAATATAAAAGTGATTTTACCAATACAATTGCTTAATTACGAAGTAAAGACTACATCCTTAATTTCTTTGATTTCGGTTAACAATGATAATTTAATACCTTCGTCAAAGGTATTATAGGCATAATCACAACCAACACAAGCTCCTGAAATTTTAATTGTTAATATTCCATCAATAAATGATACAAATTCCATATCACCACCATCATTTTGAATGTAATATTTTAGTTCTGAAATTAAATTTTTAATTTTTGTAACTATTGCTTCATTTTCCATAATATTACTTTTTTGCAAAAACTAGACCTGATTTTTTTTCAGTATCATCAAATGAAATTTTTACTATATATTTCATTCTTTCTAAATTAGATATTATTTCATCATTTAAACCATCGTTAAAATCAATTATTAAATAATCAACATATTTGATTAAATAATTTTTGATTAAAGAATTAATAATATCTAAATAATGTGCACCATATCCTAATCTTAGAGCAATAGAATTTTCTGTTTTAACAAAAAGTGGTGTAAGTGTATCTAAAATGCCTTTATAATATAAAATTTCATTTTCACAAGATAAAGTATCGCTTGAGTTTTTTAAACCAAAATTAAAGAACACAAAATCATTTTTATAAATATTTTCTTTTAAATTTCTTTTTATATATTTAACACGTTTTTGTCATGGTTCAAAAACAAATACATTTTTAACTTGTTTAGAAGTGTATAAATGAATTGGAACAACACCAAAATCTGTGCCAATATCAAAAAAAGTAATTGGTCCATTGTCATTAAAAAAATCATATCGTTTTGTTAAAACAAATATCACATTTGCAAATATTTCTAAACTATTCCCCAAAACATTAAATTTTTCATTTTGAATAAGATATTCATTGCCTTTAATTTTAACTGTTGAATTTGTACTTTTTAATGCATCAAGTACTATTTTATCAATACCACATTTTTCTTCAGAATTTTCTGAGTTTTTTTTAATAAAAAGATCCTTAAATCCCATTTTAATTATTATAAAATATTATTAATATTTGATAATAAATAATTTTATTTAGCAAACAAAACATCATATTGTAAATTATGATTTTTTTTAGTAGCTGCAATATTTTTAGCTAATTCATGTCTTTGCAAATTAATTAATTCCACTGGTTCAGAAATCAATCTAAATGTAGGATTTGTTTCAATTGTCTTAACTTTAGATATTTCTCTAGTTTCAAAATTATTATTAACTAAAAAAGCTCTTACTGGTTCATCAATCATGGCTATTTCTTCATTTAAATTATTAATTTCAGCTTCATTGTATCAACTAGAAACATTATTTTTTGTTAATTGATTAAGTTTTCTTTGTCTAGAATTAGCAAAACCTTCAACAATTTTAATTTTTGAAGAATTTTCTATAGTTTCATTCAAACAAACAGTTTCCAAAAAATTCCTTTGAGCATTCATTTTAGCAATTCTTAGCGCATTATTTTCTTTTAAAATTGCTTGTGGTTGTTTAGTCTCATCAACTAAATCAGTATATATAGCTTGCATTGAATTTAAAGTTTCTAAATTTTTATTTTGTTTAAATGCAAATGTATTTTTAGGGTTTAGTGTTAATTTAGCAGTTTCTTGCATAGTAACTATACTAGCTTCTAATTGTGCTTTTATATTTAAATCTGTTTCATTAACATATAAATATGAAACAACATCTCTAAAATGTTTTACATTTTTTAATGCATCGAACAAAGTATTTGTTTGTTCAGTTAAAGAATTGGCTTTCAATGAGTTTAAATATGTATTAACTACTTCTGTTGTTATTGAGGAAACTGAATAATTTAATAAATTCATTTTTTCACTATTGTCCATTAATGCTCAAGATTTGTTAATTAAGTCTAACATGTCTGTCTTTTCATTTTGTGTGTTGATGTTAACATTTAATTCATCAATCAAAAACGTTTTAATGTTTGCAATACCTTCATTATTTGCTAAATTAACAAATCTTGAATTATTTGTTTTGCCAATTGTATGAACATTATCATTTTTAAAACTTACTTTAGGAACAAAAGTATAGTTATCTTTTTTTGTGAATAAATTAACAAATAAATTATCAAATTTTCCAAAATTATTAATGAATGTATTCGGTGATAAAATGCTATTGGCAGTATGTAGTTTGCGCAATTCATTTTTTTCATTCATAAAATAAGTTTCATTACCTTTAATCTTAAATTTAAAAGCATTTTCAAACTTAAGATAATGTTTAACATGTGATTGGTTATAACTTTTAATTTGACGATCAACACGTTCTTGAGTTTGTTCAGAAAAAATAACAGGAACTTGTGTTTTAACTTTTTCTAATCATGCATTCAAAGTTGAATAAATTAATTTAGAATCAGCTAAAAATTCATTTTTTCGTTTTTTAACATCATCATTTTTAAAATTATTTAAAGTTGGGAACATAGAAAGTATAGGACTGTTAAATACTGCAGCATTATTTATAGAATTGTGATTTTTCATATGATCTTCTAATGTGGCAATATGGTTTAATAAATTCCTTTTAAGTGTATTGTTAAAAGGTTTTGTCTGCAATGCTGCTTTCCTAGAATTAGCACAATATTTTAATAAATAAAAATAATCTTGGAAGCTGATCTTGCTTTTGCCATTAGTTAAAGCCATATATTTATGGTAACTTAATGCTGTAATATCGTTATTTAATATGCCTTTCAATAATCTTAAATCTGTATTTGTATATTTTATTGTGAGCATAGGATAATTTTTTTATAATAGAATATCATAAAAAATATTAAAAGAAAAAGAAATTTTTTGAATATATTAATATATTTGTTAGCAAAAACAATGGAGAATGCAATAAAATAGTGCATCACAAACCATAATTTAAAATTTTGTCTATTAACAATCTTTAATAAATTTTTCAAGTTTCTTCAACATTTTAGGCATTTCTATTTCTTTGGCATTAATATCAAATTTTTTATTTATTGTGATTAGAGAAAACAAATACAATGTGAAATAACTTGCCAAACCCAATCATATCATTCCTAAAATAACATTACCATATAATACCAAAAGTATAGGTGTGAAATGAAAATAAAATATTGTAAAATTAAATCCTACTAGCAGTAGTGTTGTTATGAAAAAAGCAAATAAATATCATTTTATTTCTGCCCAATGTTTATGCTTTGTTTTAATTTTAGGTCTATCAAAATCTCGATATTTATTACATAATATCGATCTATAAAAAACTATTGTCGAACAAGAAAATAATGCTCAAAATGTCATAGGTATTACTAATAATGAAATAGATTTTTTATTAGAAAAAAAGCAACCAACAATACTGCTTATTATGATCATAATCAACAAGGTAAGTAAAATAATAGCGACATTTGTTCATCCAATTATTGCCACTCCTTTAAGAAAAATAAAAATAATTAAGGGCAAAGTTAACATCAACAAATAAAAAAGGAATGGCAATATAAATGCAATACATTCCCTAGCAAAAAGTTCTTTATAAAAGGTATTATAGTGGGTAAATAATTTTTCCTTTACAAATTTATTACTTCATTCTCAAATTCTAAATAATCTACTATTTCAGCCACCTATACTTTTATCAGCAGCATCTTTATTAAAAACTAATGGATTACAAAATCCTCTTTTATTTTTAGAATGTATTTTTAACAATGTATAACAATCTTCTAAACAACCACCTTCAATTTGATTATTATTTTCAATTAAAAATTTTTTACTAATAATATGCTGATTACCCAATAAATCAATAGAATCATGATTCTTAAGATTCATATATTGACAATTACTTATATTTAGTGTTGATCACTCATAAAAAGTTTTGGAAAAGAGTGTTTTTCCAGGATAAGAAAAATATGGAGATGATACAAAAACCAAATCTTTAATTTTATCAGTATAAAAAAATTTTAAAGATGTAGAAACAAATTCACTATCAATAATTGAATCACAATCACCATTCATTAAATAATCAAATTCAGCATGCGATTTAGCAAAAAAAGTATTGATATTATCTGCCTTGTTTTTGGATTCTTTACCAATATAAAAATATTTGAAATTATGTATGTTACAAAATTCTTGAATTTCTTCTCGTTTCTTTTCGTCACTAGAACCATCAGAAACTCAAACTTCAAAATTTTCATATGTTTGTTGGGAATTTTGTAATAATCTATTTGGAATAAAATCATTGTGAGTGGTGTAACAATACACAACTTTTGGTAATTTATCTGGTAATTTAGTCTGTGCAACTATTTCTTTTATTTCTTTAATATGCATTTTATTAATGTAATGAGTTTTTATGCCTTTAACAATACCAATAATATTTGAAATAATAATTAAAAATAAAATAAGTATTAATAATGTTTGTGCTAAATTATTGGTATATATGCCAATTACTATGATAATACTAATACCTATACCTATTAAAATACAAGAAATTGTTAATATTAATAGATTCAAAAAATTATTTTTTTGTTTAGATTTAAGATATAACATAGAATTAGTGGGTTTGCCCCAAAATTCTGGACAGTTTCCTATGGTTATTATACATATAATGTATAATTACTCTAAAAAATTTAAAGAATAAATGAGTTCGTTAAATTTAAATGAATTAATTATGTGATAATGTCAACAACATACGTAAATTAATGTTTCCAAGATGTAATTAGTCAACAAAATTAATTTATATTATATTTGTATATAATATAAATGGAAACATATTATGGCAGCATTAACTTTTAGGGAAATCAAAATGTTTGCAGAGATCTTAAGATCAGATTTTGATATTCAAAAATTTACACCACAATTTTTTTATGATGCAACTAATTTTCAGACATCTTATAGATATGCTGATATTGTGATGTTTTTACAACATTTTCAGAGATTAAGAACTGGTGATGCATATCAATCTCATTTAGAAGCTATTTTAGGTAGAGAATGTGGTTATGCTTTTCGTGAAATAGGAGAAATTATAAATTTGTCACGATCAGCAGTTTATGCAAAAAACTACTTGACAACTGGTAATTATGAAACTACTGGGTTAACTAAATTTAATGAGGCTGATGATGAGGAAATTACTGTTTCTAAAAGATTTAAAGACATGCGTTTGGCATCACTAAAAACTAGTCATTTAACTATGCAAGAAGCCTATCATAAAGCTGTTTTGATAGCTTATAAAAGGCTAGAAAAAAATTTAAGGTCTATTTTGAACAAAGGTATAAATGAAAACTATATTGCTTCATTATATAATGAAAAAATTGCTGGGGATTTTGAAAAAGAAAGAGCAGAAGCAACTAAAAAATATAACGATTTCTTGAAAGAAAAAAAACAAAGCATTGTAAGTAATGCATTAGCATATGATAATTTTTTCAATTTTATAACTGCAATTGAAATAACTTCTTGTCAAGAAAAACCTGACAGAAAATGGAGTGTATTCCCTGGTGAGCCTTGTGTAGCAAATTTTTTTGTTAAAAAAACTGATGAACATGGTAAAAGTGTATGAAAAGAATCATTCCTTAATGCTAGTAACTTTAGACCTCAATACAATGAAAAACATCCTACTTCGATAATAATGTATGATATTTTCTTTGGTAATACAAATGGTATTGATGATTTTTCTACTCCAGTATTTCATAATGATAAATTTTCACACTTTGAGGATTTACCAGTTGTTTCTCCATTTACATACGGTGGATCTAATGATGATCTTAAATATGGAGAAGTAGCAAAGTATTTAAATTCAAAAGGATTTAAAGTTAGAATAAAAACAAAATTTTTAAATGGTGAATATAAAACAACCTATAATAGAGCTGATGTAATTTTAGGCTCTTGAATTTCTTCTACTAAAGATTATAAAATTGAGAATCTTAAAGGGTCAGTTTCATTTTTAACTGCACAATTAATAAGTATGTTTTCTGATTTAACAACTGCTAAAAAAGCAAGCAAAAATGATTTAACTGATGGTGCTGTTTCACTTACTTTAGCTACTGTTTATCGAGCTTTTCCAACACGTGTTAAAGAGTATTGCAGCTTTTTAAAAACACTTTACATTACTGAAACTGATTTAGAAGTTAAAGCAGTAATTGAAGCTTCTATTTTTTCAGTTAGAGAAATGTATAAAAATGAATATACAAATTATTTTAAAACAATTAGCACAAAAGATGTATACAATGAACTTAGAGCTGGTTTAGGAAGAAAATATAGTAAAATGAAAGATTTTCAGGAATTACATAGCACTATAATGAATGATGATTTATATCCACATGGAATATTAAAATCAACAAATAAGATTAGTGAAATGAAATGTAATGTTGCAAGATATACTGCTAGAAATATAGCTTTGCATCATAATTTTACATATGAACAAAAAATTGCTTTGCTTGGAGAAAGAGCAGCACAAATGAAGCAAGAATATCAAACATTATCAACATCTTGAAGTAAAGCTAATAGAGCTAAAGCTGATGAAATACGCACTCATATGCATGCTTTTCATAATGAAGCAAATGAAGCAATGTCTGCCATATATACTGCTGGTACTGTTGATTCTAATCGTGTTTTAACTGTGGAGGTTAGGACAGATGAAAATTCATTACCAAATACTTTAGCCAAATTAGTTCATGCAAGAGGTGAAGGTTCTGAAGATGGATTTGCACAAAATGCTGAAGATTTTAGAAGATTACAACCTGGAGAAGGTGTACAAAACGATAGTGCTATTGAATTTAATGAACAATCTAGAGAACAACATCATGCTGCTCATGAACAAAGAACTGGTAAAAAAATAGCAAGTGATAAAATTGAGTTTGCAACTTCTACTTTGGATTCACAAGCTCCAATTAATCCTAAAGATGGAGACACTTCTGATGATGATTATAGAAGATCAATTGTTGAAGAAGAAACTAAACTTGATACTGAAAGAAGAACTTCAATAGATGCTGTTAATGCTGCTGATAGACGAATTATTGAAGAAGAAGAAGCTGCAGCACGACGTAGTTCTAAAATACGTAGAACAATTAATAGAGTAATTGATTTTTTTACTAAATAATAGAAAACAATTATCTTTTTTTGCTTAATTAAACAGGGGTATATTTTTTAAGAAACAGTTTTATGTCTAGCTAATATTATTCCTAAACTGCAATTTATATTTGCTTTCTATGATAAAATGATATTGCATTTTTATATTGTGTATCGAATTAATATTGAAACACTCCAAAAATGAAAAGTCTATTTAGCAGATTTATTGCGTATTGTTATAATATTAACAATTATGACATCAAATATTTTAAAAAGGGACATTTTTAAACGTGTTGGTAATATATTCAACACTTCCTCATTTTTAAGTTTAGCAAATATCATTCCTGAACTTAGATACTTGTGTTCACTACCTGGGGATAATACAAAAAAGATACTTATTTTTTTATATCAATCACAATACAATTGTTTTTTAACTAATGGTAGTAATAGTGCAATAATCAATAAAATGATAAAAATATTTGAAACACATGTTACAACTCATGATTTATCAAAAGAAATGTGTAAAAACATTAAACTTGATGATTATCATGCTAATGAAATATACCATACTGATTCAGTATTACGCTTTCAATTTTGTCAAAAATATTTAAAGAAAAAAGATTTTGATTCATTGGTTAATAAATTTTCATTAGCATTTATTAATTCATTAAAAATTGGTAAAATATTAACAAGACAATTATTTGAAAAAATGAAAATAGTTTTGGAAAAAATTGAACCTGGAAGTGTATTGTTACAAACAGATTTTGTAAACTCTATTAAGTCTAATGACTTTTTAAATATAGTAAAACATAATAAAATTATTGCACAGATGATATTTGAAAATGTAGATGAAGTATTTTTAAAAAAAACTTTAAAAGAAAAGCAAATCGGATTTCAAAAAAAAGATTTAACTAATTTTATTGCAAAACAAATTTCTGAGAAAAATAAAGATTTATTTAATACAATCATTGAATGCAAACGCATTGGTTATCATCATGCATTAGTGGCTTCAAATGCATGTGGAAATACTGCTGTTTTATTACATACTTCTATTGAAAAGAATAATTTGATAAATGCTACAAGAATCAAATTAAACAAGCATAAAAAAATGTTTCCACAACATTTGAATAAACAATTTGTTATTGTTCTTAAAGATATATTGAGACATGAAGGTTATGAAAAATTTAAGAACATGATTAATAAAAATTTCCCAAATAATTTTAGTCAAAAAGATTTGAATAATGTTGCAATGTTTTGCAAATACTTTGAAGAAAAAACACTATTTGAAACTAATATTATCAAATTACATTCTCAATTACTAAATATGAATGTTATTAAAACAAAGGAAATAGAAATTATGGAACAAAAAATAGCTCAATTAGAAAGGAAAATACTATTATTTAACAGCGCTAATACGTCTAATAACAATGTTTCAAGAAATGCAAAAAGGGGAATGAGTTTATCATGCCGACTTAGCTATGCATTTACAATTAATGTTGATTCTAACATTGCAACAATGCAAAATGAAATTAATTCACTTAGCACAAAAATTGAACAAAAAAGGCAATCAATAGTCAAAAATACATCTCGTATAAATGAATGCATTATTTCTTTAAAAGAATTAAAATTATTAAGAGAAAATGCTGATGAAGAAAATTTACAAAAATTTTTGAATGGAAACTTTTCAAATTTTGTGGAACAAAACACTAGAATAAAACGTAATGAAATACGTGAAAATATTGTTAATGCTAAAAATTCCATCCTTAACTCTAATGCTTCACATGCTACTACAAAAATCAATTTACGTTCAAGATTTTGCTTAGCAAATCCACAATGATCAAGAAATAGAATGGCATTCAATGGATTTTCACTTTATGATTGAAAAAATATGTCAGAGCAAGAAAAATTTTTAACTTTCATGCACCAACCTGATTTATTTTTAACAACTGATGCTCCTGAAAATGTTGTCCGTGCTGCAAATAATGAATTAAATTATCAAGGGCATACAATGACAAGAAATCCTCAAGCAATTCATAAAAGAATAAATGAAGGAATTGTTAAACCTAATGTATTTTTTGCACATTATACTAATGAAGAATTATTGATAAAATTTCGTGCATTTGCTTCAATTTTTGACCAATATTCTAACAATTTAGAATTTGGTAATATATTGTGCTTCAATGCAATTGAATCTGCATATGCATCACAAGGAGTGGAACATGGCTCTTTTGTTACATTATGTCCAAAAACTACTTTTAACCCAAAGGGAAAACAACAATATACACCAAGAATGTTTGGTTTAAAACCAGAAGAAATCCGATATGTGCCTGGTTATTTAGCACGTGGTGGATATTTTATAAATGTTGGAAGAACTGTTGAGCATTGTGAAATGGAAATACCATTATCAAATATAAATACTAATTTAATAGATATGCCTAATGTTGAAATAAATGCTGAATCTAATCTTAATACTGTACTTATTAATGAAGTAGGTTTGCCACTTTGTGATAATATTAATCCTAAAGTTTTAAAAAGAACCACAAACCTCACACCTGAAGATGCAGAGGCTTTAAAAAATAAATATTTTACAACATTAGAAGGATTAACAAATAAAAAAATTTTAGAATCTGAGGAATATCAAAATTTCATTGCAAATGAAGAAAATTGCGGAGTTATAGAAGAAGTTTGACGACAACATTTTGATTCACATTTTAATATAAATTTAGATCCATCTGAATATGCACTTGATTTTGATCGCCGTTTTATTCCACCACATCCAACTACTGAAACACCAACAAATCAACAATTTGAAGATACTGCAATTCAAGTTTTTAGAATGGTAAAATTACAAGATGTATTAGGATGAGATAAAAAATTTGTTGAACAACCAAAACAAATAGATCCAATTATTTCTATTTTAAAAGATAAAGAAGTTGACATATTGAAACAAAACACATAAAAAGTTTTCATGGAGAATAAATATGATGAAAAATTTAGTACATCGCATGAATGATTTATAATTTAATTAATATTAAATGAGCAAGAAAATAATTATTACAGGTAATGATGCAGTAGGAAATGTTGCTTATAAATTTTCTGAAATAAATTACATATATCCTATTTCTCCTAGTTCTGAAATGGCGGATATTGGAGAGAAAAAAGCTAGCAATAAGGAATTAAATGTATTTAATGCAGTGCCTAAATATATTGAAATGCAGTCAGAAGCAGGAGTTGCAGGTGCAATGCATGGTGCACTAATTTCTGGTTCACTGTCAACAGCTTTTACTTGTTCACAAGGTTTATTATTAATGATTCCTAATATGTATAAAATTGCAGGAGAAATGTTACCAGGTGTTATCCATGTTGCTTCTAGAACATTAGCCACACATGCCCTAAATATTTCTTGCGATCATTCAGATATTTTAGCAACCAAACATACTGGCTGAAATATGATTTGTTCAAATAACACTCAAGAAGCACAAGATTTAGCTTTTATTTCACATGTTTTAGCAATTGAAATGAGTTTACCTGTTTTGCATTTTTTTGATGGTCAAATTGTTTCTCATGAAATTAATTTAATTGAAGATATTGATAATGAAGTATATGAAAAATTATTTCCTATAGTTCAATATAAAAAATTTAAAAACTCTGCATTATCTAATATTAATCCATACCAAATTGGTACAAATCAAGGACCGGATGTATATTTTCAAAATTATGTTGCTAGAGAAAAAGATTATGCTAATGTTGCAAATGTTTTTAATAAAATTTGTAATAATTTTTTTAAAGAAACAAAAAGAAAATATGAAGCATATCAATATGTGGGTGCAGAAAACCCTACAATATTATTTGTATCTATGGGTAGTTCATGTGATACAATTGAAAAATTTATTCAGGGTTCACAAAATGAATATGGATTAATTAAAATCCATTTATTTGCTTTTTTTGATGTCGCAGAATTTTGTAACAAGATAAATCATACTGTTAAGAAAATAATTGTTTTAGATCGAGTAAAAGATTTTTCATCTTCTGCTCAACCATTATATTTAGAAGTTCTAAATGCATTAAACAAACAAAATATTATAAAAAATGTTGCATTATTTAATGGTATATATGGATTAGGTGGTAAAAAATTCGATATTCAAGATATCTATGACATTATCGATAATGTTAATTCCACAACTCCACTATTAACATTTTATATTGGCATTAATGATGACATATCTTACAATTCTATTAGTAATAAAAAAGATAGGAAAAATCTTTTCGATAATACTAAAAAAATTAAAATATATGGTATTGGTGGTGATGGTACATTAACACTTTCTAGTTTATTTTGTAAAATTCTATTTGAAAGTGATTCATTGTATACACAAAACATTTTTGAACATGATTCTAAAAAAACAAATGGAAAAACTTGTGCTAACATTCGTGTTTCTTCAATGCCAATAATAAATCATGAATCTATTTATGAAAGTGATATTACTTTAATCAATAAATTTTCTTTGATCAATGATGCATCAATATATGAAAATTTAAAAAATGATTCAATTATCATTTTAAATACAACTTTCGATGCTAATCATATTTCATTAAATTTACCTCCAGAAATTAAAAAAACACTTGTTTTAAAAAATATTGATTTTTATACAGTAGATTGTTTTAAAATTGCTAATGAGAATAATTTAGGTAATAAATATAGTATTATTCTTTTAGGTGCATTGTTAAAAATATTTAAATTTAAGAATGTAGAAATTGCTCAAAATCTTATATCTAAAACATTTTCAGGAGCAAAAAAAGAGTTTTGCGATAGTAATTTAAATGCTTTCAAATCAGGCTTTGAAACAATTAAAAATATGAGTTTAGATGAAATCACAAGTGCAGATTATGTTAATAATGAAATTGCTATTAAAGCAAGCAAAATCTATACTTCAATTATCCAAAAAATAGAAAATAATCATTCTGATACAATTTCGACAAATGATTTAGAAAAAACAGGTAAATTAGAAAATAACACTACCATTTATAATACTATGCCAATCACTGATAAATTGCCTGTTTGAAATGCTAATGATTGTATAACATGTGGAAAGTGTATTGCATCTTGTCCTCATGCTGCAATTAGAAGTTTTTTAACACATAAAACTGATAATGTGGAAAATAGCAAAGAATTAAAAAATGATATGAATTATACAATTGCAATTAATCCATTAGCTTGTACAGGTTGTGAAAATTGTGCTAACAATTGTCCTAAAAAATGCTTTAGCTTTGTTAAATATTATGATAAAAATATTGAGTATGCACAACTTTTTAATAAATTAGAAGAAAAAAATTTGAATCATACTATTGATACAAATAATGTAACTTTTAATAAATTACAATATTTACAACCATATTTTAGATATCACAGTGCATGTGCTGGTTGTTCTGGAGCAAATTATATTAAAATATTAACACAATTGTTTAATAAAACTTTAATTATTGCCAATGCTACAGGTTGTTCATCAATATATTCTGCAAGTTATCCTTATAATCCTTTTTTTAAGGATAAACAAAATTTAGGTCCAAGTTGAGGAAATTCATTATTTGAGGATAATGCAGAATATGGTATGGCAATGTCAATTTCTTATCAAAATAAGAAGGAAATATTAACTGAAAAAATTAAAACTTTAAATTTTGAAGAAGTTAATGAAATGATGAAAAAATTAGATGAAGAAAATGATATTGCTAAAAAATATGATATTTTAAATAATATTACAATTTTCTTATTAAATTTACCAAAGTCAATTGAAATTTCTTACATTATTGCTAATATTAATGACTTGATTAAAAAAGATGTATGAATTATTGGTGGTGATGGTTGAGCATATGATATTGATTTCAATGGTTTAGATAATATTTTCAAATCTAATATTAATACAAATATTTTAATTTTAGATAATGAATTATATGCCAATACTGGTGGTCAAGCTTCTTCTTCTACACCATATGGTGCTGTTGCTAAATTCCAATCTGCTGGCAAGCAGACACAAAAGAAGGACTTTGCCAATTATGTGTTAAATTATCCAAATGTTTTTGTTGCACAAATTTCAGGTAATGATATTCAAAACATTATCGATGCTTTTACTAGAGCAGCAAAACATAATGGTCCAAGTGTCATTATTGCTTATTCACAATGTATACAACATGGTATTAAACTAAATAATACTTTTAAAACTGATACAGAATTAACAGAATGTGGTTATGCGAATGAATTTATTTTTGATCCAAGTGATAGTAATTATTTAAACACAGATGTTAATTTTGATAACTATATAAATACAATTAAAACACAAAGAAGATATGCAAAATTAACAGATGAAAAAGCTGAAACAAATAAAAAACATGCTCAAATTAAATTTAAAAAATTAGAAGATAAAAACAATTAATTTCAAACTTTAATACATCGAATAAGATTGCCAAATTTTTTTATTTAGATTGATTTATTTTTGAAAAATTAAACATTTTATACTTAGGGCAAAAAGCTGCATGTTTGTTTGGAAAATAGTTGGTTATTAAAACTCATATATTTTCTATAAATTATTTTTTAGTAATAAGTTAGGCCCATTTTTTTGTAGAACCTCGTAAGGATATTATATGTTCTTCTACTCTAATTTTCATTGCTTCAATTTTATTTAATAATTTTACATGTTCCTTGTTATTCATATCAAG
>JAIRTE010000018.1 GCA_031255095.1 Mycoplasmataceae bacterium
AAAACGCAAAAAAGAACAATTTCTTATGATGAAATTTTGGCATTAACTAATGACATTGAAATTGCTTGTTATCAAACAAATGAATTTGTTAAAGATTCATCAAAGTATGATGATCAAAAGAAATTACTTAAAAAATATATAGCTAAAATAGAGGATGAAAAGGTAGTAAAAATCATTAATTTAAGACTTGAAGGATATGATTGAAATCATATTGCTTACATTGTCAAAATTAATGTTACAGCATGTAATAAGATGTATGCAAAATTTATTGAAGACACTAAACAAAATATTGCCAGAACTGCTAGAAGAAAATTTTTGTTAAATTAAGAGCTATTTTTTATATTTTAAATATTAGTAATTTTTCATGAGAATTAACAATCATTCCTTAATGTAAACAATCAAGAATTTTTGTTAATTCAAATATGAAAGTTTATATATAAAAACTAAGATATAATAAAGATATTCAAAATAGAAAATGAGTAAAAAAATTGATTCTAAAAGTAATGAAGGAATATTCAAAACTTATTCTAAGGAATTAATAGAAAAAATATTTTCTAGCAACAAAAGATTAATTACAATCTTTGGTGTTTTTATTTTGCCCTTAATATATGCTTTTATATGCATTGGGTCTTTTTGAAATCCATTGGCTAATTTAGGTGTAATTCCAATAGCAATAGTTAGTCAAGATCGAAACCCAATTAAAATTTCTAGTGCAGCTAATGATACAAATTGTGTTAACAAAACAATTTTAGGTTGAAGCAGTGAAGAAAATAATAATGATAATTATAATTATTTTCCTACTAGTCTCAATGAACCTATAGATTTTATTAACTGGATGAATAATGATAAAGATCATATCAAATTTATTTATTATTTTGATGAAATTAATGGAACTGCAAGTGTTGAAACAACACCTGCTGAAAATATAACAGGTGTGACAATTAATAAAAATGCTAACAAGACTGAATGATTTCATAATAAATGAGTAAATAATGAATTGGAAAATGTTGGTCTAAGTATAAAAGATGGTTATTTAACTGCTAAAGCAAGCAACCATATGACTTTTAATAAAATAAGTTGAATAAATGAAAATGCAGATAGCTATGCTACTTATGATAGAGAAAATAAATGAAATGTTAAAAGTATAGATTTTTATTCTCAAGTTGATATTCCCCCACAATTTTCAACAATTATTAATATTGCTGAAACAGCAGGTTTAACTAATCCTAATGTTTTAGAATGGTGTCGTAATCAATTACATCAACAGGTAAGTGTGTTTTCAACTTATCAAAAAAATTTTTTGATTGGAGAAATGATCACTGGATTTACCCCTTTCATATTTTCAATTATGGTTGATAGTGCAATGTTTAATGAATTTAATTGAACACCTGCAGAAATGCTAGGCACCCAAACACCAAATAAAGAATTTGGTATTTATGGTATTGGAGTTGGACAAATGTTTATATGTATTGGTTTATGAGTTGGAGCATTTGCTATGACTACAGGTTTGGATAAACACATTCGGTCTAGAAACATATCTGCAAAAAAGTGATATGCTTCTAAAACATTATTAATGTGGACAATTGGAATTATCCAAACCACAATATTAATGTTAGCAATTGGAATAATTGGTTGATTTGGTATCGGTCTTTCATTCTTGTTAGAATATATTTTCATGCTATTTTGTAGCATGATTTTTATTCTTATTATTCAAGGAATATGATTTAGTTTTAGGGATAAGAATATCTCCACCATTACAATTATTACCTGTTTAGTGTTAAATATATGTTTTGGTGGAGGAACATTTCCTGCAATACTGCAAAATCCATATTTAAATTGAATTGCATATATTATGCCTTTCACATATGCTATTAATGGAGAAAGTGCAATAATATATGGAATTTCTGCTAATTTTAATGTCACACAGAATTTAGTATATTTATTGCAAATGTGTGGTATATTACTGATTTATGCAGTAATATTCTATAGCATTGGTTGTTATAATGCTAAAAGAAGAATGAGAGAAATATATTATGGCAGTAGTAATAAATACAAACTTGGAAATGCTTTAATTGCCTTGAAATTAAAGAAATATGTATTAAAAAATAAACATGGTAAATATTATGCAAACTGAAATGCATTACCAAAATGCAAGTGTGAGGAGATATATATTAAAACTACAACACTTCATCCAATGGATAAAAAATTTAAATGATTTAATAAATATGAAATTGCCAAAGATGAAATAGCAATTGAAGAATAATTATTTTAAAATTTTTTCAATTTCTCCACCACCTAAACAAATTTTTCCTTGATATAAAACTGCATATTGTCCTGGGGTAACAGCATAGGTTTTAGCATAATTTAAAATAATTTTATTATTTTTAATGCTAAAATTACCTTTAATTAATTTTTGTCGATGTCTAAATCTAATATATACTGATGAATTTATTGGAGCTTTGCTATTAATTCAATTAAAATTTTGAACAATGCATTGTTCTGAACCTAAATACTTATCAATATTTTTTTTATTGCACACATACAATATATTATTTTTAATATCTTTTTTACAAACAAACTTTCTTTCCGTACAACCAGATAAACCTAAATCTTTATTTTGTCCTAAGGTATAATACATTATACCTTTATGTTTAGAAATTGTTTTATTGGTTTCAATTTCTTTTATTTCTCCTTCTTTAGTGGAAATATAGTTTTCTAAGAAATCATTAAACTTCCTTTCTCCAATAAAACATATACCAGTGGAATTTTTCCTATTCCATACTGGTAAATTGTTTTCTTTAGCTATTTTTCTTACTTCATCCTTTGTATATTTACCAATAGGGAAAACAATATCATTTATTTGTTTTTGTTCTAATCCACATAAAAAATATGTCTGGTCATGGTCTGTGTCTTTTGACATACCTAAATATTTTACACCTTTAATTGTTTTAATGGTAGCATAATGACCCATTGCTACATAATCAGCATTAAATTTGTTTTTGGCATAATTTAAAAATTTATCAAATTTAATGTATTTATTACACAATATATCAGGATTAGGTGTTAATCCTTTTTTATATTGTTTAATTGTGTACTTAAATACTTTATTCCAATAATCTTTAATAAAATCAATTTTATATATTTTAATATTTAATAGATCAGCTATCTTTTTCGCATCAGAAAAATCTTTATAAACATTACATTGTTCATTATGATTTTTTAAATGACCTAATTTATCATTATTTAAATAATCATCTCAGTTTTGCATAAAGACTCCAATTACTTCATAGCCTTGATTTTTTAGTATCAATGCACATACTGAGGAATCTACTCCCCCACTCATTCCTAAAATTATTCTTTTCACAAATTCACATATTATTTATATAATATATATAAATATGTTAAAGAAAAAAAATATTTTTCTTGCTTCAACGATAATATCTCTTTCTCTTATAGGAGCTACTACTATCTTAACATCATGTGCTAGTGTTTCAGCACGTATTACTAATAATATGTTTAATCCTAATGCTGAGGAGTTTGCTACAGCTGATAATCAAAAATATGATTGGAAAAGCATGGTTGAAAAAGCTATCCATGAAAAAGGATCACAAGATAAATTTAAAGAAGTTGTTGTAAACCATTTGCTTTATGGTTGATTTGAAGGAAACAAATCAAGAAATAAACAATGAGAAGAAAAATGAGATGTTTGACAAGCAGATGCTAAGAAAGCATATGATGATAAAATAAATTCATATAAAACATCTCATGGTGCTGATTGACCATACTACTTCAGAAATGAAGTATTAGATCCTGTTGGTGGTACTAAAGATGGTTTTATTAAACAACAATTGTATACTTCAATTAGAAATTGATTTAATGAACAAGTATTTAATACTTCTTATTTGGGTATGGCTGGTGACAACAATCTTTATGATGGTAGTGATTTAAACTATGATCCTGCTGGTGCAGTTGACAAAAATAAAACAGGTTTGTTTAGTCAAAATGAAGATGGTATTGTTACATTTGAAACAGCTAAAAATTGACATAAGATTGATTTCTTTGCCCATGCTAAAAATGGTGTTGATAGTGCTATGCAATATGGTGATGAAGTTTGAGCACAAATTCAACATTATACTTTTGAATTATACAATAATGTTAAACATCCAATTTCTACTTCAATGGTATTATGAAAATATACTGCACCTGAAGATGGTTTAAATACAGTATATAATGAAAAATTAATTACTGGTAATGCAACTCCAGCTCCTGCTACAGCAGCACCAGAAAAAAAAGCAGCAACTATGGCTGCTACAGAAGCTCCTACTACTGCACCAACAGCAGCTCCAGCTAATTCTTTAAGCTTATCTTATCAATTCCCTTATTTTGCTAGTGCAAAAGAAGGTGAAGATCCTCATGGACCTAACCAAAAATTCTATGACATGGTTTTTTCTAAAAATGGGTTTAAAAAACTTAATGCACCTGATAATAAAATAGCACAGGATAATCTTGCACCTTTTGGTGCTGCAGATTTGAGTAAACTAACAAATGATGGAATTGTTATTGATGCTACAAATACAAACACAGGTGCTATTCGTATTCCAACTGCATATACTGATGACTCATCATGTATATTCAAAGTTGATTTAGGTGATAATGCATTCTCTAATTTAGATGTAACTTATGCTGGTGCTGCATCTTATTTATTTAATCAAGCTAAGGCTAAAGTCAAAGCTTCTGATGATGTTACTTTTAATTATTTGCCAAAGTTTAACATTAATCCTAAATCATTAGGTGCAAGTGGAAATGTTGGAGATGCTTATAAATCTGACGCTAATGTGGATAGAAATAAAGCTAATATTTTAGAGAATTTTTTATTCCCTGAAGCTGCTGTTAAATATCAACCATTAGTAGATAAGATAAATTATAATGGTTTTACTGAACAAAATTTTGTTTTTGATTTAGCTAAAATGTATGATTCTGTGAATGACAATCCAAACCTTTCAACTGCTAATGATGTAAATAGTAAAAATTATTATGGTGCAGTTGAATCTGATCCTACAAAAGCATCATTCCATTCTAGATTATTTGCAAATACTAAAGATGGTGCAAAAGTTAACAGCCGTTATTATAATGAAGGTTATAGATGAGCTATTGGCGCTTATCAATTAGCCGCTAAACCTACTTCTACAGGTACTGATGAAACACCACTACCATACATTTTCATTAGAGAAGCCTCAGGTGGTACTGGTGGTGTACATATTATTGGTTTAGATTGTGTTAATTATTTAGCTGCAAAAAATGGTGGTAATTATACTGAAAATACAGTTGGTCTACCATTCTCTGCTAAACGATCTGGTATTGTTTTAAAAGCCAGAGCTTTACAAACACATACTGATAAAGGTGATGAACTAGAATGAAAAGGTAGTAGTGGTTTTGATTTTACTGAAAAAGGTAAAGATTTAAATAACTTCTATACTTCTAACGTTAATGACATTATTTTATATATTGCTAACCAAGCATTAAGTGTTTCTTTCCCAAGTGCTGGTGGTGCAAAGAATGAGAATCCAAGGGAGGATGAGCGAAACATGTTTTGCAGTAAAAATTTTAATATTACTAAAACTGACAATAAATTTAAAGAATTTGGTAAAATTTATAATATTGTAGCAAAAATTAACACAATATTAATGTGTTCAAATATTGTTACTAATTTCGAAGCAGCTAATAAGAATATATGAAAATTCACTAACACTTACACAACTAATTTAACAAGAGGTTGATATAATTCAAAAACAACTGGATGAATTTCAATTTATAAAAATGGTTTAGCAGCTCCGTATCCATTTATTTTAAATGATTACAAAGCTTATGATGACACAAGTAAACAATTTACTAAACCAGAATTTGATGTTACTGCAAGTATTTATAATTTACATAGTCCATTACCATATGATGTGCCTGAAACACCTTCAGCAGATCCTTGAAGAGACGGAATATCAGCTTTAAGCATAACTGATTTTACTTCAATCAGTGCAGTTAAAACAGCAATTAATACATTAAATGGATTATTAGCTAAAGATGTTGAAGATGCTGATAATAAAATCATTAAAGATTTAACTACTTCAATTAGAGAAGGTGACTATGGTCAATATTCTGAACATTTATTATTAAAAAATAATAATGGTGTTACAGATGAAACAATTGGCGATGCATTTAACCAAATGATTTGACATTTCCAAGCAACTTCAAGCAACTATTTTAATTGAATTAAATCTGAAGCATTGAAACGTTATTTAGGTACAAATGGTATAGCAGCAAATACTATTATCAAAGATCTTGATAATGAGTTAAATGCAACTTTACCTCCCACTACTGAACCTACTCCTAAACCTGAAATTACAAAAATTAATTGTTTAAACGGTGTTATTAATAACTTTATTAAACCAAAAGTTTTAACTGCTGATAATAATTTAGCTTCAATTATGTTTAATAATGATATTTCTACTAATCAAATAACTGCTGATAATTTCAAATTAGCATTAATCAATGCTTGAAAAACACAAAACGATAATTATGCTTTTAAAAATGGTATTTCAGAAACTGCAATAAGTTGATTAAACTATAAAGCAGCATTAAAATATTTAACTGATGATAATTGTAAATATTTTGTTAATTGATTAAGAACTAAAATTACTCCAAATACTCCAGCATATATTGTGTTTAATGTTAAAAATAACATTAACTCAGATAAAGAATTTGAAGCTAAAACTGATTTTGCTAATTTATTCAATTTTAATGCTAATCAATTAAATCAGTTTAACAGTTCTTATTTATCTAAAAAAGCCGCTTCTTTTGATATGATGGATAATACTTCAACTACAGTTTTGCAAGGTGTAGATATTATAAAGCCTGCAAGTTATGTAGCTAATGATGCAGCATTCTCATTAGCTAATATCTCTAATGGTGGTTCTCAATATGAAAATGTTGCTGGATATGTTGGTTTAAATACTCCAAATATGACAAACTTACCTTTAAATATTAAAGACGCATTATTTAAAGATATTGGTGAAAGTGGTGTTGATGGATTAAAAACTGATTTTAATGAGGGTGCTAATGTAGGTTATGGTTCTTTATTGTCTTTAGCTCCTATTAGATTTAAAGATAGTACAAATATTGGTACTAGTGCAAAACCTATACATATGGCAAATGTTCAATCTTTGTCTATGTTTATTGCTACAAATAATTTAAGTATTTCAACTATTGAATCATTAAGTGAAAAAATTAATGGTTTATTACCAAAAGGTGTATTTGAAGCTGCTAATAAATTAGTACATGAAAGTAAAACAATTTTTGGTAAAGAAAATGCTAATGCAGACAAAAAACAAGCTACTGCAAAAGAAAAAGCTGCAATTTTAATTATGGCATTAGAAGATTATAAGACAATTGATAATATAGCTCCTGGATTTATTACATTATTAGATAATATTACTGCTGAAAAAGTATATGCAAGTGAAGGTGATGGTTCAACTGGTCCTGCTTATAAAGAATTAGATAAAAATGGTGTTTTTAATGTGTTAAAAACAAAAATTAATTCTGACACTGCTAGAAATGCCATTAGTGATACTGATATGAAAAAATATGAATCTATTGACGGTGAAACAACTAATTTTAACATTAGACCATTAGTTAACCCTCTAAGCAAAACTAACAATATCTATGAAGGAAGTGGTTACTTAGATAAAGGAACTGGTGTTGTTAACAAAGTATCTTATATTCCATTAAACTATGCTATAGTTAATGCTCAAGATGATACCCATGCTTTAAATTATGGTACAATTATGCAAAACTTATACTCAATCTTAGGTGAAGATATTTTAGCACAATTAATTTGTTCTGCTGCAGCTGATGCTTCTAACCAATCTCAAGCATTAGATGAAGCTAGAAGAGGATATACTGTTACAGTATATGACCGTAGATGAAATGATGCTTTAGGTAAATACTGAGTTGTAAATTACAAACAACCTAACTAGTATTTAACATGGATAGCAATTCTATAATTGTAAATGGAAAAATAGATGAGATTTTTCCAGGTGGTAGAGTTACTGTTATTTTAGAAAACAATGTAACTATACCTGCCACATTCAGTGGTAAAATGAAAAGGATGCATTCTAAAACATTAAGAGGAGATAATGTTGTAGTTAGCATTTCACCTTATGACATGACTAGAGGTGTAATAATTGAAATTAAAAAATAAAGTGGCATATTATATTATTGCTGTATCTGGTGGACCAGATTCAATGTGTTTATTGAATAAATATAAACATCGTGATATTTGTGTTTGTCATGTTAACTACTTAAAAAGAGAAAGTAGTAACAGAGATGAGGAAATAGTTAGAAACTATTGTTTGAAAAACAATATTAAATTAGAAGTATTACGAGTTAGTGAAGAAATGTATAGGGACTATAAAAAAATGTATGGTAATAATTTTGAATGTGTTGCTAGAAATATTAGATATGATTTTTTTATAACAAATTTAAAAAAATACAATGCTAAATATATCCTTGTAGGACATAACTATAATGATCATTTAGAAACTGCTTATTCAATGATGGAAAAGAAATCTAAAGCATTATATTATGGAATAATGCAGGTTTCAGGACGTAAGGATACAATAATTTTACGCCCTATAATGAACATGTATAAAGCAGATACAGAAAAATATTGTAAAAAACATAATGTACCTTATGGTATAGATGAAACAAATTTTGATCCTAAATATACAAGGAATAGAATTAGACAAATGATGAGTAATTGAACTAAAAAAGAATTAAAAAAATTTAAATCTAAAATTAAATTTTATAATTTTAGAAAAATTCTTTTAAGAAAAGCAGTTAATAAATGTGCTAATAAATGAATTAAAACAAATTATTCACAAGCATTCTTTCAATCAAAAATTAAACCTAAACTTTTAGAACATATTTGTTATTGAATTCTAAGTGAATGTCAAGCACATATAGCAATTACACATGATAAAATTTTATTATTAATTGATTTTATTAAGAATAATACCAATAGTACAAAAATGTTGAGAATTGGAGAAGGTGTTTTTGTAAGAATTCTTAATAAATGTGTTAATTATTATTATGATCATGAATCCAAATAATAAAACTAAACAATTTAATTTTAATAATAAATTATTTTTAGCTCCTATGGATAAGATTACTAACAATGAATTTCGTACTGAAGCTAAAAATAATGGTGCTGATGTTGTATTAACTGAATTAATAAGCGCTAAAGGAATAGCTAATAATTCTAATATTGCATTAGCAAAATTAAAATTTGACAAAATACAACATCCAATTGGGGTACAATTATTTGGTAATAATATAGAAGAGTTTAAAAATGCTGTTATTAAAATCGAAAATTACAATTTTGATTTTATAAATATTAATTGTGGATGTATTTCTCCAAGATTGTTTAAAGAAGGTTGTGGTGCTGCATTATTAAAAAGACCAGAAAGAATTTTTAAAATAATTAAAAATTTAAAAAGCATTACAGATTTGCCAATCACAATTAAAATTAGATCTGGTATAGATGAAAATCATCTAAATTATTTAACAGTAGCTGAATATGCAATTAAAGCTAAAGTTGATGCTATTTTTGTTCACCCTAGAACAAAAAAGCAAGAATATAATGGTATTAGTGATTGGAATATCATTAAAGAAATAAAACAATATGTTGATTCAAAAAAACTTAATATACCTATTATTGCAAATGGTGATATTAATACTGTTGAAGATTTTATTAATATCAAAAAAATCACTAAATGTAATAGTTTTATGTTTGGTCGAGGATATATAAAAAATAATAATATTTTTAGAGAAATTAAGAATAATCTAAAAATGGATTAATACTATAAATAGTATAAAAAATTTATTACGAAAATCATACAAAATTAAGTCTGGAGGTTTTTTCTGGACAACTAATTCAAAATAAACTTCATGAAAAAAATCAGAACATCTTTAAAAATAAAATTGCCATATATCTTTCCAATCGAACATCATTGAAGCTTTCTTAAATCAGAATGTTTAAGACATATTCAATACAATAATAGAACTTTTGATAAAATTAAAAAAGCTGTTGATAAATATTACATTTGATTTAATAACGAAAGAATAAATTCATTCTCACTAAAAAAATAAGTATAATGAAAGTAACAATTAGTTGTCCAGAAAAAACCTCCTAACTTAATGAAAAAGATATAATTTTGGTGTAGGTGCATTAGCAGTGTACAATTGATGTTACTTGTATAAGAAATATGGTATCATTGGTTTAATTTTCGCAAGTATGGATAATAAAAAAACACAAAAACAATTGTGGAAAGATTGAAGGATTTAACATCCGATGAAAAAAGTGATATCATTAAAATTTATGATGAATTTATAAGAAGTAATGGTCTTAAAATTAAAAAAAATCCATTAAAAAATATTAAACCAAAGGTTAAATGCAATAATCTATCTAATCACAAAATGGTAAAATTTTTTAACATTCCTGAATCAAGTTTTCACTATGAGCATAATACAAATTCAATCAAAAACACTAACTACATAATGAAAGAAAAAAATGTGTTTGATACATTTAATTCTATAGGTAATGTATTGGTGCTAAAAAATTAACTAGCAATTCCTTTTATTTCATCTTCAATATCTTTACCAAATTTTTTCTTATAAATTCCGCGGTATATGCTAATAATATCTTTCAAAACATTGGGATCATTTTCATTTTTGATATTTTCTAATATTTTATCTTTTTTAGATTTACCAACATAATGTTTGTTTTTTGATTTGTAATTCATAAAATACCTCTACTTTTTTATATACATTTTATT
>JAIRTE010000019.1 GCA_031255095.1 Mycoplasmataceae bacterium
ACTTGATATGAATAACAAGGAACATGTAAAATTATTAAATAAAATCGAAGCAATGAAAATTAGAGTAGAAGAACATATAATATCCTTACGAGGTTCTACAAAAAAATGGGCCTAACTTAATTTTTTAGTATTAGTCAATAAATATCCAAGTCCACTAATCATTGAAAAATCTGTACCTGTTAATCCAGTACAATCAGGATTAATTTTATAGCTATTGAGAAAATTTTTCATTTCAGCAGCAATGTCATTTTTATTATCTTTATTAAATGTGAATGAATCTTCATGTTGTTTAGATTCATCATTACTTTTACAAGAAGTTAATACTGTTGGCACAATAGTTGCTACAGTACCCATCATAAATAATCCTGCAAATAATTTTAATCCCACCTTCATATACATTTTTTATAATCATTTTTTAATGATTTATTTTTATTTTTTGTTACCAAAGATAAAATTAATGTTTTGAAATTAAAACATATTCATTAACACAAAAATGTAAATTGAATAAATTTTAATAGTAATTTTTATCTTGCATAATTAAACATATAGCAAAAATAAAGTCGAATAATCCATTATTCTAGTTATTCAGTTTCAGATCAAATTATTATTCCACATATATTTTACTGATTTAAATTAATAAAATACTCCAAAAATATCAAGTCTTTTTCCAATGGTGGTAATTATTCATATAATATGAATAATAACTATGGACAATCAAAATCAAACTTTAATACTAACAGAATTACAAGAAACTTCAAGTAGTTTAAAGAAATTTTTAATTGATCATGAAGTTGAACCAAGTGTTGGTTTAACTTCTAAACAAGTATTAGAAAATAGAGAAAAATTTGGAGTTAACAAATTAAATGAAGCAAAAAAAGTAAGTTTTTGAAAATTATTAGTCCATCAATTTAAGGATTTATTAAATGTAATGTTAACAATCATTGCTATTATTGATTTTGTTACATTACCTTTTATTGGTGAAGCAGGTATGGATCATATGATTCAGGGTATTGTTATTTTAGCAATTGTTATTGTAAATGTTGGTTTATCAATTTTTCAAGAATCTAAAGCTTCTAGTGCTTTAGAAGCACTTAAGAATACTGCTTCACCAAGTGCTAAAGTTATGAGAGATGGAAAAATTACAATTATTCCTACAACTGAATTAGTTGTTGGTGATATAGTATATTTAGAAGATGGTGTTATTGTTCCTGCAGATTTAAGATTGATTGAAACAAATTCATTAAAAATTGAAGAAGCTGCACTTACTGGTGAGTCTTTACCAATTGAAAAAAATGCATTAAAAGAAATTAAAGAAAATGCTGCTTTAGGTGATCGAGTTGACTCTGCATTTTCTTCTACTATTGTTACATATGGTTCAGGTGTTGGTGTGGTTAGTGCTGTTGGAATGAAAACTGAAATGGGTAAAATTGCTTCTTTGTTAACTGATAACAAAGAGGAAGAAGTTTCACCACTTAAAAAGAAAATTAATAGTTTAACAAAAACGTTAACAATATTTGCCTTTTCTTTATTAGTAATAATGATTGTTTTAAATGTTTCTTTCTATGCACTAAAATACTCTGGTATTTCTGGTGTTAATTTCCAATATTGAAGTAATTTAAATACAATTATTAACATTGTTGCTTTAGCTATTTCTTTAGTTCCTGTGGCTTTACCTGTTACAACAACTGTTGTACTAAGTATGTCTGTTAAAGCAATGGCTAAAAAAAATGCTTTGTGTAAAAGTTTAACAATTGTTGAAACAATTGGTAATGCAACTGTTATTTGTAGTGACAAAACTGGTACATTAACAATGAATAAAATGTCAGTTGTTTCAGTTAATGATTATGAAGACATTTTTAATTCTACACCAAAGAAAATAGAAGAAGTAAAAAATGATTTCAAAAGATATAAACATTTAGTAAGTATTTGTATGTTTTGTAACAATGCTGATATTAATTTCGCTAACAACAATTCTGAAATTGGTGACCCAACTGAAATTGCTTTATTATATTTAGGTAAAGAAACTGACTTAGATGTTACTAAAACAAGAGATAAATATAAACGTGTATTCGAACAACCTTTTGATAGTGATCGAAAGAGAATGACCACAGTTTATAAAACAAAAAATGGCTATACATCTTTTACCAAAGGTGCTGCTGAATCAATGTTAGATTTATGTGATAAAATCCAAACTAAAGATGGTATTAGACCTATTACATTTGAAGACAAAGAATTAATCAAAACATATTTAGAAAAACTTTCTGCAAATGCATTAAGAGTTTTAGGTTTAGCATCTAGAAATTTCATTGAAGAACCAATTAAAGATGCTAATTATGAAACTGGTATGACTTTTAAAGGTTTAGTAGGTATGATTGACCCACCTAGAAAAGAAGTCTATGATGCAGTAGCTACATGTCACAAAGCAGGTGTTAATATTGCAATGATCACAGGTGATCATCAAATTACTGCTTTAGCTATTGCTAAGGAATTAGGTATAGTTAATGCTGAGGATAATAAAACTTTAACTGGTGTGGAAATTGATAGCATGAGTGATGAACAATTAAAAAAAATTGTTAATTCTTGTCATGTTTATGCCAGAGTTTCACCTGATAATAAATTAAGAATTGTTAAAGCTTTTAAAGCAAATAATGAAATTGCTGGTATGACAGGTGATGGAACAAATGATGCACCAGCACTAAAAGTTGCTGATATTGGTATTGCTATGGGTAAAAGTGGTACAGATGTTGCTAAAGGTGCAGCAAACATTTTATTATTAGATGATAATTTCTCTACTATTAAAAGTGCAATTAATGATGGTAGAAAAATTACTAGAAACATTAAAAATGTTATTTCATTCATTATGTCTACTAACTTGGCAACTGCCTTGTTTATTCTTTTATTTACTTATATCTTTGCAATGGATCCATTAATTGTTACGCAAAGATTATTACTAGATTTAGTTACAGATACATTACCATGTATCTTTATTGGTCTAAACTCTAATGATTTTGGTTTAATGTTACAAGCTCCTAATAGAAGTAATAAATTATTTGATAAACAAATGATTAAGGATATCATTTATAACACTTTATTTATCTTTATCTCGGTTTCTGCAGCTTTCTTAATTTCTTGATATGCTTTTGGCATTAGTGGCAATGGTGGAACTAATTTTGAATGAAATAGCATAAATTTAATTTGTTTTGTAACATTATCTTTATCAAGAATTTTACTATCATTCTCTTATGTTTCAAGCACTAATTCAATATTCTCTAAAGGTGGCAAAATTTATAAAGAATTATATTTTGCTGTATTTGCTTCAATTATTCTATTAATGATTTTTGTATTGATTCCAGGATTAAATGAGGTAGTTAAAGCACCTGATATTAAATCTTGAAATCCGATAGTTTTATTACCAATATTGCTATTGCCTTTAATTTCTATTTTTGGTAATGAATTACGAAAAATAGTATTTAATTTAATAAAAAAAAATAAAAATATATTATAATTACCTTATGAACAAACGTAAACAAGCTTTAACATGTGTAATAGTTTCATTTTGACTTAATTTAGTTGCTTCAATTGTTTCTGTTGGTGCTATTGTTGCTTTGTATTTAATGATGGGCAACTTCGATAAAATTATTAGTGATTCTGTTAATAATGTTGAAGATATGAATCTTTTAAAAAAAGTGGAAGGAATATTTGGGATTGAATTTAAATTGATAATAATTTTAGCTTGTGTTGCTTTGGGTGTTATTTTAGCTCTTAATATTTTCCTTTGAGTAATATTTAAAAAGAAAATTAATACAAATTCTGATGCTAATTGACATAGTTATTTAGCTATTGCATTAGGTTTATTAGGTATTGTTGCTTGTATCTTATGAAACCAAGATTCTGTAGATTACACTAAAAATACTAAAAACCCATACTTAAATAATGAAACTAAAAAAGTTAATGTTGAAAATGCTGAAACTAAAAAACCTGCAGCATCTGCACAAAAAACAACTAAAGTTTCAGCACCAAGTAAAACTACTAAAGTAGCTCCAGCTAAAACAACTAAGGTATCAACTTCTAATACTACTAAAATTAAAAAATAATTTTATAAATAAGATATGTCATTAGAGTTAAACAAAACTAATGACATTGGACATAATCGTAAAATAGCTTTAAAACTTTTGGTTATTGGTGCTATTTTTAGTGCTTTTTTTAATTTTTTAATATTAATTACATCTGCTTGATGTGCATTTACCTTTTTTACTCAAGAATTTAGTATATTGACTGTTTCAGCAATGTCATTAACAATATACATTTTTGTCTTAATTTTTGTTATTATTCTTAATTTCTTCATTCTTAAAGCATTTAAAAAGAAAATCAATGAGCCAAACATTGATATAGTGTATGTTTTATTAATTATCTTTTTTTATGGTATATTTGGAATCTTAGCATATGTTTATTGAATGAAAGATACTAAAAATTCAATAACAAATAATTAAGTTTCCAAAATTTCTAAATGCCGTATAATCTACTCTTGTTATTGGTAAAAGATGTAATATAATTATAGAGAGTATGACAAAACCTTACGCTTTATATCAATCTAGTATTTGTTTATTTCCAATGAGAAAAACAAAAACTGGTGAATTAGAAGTTTTGTTACAACGTCGTGGTAAAAAATGTAGTTTTGCACCAAATATGTGGGAAGCAGGTGTTGCTGGACACATCGATGATGGTGAAAATTCAATTGATGCAGTATTACATGAAACAGAAGAAGAAATTGGTTTAAAATTAAATGCTAAAGATTTAATTTTTAATACTGTTGTCGAAAAATATGTTGGGGATAAAAAATTAACAGCTTGTTTTATTTTTGCTTATACTGTCTTTAAATGAAAAGGTGTGGAAAAAATAGGTGAACCTGAAAAATGTGAAGAATTAAAATGATTTAATGTTAAAAAATTACCCAAAGACATGATTGATGATCGTAAAATGATGCTAAAAGCTATTTTAGCTAAGAATACTCATTTTTTAGCTAATTGAGAAAATAGAAAATAAGATTTAATGGCAATTTATTTAATCTGAGCACAAGATAGTAATAATGGTATAGGCAAAAATAATACCTTACCATGAAATATTCCTAATGAAATGAAACATTTCAGAGAAACTACACTTAACAAAACTATTGTTATGGGTAGGAAAACATTAGAATCTATTGGCAGAGCCTTGCCTAAAAGGAAAAACATTGTTTTAACCACAAATGCTAATTATGTTTTCCCAAATGTCATTATTGAAAATGACATTAATAATATATTAAGTATGAAAGAAGACATCTATGTTATTGGTGGTAAACAAATTTATGAATCATTCATGCCATATGCAGATTTTTTAATTGTTAGTGTCATAGAACATAAATATGATTGTGATACTTTTATGAAACCTATTGACAACAATAAATTTAATTTAAAAAAAGAAGTTATCAATGATGGTTTTAAAATTCAGTACTGAGAAAAGAAATAATTCAAGGGATAGAGGGAATGTAGGACCTATCTACATTTGATCAACTAGAAGGTTAGGATTGTCATCTGGAGTTGATTTTAAATACATAATTGAAGTGTATCAAGTATATTGTTGAGCAAAAGGAATTAATCCAAAAAGAAATTGTTTTGCTAAAAAACCACCTTTTTTTACATCAACATATTTTTTTAAATAAATAAAAATTGAAGTAAGAGCAATTACTATATAAGAAAAAACATATGATATCACACCTACCACAAAAAACATTCAAGTATGTTTTTTATCTTCTTCAGAAGTTACTATTGCAAAAGTGATAATACCTGTAATAATAAAAATTATTGATAATACTTGCAAAAATAATAAAAGCAAATTACATTTTAATAAATTTTTAACTATCCAAGTATTCATATTGTTATTATTTTACCTACAATTACATTATAAATTTAAACTATGTTTAGGAGTATTTGCAGTGCTTATTTAATAATTTATTTAAATATAGCACATTGGAGACAACTACTTCAATTTTGTTAACATAGTTTAAATAACTATTAAGGAATAGAATTAATACTTCAAGGTTTTCCATTTTTGCCTAATCCTAAATTACCTTTTAAATAGTGCAAAAATCTAGCTTTATCCACCTTAGAATTTTTAAGTATCAATGTATGTGATGGTTCTTCATCTTTAAACTCATCAGCGTTCACTAACATTGCATCATGGCTATTTTCCCCATATTCCGTACCGTAATTAGGTAATTTATCTACACCTTCGAATATTAATTCTTTTAGATAAGCCATACTATTTTTAAATGCGCCATTACAAATTTTTTCAACAGTTTTAGGTATGGTTATTTTATCTAAATGATTATTTTTAGTATCATTTTCAAAAGCACTCATAGCAATAATTTTAGTACCATCTTTAATTTCAATGCATCTTTCATTAGTCAAGGAAGAATCATCTCAAGATTTAAGCTTTTTTTCTTCATTGAAATTACCAATTTCCTTATCGTCTTGATCCACATGTCCTATACAATAATATGTATTGCCATTCTTTAAATAATAAATGTTATCATAGATATTAATTTTATTATTTTCTTCATTGCCATTTGCAGTAAAAAGTGAATTGCATCCAAAAAAAACTTTAGAAGAAATATGTGTAACAGAATGTGGAACTATAAATTCAGTTAATTTTTTACAACTATAAAAAGTTCCATGGCCAATGTTTTTTAATTTTGAATTTGCAGTAAAATTAATTTTTTCTAAATTTTCACAAAAAGCAAATGCATGACTTGATATTTCTTCAACAGAATCTGGGACATTAAAAGTCTTTAATTTTGCATAATAAAATGCAAAATCTTTAATTAACTTTAAATTTGATCCTTGTTCAAAATAAACTTCACCATCAAATCCTTCAAATGCATATTTGTCGATAATTTCAACAGTTTTAGGTATCTCAATTTTTTCTATTTTTTTTGGTAAATGCGTTTTTTTCACTAATCCTATATCGACATTTAATGCAGCAGCACCAATGATTTTAGTATTTGGCGGGAAAAAATTAGCATCAATTGTCACTTTGTTTTCAAATTCAACATAGCATGTTGAATCATATATTTCTTCTTCTTCATCTATTCGAAATATATCTTCATGATCCAACCTATAATTATATTTTCCTTTTCACGTTTCATCAAAGTAATATTTTGTTTTAGGCATTACTTCAATTCATGTTCCCCCTGCTCCATTATCAATTTCTATGTCTTCAATTGTTATACCATCTTTTGTTTTTTTATATTTCAAAGTACATTCTTTTTCTCCTTCAGATACATTATGTTTTCAAATTTTTTTATCTTCATCATAACTTAAATATTCACATTGTATCTCAACAAGTTGCTTAAATCCATCATAAACAACTAAATTTGGAAAATGTATAAAAAATTCTCCTTCATCTATAATTTCTTCACCAAATGTGGTGAATACATATTTTGATCCATCATTCACACACAAATTATTCACATATTTTAAATTAGAATTTTCATTTAGATGGATCAAAGTTGAAGAATCATCATTTTTTAATGTGTTAAAAATAGTACTACCTATTGTTATTACAGAATCTGGAATGAATAAATTAGAAATTTTAGTGGCATCGATATATCTAAATGCAGATGTTGCAATAATTTTTGTGCCAGCTTTAATTTCTAGATCAACACCATCAAAGTTTTCTGTACCATCATCTGTAACAACATTTTTGCAATTACCCAAGCAATAATAATTTGCACCATTTTTTAAATAATATAACTTTATTCCATTAGTAATATCAACATTTATTTTATTATCAATTTCGCCATTATCATTTGCTAAATTTTTGTATCCTGAAAAAGCAAGCATTTCAATGTTTTTTTCTGTGTCATTTATCAATCCAATGCATCCCATAAAGGCACGTGCTCCAATGCTTTCAATTGAATTGCCCAAATTAATTGATGTAATATTTTCACATCTATTAAATGCTCTTTGACCAATTGTTTTAATAGTATTTGGTAATGTAACACTTCCTGTTATGGATTCATTTTCATCAAATGCACGATCGTTAATTTTAGTGATAAGATAATTAAATTCACCATCCGAAACATAATCAGGTATTACAAGATCTTTAGCTTTATAATTTTTAGCATCAACAATACTACAAGTGTAATATATTACATTGTCGATGGTTACAGTATTGAATTCACCAATCGTAAGTTTGTTGTCAGCAGTACCATCATTATTATGCCCTTTTCAATTTGCACCTATCATGTTACCAATTTCAGCATTTGTTGGTGGAATAAATTCTGTCGGTTCAATAATTTTTTTGATAAGTTTAGGAACTAATCCAATTCCTAAACCTATGCCTAATCCCACACCAGTTAATAATATTCCAGCACCAGCTAAAGATAAAATCAATTTTGATTTTTTAGAAACATGGTGTTCTTTAAAATTAAGTTGTTCTAATGTTTTATAAGTCTTAGGATGATTTAATTTCAACGTTCCTTTTAATACTATTGCTCGATTCTTTATCGAAATTCCTAATTGTTTTAATTTTTGAAGTAATATCATATTTCCTTAAAAGTTCATCCTAATTATTATGTTTGTTTTTTTTTTTTTTTTGATGAAAAAATTTTTATTATTTAGTAAATAATAGATTTTTTGTTTCTAAAATTTTTTTCATTTACTTGCCTGTTTTAGATGGTAATACTTTACTTTTGTGGTTTAACATTTCCTTGACAAATGTTTAATTTCCAAACATGCAAAATAAATAAATGTTGTGTAGCGCAAATTAGAAGCGCTTTACTCTTATATTCTTCTACTTTCTTCTATATTCTTCTAATTTTGAACCAAAATGCAAATATAATTTAGTAAATGAAAAATTTTACAAAATTATTATTAAGTAACATAGAAATATATGAAAAATTCAAAAGTGATTTTACATATCATTCATCAAATATTGAAGGTTCCAAAATTTCTAAAGAGGATAATAGCATTTTGGTTTCTAATATCACTAAAACAGCAAAGAACTCCATAATGGAACAATATGAAAAAGATGAAATTATTGAAAATAGAAATTTAGGAATAATTTTTGATACAATGTTTAAAAACTATACATCTGAATTTTCTATACAAGAATTAAAGGAATGGCATAGAATTTTAAAAACTGACACTGATTGGTCAGTTTTATATCCAAATGCTGTGGGAAAATTCAGAACCGTAAATATTGAAGTAGGGGATAGTATAAATTTTGCTATTGATTTTAAAAACATTAATGAGCAAATATTTAATTTAATAGCTGATTTGAATTACATTCAAAATTTAACAATAAAAGATATTGCCAATTTACATTGTAGATTTGAACAGATTCATCCATTTCAGGACGGTAATGGCAGAATTGGTAGAATGATTATGATTAAGCAATGTTTAAAAAGTTTAATTCCTCCATTTTTTATTAACAGTATTACTAAAAACGAATACATTAATTGTTTAAAGATGTTTCACAAAACATTAAATGACAATTTTTTAACTGAATATTTGATTAAGCAACAACAATTATTCTTAAATGAATATAGCATATATTTAATGGAATATTCAAAAAAGGAGAAGGAAATTATTAATTATTTAATGAAAAACACAGAAATTAACAGAATTATGGTGGAAAAGATTTTAAACATTAAGCCTAGTACTGCCAACCTATTACTAAACAAGATGATCAAAAATAATTTGATCACCAAAAAAGATAATGGTAAAAATTCCTACTATGTTTTAAAGGAATATTATTAACATATTTTTGCTAAAAAGTAAAAAATAATTTAGCATTTTTTAATGTTTATTTTAAATTTAAATGTTTATAATATGTATATAATGAAAATATTAAATGTTGACAAAGGTGAAAAGACAACAACAATTCATGTTGAAATAACACCATCTGTTTGACAAAACAACATTGAAAAAGCTAAAAGAAGTGCTGCTATAAATGTAAAAATACCAGGTTTTAGAGCTGGTAAAGCACCATATGAAAAAGCAAAAGATTACCTTGATATGAATAAAGTTATTAATAAGGCTTTAAAACCAACTATTAAAGAAACTATGGAAGAAATCGATAAAGAAGATGAAGCTGCTAGTAAGGAAAACAAACTTAATTGTTATCTTGATGAGAATTGCAAAACAGATGTTGTTAAATTAGATTTAGAAAATTTAGAATGTAAATTTACATTGGAAAATGAACCAATTGTTACTTTACCTGATATTAAAGACTTAACAGGTGTGGTTTCAGAGAAAGATACTGAAGCTACAAAAGAAGAAATTGATCAAATGTTAAATACAATTTTAGAACAAGAAGCAATGTTAGTTAAAAAAGAAAGTGGTATTATTGAAAACAATGATGTTGTTGTAATGGATTTTAAAGGTTTTGATAAAAATAACACTGCTTTTGAAGGTGGAGAAGGTAAAGATTATGAAATAACTGTTGGTAGCAAAAAATTCATACCAGGTTTTGAAGAACAAATGGTGGGTTTAAAGGCTGGAGAAGAAAAAACAATTGATGTTAAATTCCCAGAAGATTACCATGCTAAAGAATTAGCTGGTCAAGATGTTAAATTTGAATTAAAAATCAAAAGTGTAAAAACAAAAGTTTTACCAAAACTTGATGAAGATTTTTTTCAATCACACAAAAGAAATGATATAGAAATCAATTCTGAAGCAGATTTACGTGCACTTTTTGCCAAAGAAATTTCTGTTACTAAATTAAGAAAAATTAAGGAAACTAATAGTACTGCTGTTAGAAATTGAATTCTTAAATATGCAAAAGTTTCTTATTTACCACAATCTTTATTAAATGAACAACTTGTACAACTTGATAAAAATACTAAACAAGAGGCTGCAGGTTATTTAGCACAAGGTATGAGTTTTGAAGATTACTTAACAAATTTATGTGGCATTACTACTAATCAATATATTCAAAATTTAAGCAAAATCTCTAAAGATAATTTAACTATTCTTTTAGTATTCAGTAAATTTATGGAAGAATTTAAAATAGAAATAGCTAATGATGAAAAAGACTTAGACTTTTTCATTAAGGAAATGACAAGTATGGATCCTAGTTTAACATCTGAAGAAATTAATCAAGAACTTGCTAATAATCCAGGTTTCCTTGCTATGGCTCTTATGCAATATAAAGTTATAAAAACTGTTGTTGACATGAAGCTGGGTGAAAAATAATATATTGTGAGAAATAAAACACAACCTGTTGTTCAACAAATAGATATAGAACAAATAGAATATGCTTTAATAGCTGAATTAATAACAAATAGTGAAATTGTTACAGAAACAATTGCTAAATTAAGTTCTGATGCTTTTAAAAGTGAAGATGCAAAGAAAATTTATGAGACCATTGATGAACTTAATCGTCGTGAAATTAAAATATCAATACATTCTATTGTTAATTACATTGAAGCTAATGCAATTAATTTTCAATTAAATGTTAAGGATTTTTTAAATAAAATTATCATGGAATTATCTTCTTTGGGTGATTGTGATCATTATATTGAGTTAATTAAACTTAATCATGCACAAAGAATGATTAGAAAAATTGGTGAAGAAATGACCAATGTTGTTTTAGGTCAATTATCATCTTCAAACCAAATGAAAGAGTATATTGATAAAATTACTGAAATTCAAATGGGTTTGCAATGCAAAGATAATTCTTCAAATTTAGCTGAAATTGGTAAACAATTCTTTGAATATGCAAATAAAGTAATTAATAGAGAAATCAAAGATAATTCATTAAAAACTAATTTTCATAAACTTGATAAATATACTGGTGGATTTAAGGAAAATAACTTGGTTATTATTGGTGCTAGACCAGGAGGAGGTAAAACCGCTTTATCACTAAATTTATTAACTCCAATTGCTGAAGCAGTTCTTTCTGAAAATATTTATCTTGCTGATAAAAATATTGATGAAAAACAAGGTGTGGTGATATATTTTTCTTTAGAAATGAATAAAAGAGAAATGTATCAAAGATTATTATCAGCTGCCATTAACAAAAAGGTTGATGTAGCAGATAGCACTTTTGCTCAATACAAAACCCACTATGAGGCAAAAAGTGAAAAATTAAATTCCCTGCCAATTTTATTAGTTGATTCGACAAGAATTACAATTGATGAAATGATAACTATTTGTCGTAAAAAAAGTGCTGAATATAATATTAAAGCAATTTTTATTGATTATTTACAAATTATTGAAGCATCTAAAAAAACTGCAAATTATAAAAACCGTGCCAATGATGTTGGTTTTAATGCCAGAGGTTGTAAACAAATGGCAAGAGATTTTAAATGTCCGGTATTTGCTTTGGCTCAGGTTAGTAGAAATGATAAAAACACAGTTGTTAATCCAAATAGTAAAGATCAAAAACCACCTGATATTAAATTAAGTGATTTAAGAGAATCAGGTGATATTGAAAATGAAGCGGATTTTGTTATTTTCATTCAATTATTAAATAATCCTTCTGATACAGAAGTGGTTGATAATGTGCGTTGTGAAATAAATATTGCTAAAAATAGGTCTGGTCAGATAGGAAAAATTCCTTTTAATTGAAACAAGGCAATTTATAAATTTACTGAATTTGTTGATGAAAATAAATCATCAAAACCACAAAATTAAATAATTTTTATTTTTCTTATTAAAAGAGCAATAAATTAAGTTATAATATTACTATATTGCTACTTAGGTAGCTAAATATTTTACTGTCGAATGGAAAAAATTAATTTATTATCTTACTTTGAGCAAATCGCTAAAAAAAATGGTATCTCTTCAGATAATGTTATCAATCGTTTAAAGGATGCAATTAATAGCACATACTCAAAAAACTTTCCAGGTAAAAACATTAAAATTGATATTGATACTAATAAAAATGCTTTAGAAATCATTGAACTTTATAATGTTGTTAATGATCATGATGATTTAGATGATTACAATGAAATTGCAGTTGAAACAATTAAAGGTTATAAAGTTGGTGAAGTTTACCAAAAGAAAGTTGATTTAAGCAAATTACCAACAAATATTTTACAAATGTTTGTTAAAACTTTCTTACGTGGTGTTGTTGCTGATTCAAATATCCAAACTTATAATGCTTGAAATACTAAAGTTGGTACAGTTGAAAAATTTGAAGTTGAAGAACGTGTTAAAGGTGGTAACTATAAAATTAAATTGAATAATGAAATGTATGGTATTTTACCAGTTAGTGAACAAGTTCCACGTGAAATATTAAAACCAGGTGAAAAATATTTCTTCTACATTAAAGATGTAAAACATAGTGCTGTTAATGATTGACCAGTTATTTTAAGCCGTGTTAACCAAAAACTTGTTATTTTCTTATTAGGTTTAAATATTCCTGAAATTCAAGATAAATCAGTAGAAATTAAGAAAATTGTTCGTATTCCTGGATATAAAACAAAGATTGTTGTTCAAATGAATCAATCATTTGCAACAATTGGTTCTTTAATTGGTGATGGTGCAATCCGTGTTAAAAGTATTCAAAAAGATTTAGGTGGTGAAAGAGTTGAAATTATTGAATACTCTGATGATTTATCAGTGTTCATTCCAAATGTTGCTTCTCCAACTCCAATTTTAGGTTATACATTTGAAGAAGTTAATGGTCATAAAAATATTACTATTGTAACTTATGAAGATAAAGTATCTTTATTATTAGACCGTAGAGGTTACAACGTTAAAATTATTTCAACAATTTTAGGTGCTAATATTGATGTTATTTCTGGTCCTAAAGCAAAAGAAGAAGGTATCAATTACCAACCAATCACTCGTTCTTTCAAGAAAAAAACAATGGATGACAATGTTGATACTAAAAAGGCAGTATCAAACTTTATCTCTGATGATGATTAATAAATAATTGGTTTTTATTGTACTTTAAGGAGATAAAATGCTAAGTTATGAAAGACAACAAAAAAGTAGATAATAGAACTGGTGATATTGACTTAAAGTCAAATCTTAAAACTGTTGAAACAGGTTTAATTAATAATGTTTATGTTTTTACATCTAATGTTAATTTAGTAGAATTTGCTAAACAAGTTAACAAACAACCAAATGAAATATTAAAATATTTCTTTTTAAAAGGAAAAATGTTAACAATTAACTCAACATTAAATGAAGAGGAAATTGGGGAATTATGCTTGGAGTATGGTTATGATTTTGAAAAGAAAAAAGACATCAATGTTACTAATTTTTTGGAAAACATTGAAGTGGTGGATAATTCAGCTGATTTAGTTACTAGACCACCAATAATTACAATTATGGGTCATGTTGACCATGGTAAAACAACTTTATTGGATTATATTAGAAAATCTAGTGTCACTAAAACCGAAAAAGGTGGTATTACTCAGCATATTGGTGCATACCAAATTCAATACAATAAAAATAAAATTACTTTTATTGACACTCCTGGACATGAAGCTTTCAGTGAAATGAGATATCGAGGTGCTAATTTAACTGATATTGTAGTACTAGTAGTTTCTGCAGAAGATGGTATTAAACCACAAACTGCTGAAGCTATTTCACACATTAAATTAGCTAAAGTTCCAGCAATTGTGTTTATTAATAAAATGGATAAACCAAATGCTAATCCTGAAAAAGTAATGGCACAATTATCTGATCAAGGTTTAAATCCTGAAGAATGAGGTGGAAATACCATTGTAGTTAAAGGTTCGGCTTTAAGTGGTAATGGTGTGGACACTTTATTGGATTCTATATTAATTTTGAGTGAAATGAATGAATATAAAGCTAATCCAAATAGATTAGCTGTTGGTGTAGTGTTAGAATCAGGTGTGGAAAAGGGTTTTGGTGTATTTGCAAATTTGCTAATACAAAATGGTACATTAAAAAGAGGAGATTTGGTTATTTCAGGTAGTTCTTATGGTAAAGTAAAGGCAATGTTTAATGAAAATAAAGTTGCTATTAATGAAGCATTACCTTCAATGCCAATAAAAATGTTTGGTTTAGATACAGTTCCAAATGCTGGTAATAAATTTTTAGTTTCTAAAAATGAAGCTGATATTAAAGAAATTGCTAATATTGCTAAAAATGTTATTCATAATGAGGAATTGAATAATAATTTTAACCAATCTCAAACTGATGGTGATGTATTCCATATAATCATTAAGGTTGATGTAATGGGAAGTATGCAAGCCATTAAAAAATTATTATCAGCAATTGAAATTGAAGGTGTAAAATTAAATCTAGCTAAATGTGGTATTGGTGCAATTACTGAATCTGATATTCAGTTAGCAAAAATTACTAAATCTCCAATTATTGGTTTTAATGTTAAACCAATGTCTAATATTAGAGAAATGGCTAAAAGTAATGATATTGATATATTATTCTATGACATTATTTATAAACTAGCTGATGATGTTGTAGAAATGATGAAAGGTACATTGAAACCAGTTTATGAAGAAGTTGAAACTGGTGAAGCTTTAGTTCAACAAATCTGAACACATTCTAAAATTGGTACAATTGCTGGTTGTAAAGTTGTAAGTGGTGAAGTTAATAGAAGTGATTCAGGTAGAGTATTAAGAGATGGTGTAGTTATTTATGCAACAAAAATTGCATCTTTAAAACATTACAAAGATGATGTTGCTAAAATCAAAAAAGATATGGAATGTGGTATAGTTTTGGATAAATGAGGTGATATTAAACCTAATGATATTATTCAGACATATAAAGTGGTTGAATCTAAGAAAAAATAATCATTTATATTTTTGTGAATAATATTAAACAAGTACAATTAACAGATGAACAAAGTAAATTTATTAATCTTGCTATCGCAGGTAAAAATATTTTAGTTGATGCATGTGTTGGTAGTGGCAAAACAACTTCTATTAATGAATTATGTAATAGATTCGACAAGAATAAAAAAATATTGTATTTAACATTTAATACATTGCTCATGAATGCTGTTATCAATACAATAACTAATGGAAAATAATCTATTTATTTTCCAATAATCATTCAACGATGTTTTTATGTTCAATATCATCACATTCATTATGTAAAGTATTGTCTAAACTTAATACAAGTTTTTTTCCAGTTTTGCCCACATCTTTCAAATTGCCAAATTCTCTTTTAAAAACTTCTTCAGAATTGATTGTTTCACATACTTGAATAAAAGTAGTTTTATTATCTTTAATTGCAACAAAATCAATTTCTTTTTTGTTTTTAGTAATATGAGTATAAACTTCATATTTAGAATTTAGCAATTCTAATAATACTAAGTTTTCTAATTTATATCCAAAATTATAATAATATTTATAGTTGTGATTTAAGTATAAAATACCTAAATCTGTTGCATAATATTTAGGACTTGAATTAATAATTTTAGAACCTCTAATGTCATAGTAATTAATTTTTTTAAGAATAAATGCATCACACAAATGTTTGATGTATTTTTGAATTGTCATTTTTGTTATCTTGCTATTTTTATTTTTTTTAAATCATTGTTCCATTTTTTCAATGGAAATTGGATTACCAATTGTATCAAATAAATATTTATTTAATTCTTCTAATTCTGTAATATTCTTAATTTTATATCTTTGCTTAATATCTTTTAATAAACAATCATGGTAGATGACTTTAATAATATTTTTAATATTTCCCTCATTTTTTAATGAAGGAATTATTATTCCCATCCCCCCATTTCTAATATAAAATTCCAACATTTCATTTTTTGAGAATGTATGAATATTGTATTCAAAAAATTCCTTAAATGTAATTGGTCATATTTTTATATCATAATGTCTACCAGTAAAATTAGTTCCTAATTCAGTTGATAATAATGTAGCATTTGAACCAGTGATATAAATATCATATTTATATTCCTTGTTTGCATATAATGTAATAATTAAATCTGGAAAATTTTTTATTAATTGTATTTCATCTAAAAATACATAATTAATTTTATTTTTTACACTTTGTTTTAAAATATCTTTATATAACTTTTTTCAATTATTGAATTTTGTTAAGATTACCTTGTCATTAAAATCATAAGTGAAACAATTTTCAAAATTTCCTAATTTGATTAGATATTTTTGAAACATTTCTAAAATATAACTTTTGCCAACTCTTCGAATACCAATTAATATTTTTATTAATTTGTTATCAGTTGTAGAAATTAATTCATCTAAAATATGTGTTCGTTTGAAATCCATAGTTATATTATAGAATACAAAACTAATAAAAATATATATTTTGTATTGTAAAAATGTAAAAAGTCATAAAAATAGAATACAAAACTCTATATTTAGGAATATTTTGTATTGTGAATGCATTTTTTTAAGTAAATTCTTACAAATATTTATTTAATTGAACATTATTAATTATTGATAAAGTTTGAAATTTAAATTTTATACAAAGTATACAGCATTTTATTTAACAGAATCTTATTTCTTAAACTATAATTATTCCATTATGGGACTTAATAATTTCCTTAATTTTATAAGACAAAAGATGTTTCATGCTCATAAAGCACATTCTATTTTAATAAATGAAAATATACAAACTAAAAAAGTAAGCAAATGATGATCAGTATTTAAATATTCATGTATTGCTGTGGTTGGTTGTGCTGGAATGGCAACAGTCACAATATCAATAGGGGGTTCCACCTGAGATCCAATTAGAGCGATTGCAAATACCGGCGCTGAAGGTGTGGAAAATAAATATTACTTAGATTTGGTTGTTCCAGAAAAAACTGATATTGAACAATATTCAGAATATGTCGTTCAAGCTGTAGGAAATGATTGAATGCATCGTAGTGTAGAATGATCTATAGAAAGTGTTTCTACACTTGAAGGTGTAGAATATAGAACAGAAGGTAAAAAAAATGAATTTTTCATTATTAAAAATAATCTAAATTCTTTCTATAGCAAGGATTTTAAAATCACTGCAAAAGTTAGTGTAATTATTGCTTCTGCGGAATTGGTATGTGTTGGTAAAACAAAAGATGATTTTAGAGACAAGAATAAACCTATTGTTGCAGAACCTGTTATTTTAACAGAAGAAGAAAGCTATGCAAAAACATATTCTGGTTTGAAAGATTTATTTGCAAATAAATCTTCTGTTTCATTAGAAGAATTAAATGCTATCCAATCAAATCCAGAACTATCAGTTCAGGAAAAAATTGATAAAACAAATGAATTATGCGTAACTAAACATATTAATTTAATTGATCATAATACATTTGAAAAATTTAAAGAAGAATTTATTCAAAGTTCATATGATGAAATATTAAACACAGATTTAATTACAGATGAGCAAAAATTAGAATACATTAGTTTATTAACAAAACAAATTGATGAAACATTCACAGAAATTCAAGAACAAAATTTTATTACTAATTCTGAATTATCTAAGTATATAAACAATTATTATTTAAATATTTCTCAAGATTTTCCTAATGTTTCACCTAAAATGTTTTCAGCTAGTAGTAATAGCAAAACTGAAGAAATTAAAGAAAATATTTTAAAAAATAATTTAGCAGAATTTACTAATTCTAACAAAATAGTTTTAAGTAATGCTAATATATTTGCAGAAGACATAATTAATGATCAATTTGAACTAGATGAAGATTTTAGTTTAAAAAATACAAACTATTTAAATAGCTTTTTTCAATTTAATGATTATTTTGATAACAAATCGCAAAATCTAAATGATAAAGTTTATGACACAAATATCTTAACTAAAATTTCTAACATTGAAGAATTAGAAAATAGTCTAAATTTTAATTTAGAATATAGATTTGATTTAGAAAATTCTGAACCACAATTCTTTAATTTTGAATTAGGATTAAAATGACCAAAACAACAACCAGTCGTGGACATTGATACATTTTTTAATGATCACAGTTTTAGTTTAAACAAAGATTATGGTTGGGATAATGTTGAAGAAAACTATTGAGATAAAATGTTTGAGTATCAACTACAAGAAAGTGATAAGAATTTTTCATTTGATTTTGACAATGATGGTCACCACATTACAACATGAAGAGACGAAGATATACTTTTTTGATATGATCATTGATGAAATAATATTACTTCATACCTAAAAAGTATGAACATAAGTTTAGATTTTAATGAAAATAAAATTGATGGCGCAACAATCGATAATATAGATAACAA
>JAIRTE010000031.1 GCA_031255095.1 Mycoplasmataceae bacterium
GAATGTAGATATCGTGCTAAGGGATTTAGAAATTTTGATTGATTTAAAAGCATTATTTTCTTAGTATGTGGCAAATTAAATTATGAGCAAAATTTTCCACTCAAAACGTTATAGAACCAAATTGGTATAAATTTATCCCAAAACAATGATGATAAATTAGTAAAAAAAACATACGCAGAAACTCCATTATTATCAGGTTCATCTGTAAATTCTGACCATGGTAAAAATCATTTATCTAAAAAAATTAAAAAATTTCTTAATGATAAAGAAGTTTCTTTATCTACATCAGAATTAGGGAAATGCTTGGAAAATAGAAATATAGAATATTATTGAGGTTTATTTAAAACAAGAAGCTGATATACATTACCAGAAAATGAAAAAACGGAATTTAATGCATTTATAAAAAGCAAAGAATTTGTTTGATGATACAATTTCATAAGACCACAGAAAAAACTTGGTTATTTGTCACCATACCAATATTTAAAAGAAAGACTTGATATGAATAACAAAGAACATGTAAAATTATTAAATAAAATTGAAGCAATGAAAATTAGAGTAGAAGAACATATAATATCCTTACGAGGTTCTACAAAAAAATGGGCCTAACTTATATCTTAGAGGAAAATAAAGATAAGATAAATTTTAAAAAACAAGATACAGTTGCTAATATCGATAAAATAAAAAATAATTTGCGAAAAGATAAAAAATAAAATAAAGAATTAGAAAAAGATATACAATTATTTCACAATTCTCATTATACTAAACCTTTTATTCTAAACAGACTTTCTTTTTTTGGAGTGTTTCAAAATTCATCTGAAACACATTATAAAAAAGCAAAGTCCTATTGATTGAAAAATTAAGTTTAAGACAGTTGTAGCACATCTGTTTTATAAACAAACTGCAGCTGAGTTTTGTTCAGAATTATTTAAAAGAGGAATTGTTGTTACAAAGGTATATAGATAAGTTAGACAAGAACAGTCCAAAAATATAAAGTCTGTTTAAAGAAGAATTTAAAACTATTTGCTTTCAATTAATTTATTCAATTGGTTAGTTAACTGTGTACATTTTTTATACAATTGTTTTTTATCAATTGTTACAATTTTGTGATTTTCAACAACTGTTTTACCTTTAACTAAAACAGTTTCAATATTATTAATTGAACCATTAAGAACAATATCAGAAATAACATTATGAACTGGAAAAGTCATAGTTTTTTCTAAATCTAAAATAACTAAATCTGCATTTTTTCCAACAGTTATTGAACCAGTGGTATCATCAATACCCAAAGCCTTAGCACCATTAATTGTTGCTGCAGCTAAAGCATCATAAGAATTAAATGTTGATGTGTCATTAGCTAATAAGGTTGCTAATTTAGCATTTTCTAATATACTCATATTGCAACCTGATCCATCTCCATCTGTTCCTAAACCAAATAATAAACCAGATTTTTTAATTCTATTAATAGCAGTATATTCACCTAATCTCATATTAGAAATAGGATTATATGAAATACCTAAATCTAAACTTTTCATATTTTTAATATCTTGATCTTTTAACACTACACAATGAGCTAAAATCATTTTGAAATCAGAAAAATAATTTATTAATGCATCAGAAGCATATTCAACGTTATGCATCTTTTGAATATCGCTATATTCCATTTCATTTTCACAAAAATGCATGTGCAATAAATTAATACCTAATTCTTTTCCTAAAGCAGTGCATTTTAATACATAATCTTTACTACAAGTGTATAAACCATGAATGCTTAATGTATATTTTTCATTTGGGTATTCTTTTACTATGTTTTTTAAATTTTCAATTCGTTTTTCACCATTACCATCAGCATCTAACAAAGTTACTGTAGTAATCAAATTAATACCAATTTTTTTAGCAGCTTTGATAATTGAAGGAGTTTCAAAATACATATCATTTAATGTGGTAACACCACATCTTAAAGATTCATACATACCCAATAGTGAAAAATAATAAATATCATTTGGTGTTAATTTGGCTTCAATTGGGAAAATTACTTTACCTAATCAATCTTGTAGTTTTAAACCTTCAGTGATTTCTTTAAAGTAACTCATGGAAACATGAGTATGACAATTAATTAAACCAGGAATTACATATTTGTCCTTAGCGTTAACAATTTTAGTATCCTTAGGAGCTTTTAAATTTTTACCAATTTCTTTAATAATACCATCGGATATTAAAATATCCATACCATATTCTACTTGTGGACGAGAAAAGTCCATAGACACAACATTTATTTGTTTAATTAATTTATTCCTCACTATTCAATTATAAAAAATATTTGAAAAATATTTAAGAATGTTATTTTTATTCTAAATTAATAACATGAGATGTTATTAAAAATTTATAATAACATAAAATGTATAAATTCGAAGATTCTAAAAATGAAAAACTTGTTGATTATTTCCACATCTTAGGTGTGAATGAATTTGCAAGTAGTGAAGATATAAGAGAAATGTATAAAAAATTAGCTCTTACATTTCATCCTGATAAAAATCATAACAAATATGCAATTGAGCATATGAAAGACATCAATGAAGCTAAAGAAGTTTTATTAAATGAAACACTAAAAATTCGGTATATGCAATATTACAATGGTTTTTATAAAAATAAAAAAATAAATGAACAAAGTTTCAATTCTTCGCAATCACATTACAAGGAACAAGATTTGAATAATAAGAATACCACAATTCATACTGTCAGTGATGAAGATTTAACTTCAACAGTACAAAAATATCATTATTCTGAATACTATATCCATTACATCGACCAATATTTGCATTTTTTAAATGAAAAATACCATACACTAACTAGTGATGTTAAAACCGAAACATTTAATAAAATAAAACATATTATTTTATTAAAAGATGAATTAATGAATTTAAACAATCAACATTTAAAAGATTTTGATAAAGTAATACTAAAAGAAACTTTTACAATGCTTAAAGAAATTTCTACATTTTTTAATACTAATCCTAATAATGTTTTAGCAGTAAGGGATGTAAATAAATTATTAGAAGAAATTGCTACTTATTTGCCACATGAAAAAAAATCACTTAATAAAAATAATTCTAAAAAAGAATGATTAAAAATAGGTATCGGTCTAATAATATTAGCAATTATTGCTATTGTTGCAATAATTTTTATTTTTAAAAATTAAATATTATTTGACTTGAGTTATAATTTTTATAGTTATGAATATGTCTCCGCTTTCAAAAATTCTTAGGAAAATAAGATTAGATAATGATGAAATTTTAGATACAATGTCAAAAAATTTAAAAATGCCACTCCTGAACAAATTGAACAAATTAAAAACATATTAAATTTCAAAAAGGAGGAGGAAAAATAATGGGCACAAGAGGAAATTTTATACCATCTGGCGGATTCAGTGAATATAAATATAAAACACTTTCAACATTGCAAGATAATATTAAAATGATAATATATCAAAATGATAAAGAATCCTCTTCTACACCACAATTTTCAAATTCACCAAATGCTATATACGCTGTTGTCGGGAAAACAAAAAGAGGTGAATATATGCTTAAATATTTAGGTTTTTACGACGAAAATAGGATGATTTATAAATCAATTGATTTTAATCACAAGCATAATGAAAAAATTCCGCATTTACACAAATGATTTGATGCAGATAAAAATCTAGTAGATGGTTATAATCTAACAAAAGAAGAAAAAATTATTGCTGATAGAGTTTTAAAGGAGGTGAAGGTATACAATGAAACAAAAATCTTTAAAATCTAAAAAGTGAATAGAATTTATAAATAATTTTAATTATGAAAAATATAATTCTTTATTGTTAAAAATTGAAGATATGGTATATTTTATAGGTTGTGTTTGTTGTAATTTTTATGATGAATATGGAAAAATAATAATAAAACGAGACCGAAAGGAAAAATATGCTATTTATTCTTTCACTTATGATTATTATGATGAAGGTAATGTTATTTCAGTTGATGAAAAAGAATGAGTTTTTTACAATAATTGAGAAGAAATGTTTTACAATGCCAAAATTAATGGAATGTTTATTTGAGAAGCAATCATAGATGAAGATTCAAGAATTGTAGAATACAATATGTAGTTATGGCGCTTAAAATTATTAAATATGTAAAATGTGAAAAAAATGATGAGAGAAACCAAAAATCTCTATATAAAGCTTTTCCTCTATCACATCGAAAAGTTATAGAATTGGCAAATATTTTTAGAATGATGGCAAATATTGATTCAACAAAATATGTTGATATTTTGGATATTTTAGAAAACATAATACCAAAATTATTTGACAATGATTTTAATTATCGTATCGGTGAAGACTGAGAATTTAAAGAAAATGAATATGCATTTACAAATTTAGCTAATAAAGAAATCGTGCTTACAAATGAAGTTTATGTACAGGTTTTTATGGGTGTAGAAGGAGGTGAAGGTATACAATGAAACAAGACTTATTAAAAATTAAAAAATGAACAAAATTTATTAATAATTTTAATTATGAAGGATATGATTCATTATTTTTGAAAATTGATGATATGGTATATTTTATAGGTTTTGTTGGTTACAATATTGGTGATGGATGTGGTAACATAATAGAAAAATGAGACCGAAAAGAAAAATATGCTATTTATTCACATACCTTTAAACACTATATGGAAAATAATGATTTACTAGTTGACGAGAAAGAATGAGTTTTTTACAATAATTGGGAAGAAATGTTTTATAATGCCAAAATTAATGGTATGTTTGTTTGAGAAGCAATTATTGATGAAAATTCAATAATTTTGGAATATGATATGTAGTTATGAGAATTAAAATTATTGAATATATAAAATGTGAAAAAATTGATGAGAGAAATCAAAAATCTCTATATAATGTTTTTCCTCTATCACATCAAAAAATTAGGTTCTATAACGTTTTGAGTGGAAAATTTATAATGTAATTGTATTATGTACAATGATCCAACTTGAGCGCGAATGATTGGTCTAAAAAGGCCATGGAAAATATCATCGACTAA
>JAIRTE010000021.1 GCA_031255095.1 Mycoplasmataceae bacterium
TGATTTTGTTTTTAATGTTTTCCATACCTATACTACAAGATTTGCTATTTTTGAGCAAATTTTTCTATAGGAAAAATGATAAAAATAAATTAGCTTTTATATACATAGTATATAACTAAGATTTTTAAAAAATTTTTGTAATATATACAAAGTATATATTAAATTTTTTTTCTCCTCAGCACAACATCAAACATGGCCTAAAAAACGCATCAAAAAAGTGGGTTAAAATTTGATTGGTTTTTAAATGAAATTGTAATTCTATAAAACCAAAAATTTAATATGCAGCCTTTTAAGCTTAATTTTAAAGATGTTTGGTATTTCATACCATCAATATGTTTTTCGTTGCTTAAAATGGCTATTTTGGCCATTTATAATCATTCATAATTATTAAATAGTTTGCTAAATTAATATTTTGAGATTTAAGATCATGTTAAAGTCAAAATTATCATTTGATTTTTAATGAAGTGAAAATATTTCTTTTAATATGGATCTAAATTGCATTAGATCTTTGAATTTTGTATTACTTAACTTTGAAAAAGTAATATTAAATGATATTTTGTGGAGAAAATTTAAAATATATTATTCCTATCTAGACGTTCTTTGATCTCAGCAATGTCTTTTGAATGTTCTGCTAAAGTAGTTTTAATTTCAGTGATATCTTGTCTGATTTCAGTGATATCTTGTTTAATTTCCGCAATAGTTGGCAAAAATACAGTATCAACAAATTCTTTGAATCATGCTGGTTGTTTATTCTTTCGATGGTGTTTTTTAACTTTCTTGTGAGTTTTTACTTCTTCATAGACATTTTCCATTTGAACAATTAATTCAGTTCCAACACCAACTGGAATCTTCTTTATATCTTTGATAAAAAGTCTTTTCATATGATTAATTAATCTCTTCATAGATGATTATAGTTATTCCCTTCCTCCTTTCTCAAACAAGGCATTTAGGAAATCTAAAATGCTTTGTTTTAAAACTAATTTGAAATTGATTTTATTTTTGATGTTTTCCATACCTATACTACAAGATTTGCTATTTTTGAGCAAATTTTTCTATAGGAAAAATGATAAAAATAAATTAGCTTTTATATACATAGTATATAACTAAAATTTTTGTAATATATACAAAGTATATATTAAATTTTTTTTCTCCTCAGCACAACATCAAACATGGCCTAAAAAATGCATCAAAAAAGTTGGTTGAAATTTGATTGATTTTTTAATGAAATTGTAATTTTATAAAAGTAAATTTTAATATATGGCCTTTTAGGCTCAATTTTAAAGACATTTGGTGTTTCTTACCATCAATATGTTTTTGTTCCTTAAAATGGTTATTTTGGCCACTTAAGAGCATTCATAATTTTAAATAACTTGCTAAATTTTAGATCATGTTAAAATCAAAATTTTCATTTGATTTTTAATAGAATGCTAATATTTGTTTTTTATATAGATCAAAATCACAATAGATTGAAATCTGTATTACTTTGATTTTAACAAAGTATTTTAAATGATTATTTTTGTAGGTAGAATTAAAATATATTATTCCTATCTAAACGTGCTTTAATATTTGAAATGTCATTTTCCACAGTATCCAATCTTGCTTCAATAGCATCCAATCTTTTGCCATGCTCTGCTAGAGTAGTTTTAATCTCAGCAATGTCTTTTGAATGTTCTGCTAAAGTTGTCTCAATTTTATCCAATCTAGCTTCAATTCTTGCAATAGTTGGCAGAAATACCGTGTCAACAAATTCCTTGAACCAAGCTGGTTGTTTATTCCTTCTATGGTGTTTTTTAGTTTTCTTATGGCCATCAACTCCTTCACTGACTTTTTCAAATTGAACAGTCATTTCAGTACCCTCCTTAATTGGTTTACCACTTATTCTGGTTATTACAAACTTTGCCACTCTTCCAAAAAATCTCTTCATAGTTGATTATAGTTATTCCCTTCCTCCTTTCTCAAACAAAGCTTTTAAAAAATCTAAAATGTTTTGTTTTAAAACTAATTTGAAATTGATTTTATTGTTTATTCTTTCCATACCTATACTACAAGAAAAACGTCAAAAAATGGACAAATTTTTTAGAAAAATTTTATTACTTATCTAAAGATAAGTAAAAATGCATGATTTTTTGAGTTTTTGTAAAATTTGCAGACACTTTTAATGTTTTATAAAACATTGACTGATGTAGCCAAATTATAGGCTATTTTTAATTCTATTGAGGGATAATGTGCAGAAAAACCAGTTTTTAGTGATAATGGTACAAAAATAGCACATTTTTTTGAATTTTTACCTATGCAAAGTGTCCAAACTTATAGTAATGTCATCATAACTTGTATTATTTTGTAAACACCTGGCCCAAAATCCTGGACTATTTTGTATCATTAATTAATGTTTTATTTCTATATTTTGCTGGTGCAATTTGATAAAGATGTTTAATTCCTTAAATTAGCATATTAAAAATTGACACTCAATAAATTTTGAAATCATGTAATAATAGTAAAACTAGTCCAGGATTTTGGGCCAGGAAGTCTCTCAAATTGATTTTTTGCAGTATTGACTTCTATTTCAGTGTATAATTTTTTTCTAATTTTTTATAATATGCAGTAACTTCCTTGTTAACAATTATTTGATCCATCTTAAAATTGATAATTTTTAAATTTTCTAATTTTCTAACACGACTTAATGCAACATATAATTGGCCTGATGCAAAAATATTTTTGCAATCAACAATAGCATGTTCCAAAGTCATACCTTGTGATTTGTGTATAGTTAATGCAAAAGAAGGCAATAAAGGTATTTGTTTTATTTTAGCATATACTTTACCATCTGCATCAACTAATTGTCAAGTAAAAGGCTTAATTACATGTGTTTCATCGCCATTTAAAAATTTTACATTAACTCCTAAAGGAGTGATTTTTGTCACTACACCTTCAGAACCATTAACATATTTACCACTTGGATCATTAACAATAGAAACTACTTTTGCACCTTTTTTTAATATCAAAGTTTGTTTAGCAATACAATCTTTCATAATAAAATTTTTATTAACATTTTTAGATGAAGCTGAAACCTTTGCATTAAAGGCAAATTCAGGTTCATCAATTTTTGCTAAACATTCATTATTTCAAGAATCACATTCATCACGAGTTGAAAAGAAATAAGTAGTATCAGGTGGTAATTTTCTTTCTAAACACTCGTTAATAATTTTTTTAATATTCTTGTCCACAATACCCCATCTAATGTTATTTAAAAAATTAGAAAATGTTATATCATTCTGTCTAAAAATATTTTTTAAAATAACAGGTTTGATATTTCCGCTAATTCAAGCATCAGATTGGAATATTCATTGGCTTTGTTTTTCTTCTCATGATTTGACAACCGGTGGAATTTGGAAGAAATCACCTGTAAAAATCATTGTCTTTCCACCAAAAGGTTGTTTTGTGTTGCATACATCTTGTAAAACAAGATTAATTAATTCAAATGTATCGCCACGGAGCATAGAAATTTCATCGATAATGATAACATCAGTTGCCATAATACGGTGGCAAATATTTTTATAAAATGGTGATTTTTTTAAAACATACAAATAGCTACTACTTGTTTGTATGCCAATTCCCATGAATTTATGAATAGTAACACCTTCAATGCTTAAAGCATTAATGCCAGTAGTTGAAGTTAAAACAGCATTAATATTTTTTTCTCTCAAAATCTTTTGTAATGCTTTAATAAGATAAGTCTTACCAGTACCTGCTGGTCCTGTGATGAATACTGATTGATTATTCTCAATACAATCTAAAATGTATTGTAATTCTTTATTGTTGTCCATATAGTTAGTCCATATAATTATAAGTCTGTTAGCAGACCTAAATGATGAGTGCTAATTTTTGTATTATAATATTTTTATATGGAAATTAAAACTGCACAACAACCAGAGAACGTATTAGAAAAATTTGGTAAAAATATTACTAAAGAAATTGCTACTAATAATCCAGACCCTGTAATTGGTAGAGAAGATGAAATTAAACGTTTGATTGAGATTATTAGTAGAAAAACTAAGAATAATCCATGTTTAATTGGTGAACCTGGTGTAGGTAAAACTGCAATTGTTGAAGGTTTTGCCCAAAGAATTGTTAATAATGAAGTACCAGAAAATTTAAAAGGCAAGGAAGTTTATGAACTTTCTTTAACAAGCTTAATTGCTGGTGCAAGCTATCAAGGTGAATTTGAAAGACGTTTAAATGAAATCATCAAACAAGTTGAAGCTTCAGATGGTAAAGTGATTCTTTTTATTGATGAAATTCATCAATTAGTCGGAGCAGGTAAAAGTGGTGGTGCCATGGATGCTGCTAATATATTAAAACCTGCTATGGCTAGGGGTAAAATTAGAGTTATTGGTGCGACAACACTAAAAGAATATCGCCAATACATTGAAAAAGATGGTGCATTAGAGAGAAGAATTCAAAAAATTAATGTTTCTGAACCTTCTATTCAAGAAGCAATAACAATTATGAGAGGATTAAAAGAAAGATGGGAATTATTTCACAAAGTTAAAATTCATGATTCTGCATTAATTGCTGCTGTTGAATTAAGTGATAGATATATCACTGATCGTTTTTTACCTGATAAAGCAATTGATTTAGTTGATGAAGCTGCCGCTAAAATTAAAACTGAAATGACTTCAATGCCAGTGGCATTGGATAAAATTAATAGAGAAATCATTCATAAACAAACAGAAAAAGCATCATTAATTAATGAAAAGGATCAAAAATCTAAAAATAGATTACAAGTTTTAGATGAAGAATTAGCTAAATTAAATGAAGAAAAAAAGGTTCATAATGATATTTGAATGAAACATAAAAAGGATCATGATGATTTAATTCAACTTAAAGCTAATGCAGAAAGTTTTAGATTAAAAGCTGAAAAATTGCAAAGTGAAGGGGAGTTTGAAAAGGCTTCTAAATTGTTATATGTACAAATTCCTAAAGTTCAATTGCAAATTGAAGATTTAGAAAATAAAATTAATGATGGTAACAAATTGATTAAAGATGCTGTTACACCATTAGAAATTGCTGAAATTATTTCTTCTACCACAGGTATCCCTGTTTCTAAATTAACAACAGATGAGAAAGAGAGACTTTTAAATTTGAATGAAGAAATTAAATCTATTGTTAAAGGTCAAGAAGAAGCTGTTGAAATTGTTTCAAATGCTATTTTACGAAGTAGAGCTGGTATTAGTGATCCTAATCGACCTATTGGTTCTTTCTTATTCTTGGGTTCAACAGGTGTTGGTAAAACATTCTTAGCTAAAACTTTAGCTAAATCATTGTTTAACACTGAAAAAGCTCTTATAAGGATTGATATGAGTGAATACATGGAACAACACTCTGTTTCAAAACTTTTAGGTGCTCCTCCTGGCTATATAGGACATGGCGAGGCAGGTGTATTTGAAGAAGTAAGAAGAAAACCTTATTCTGTTGTTTTATTTGATGAAATTGAAAAAGCACATGTTAAAGTTTTGGATATTTTATTACAAGTCCTTGATGATGGATTTGTTAAGGATAGTGAAGGTAGAAAAATTAATTTCAAAAATACTTTAATTATTTTAACTTCAAATATTGGTAGTGCAGAGATTTTAGAAAATAAAAGAAATGAAGCTATTGAGGAACTTAAAAAATATTTAAGACCTGAATTTGTCAATAGAATTGATGAATTAGTTATCTTTAATCCAATTGATAGTACTACTATTAATAAGATCATTATCCAAAACTTGGATAATTTGTCTTCTAGATTAGATGAAAAAGATTACCATATTCAATTTTCTTCTAAAATAGTAGAGCATATTGCCAAAGACGGTTATGAGCCAAATTATGGTGCTAGACCAATTAAAAGATATATCCAAAAGAATATTGAGAATGAATTGGCAACTATGATATTAAAAAATGAAATTATTAAAAATGAAAAGTATGAATTAACAATTAATAAAGATGGTAAATACATTATTAATAAATTAGCTGCTTAATTTTCTTTCTTAACATAAATACTTTTGCATTAAAAATATTTAAACTAACAGGTTTAAATTATCATCTAACTTTAAATATTTTTGTAATTTTTGAAAATATTTAAAGTAAATCATTTAAAAAGTCATTTTAGTTTAAATATTGTAATAATATAGCTATGGAAATATTGCAAACCAAATATTTAGAAGAATTAATAAGGCAAATATCTTCATAAAATGTGAATATTATGACATTAGAGGCAAAAAAATCCTTAAAACATCTAGTAAATACTACTCTAGCGATTTGGGGTTAATAACAATAAATAATACCAATAACGATTTAAATCTTAGATTTAAATTAGAAAATCTAGTATTTTTAGAACTTAAAAAAAAAATTATAAAAAAGTATATTCTTATAAATCTTATTCAGGTATTGAAATAGATTTTATAACATTTGATAAAGATAATAATATTACTTATTGACAAGTAACCACTTCACTTTTAGAAAAAAATGATGAACATAGTAATTGAGAAAGAGAAATAGGCAATTTAGAATCTATTAATGGCAATAATAGGAAAGTTTGTTTAGTATTAAATTACGCTACTACAAAAAGTGGTCATGTCGAGATAATTAATTTAAAAGATTGGTTATTAAACACAACAAAATAAATTTATATAAAAACTGACTCTCATTGGTCATTTTTAGGGTATTTTCATTATTTTTGTAAAATTTTAATTTATTCTTATATTTATATAAATATAAAAAAAAAAAAATACTAAAAATGGAAAATAAACCCTATAAAATTATTATGGGACTATGACTAAGCTACATGAACACAAAATTCGTCAATACAGCAAGAAAAAACATCTAATTCGTTTGTTTATTGGTTTAGGAGCAGCATTGGCTGGTATTGGTGCTGGTGTAATAACAGCAGCATTTGTTATGCCAGCTAGAAATTTGATGACAAATGTATTATTATCTTCTGTTGAGAGATTACCACTTGCTAATAATGATGATGGAGCAACACATCAAATTGTATTAACAGCTAAATATAGTTTAGCAAATATAACAGCTGATGAAATTACAATCATTAATATTGATAAAAATAATGAAATGATAGAAATACTTGATGTTACACCAAGTGCTGATGATCCTTTTAAAACTGTCATTACAATACTTAGTGATAATGTTAGTGGTAATGAAGCACCATGAACACATAATGATCGAGCTGCAATTAGAATATCTTCACCCACTAAAAATATATTTTCTAATGAAGCATTATTTAAACTTAGTGCAGGTAACTATACTGATGTTGAATTATTAAATATCGAATCTTTTGTTGATGCTGACGATTGAATTAATAATGGTGAAATTGTTTTAACATTTAGTAAAGAGATAGAAAATTTACAACCTAAAGATATTATTATTAATGTTTTACCTAATACAGAAACACAACTTTTCAAAGCTAAAAAAACTTCAAGTGACTCTAAAGTCTCTGTCACACATGTCGAACAAAACCCAAATATTAAAAATCAATATACTGTATCTGTAGTAGGAAAGTATGATAACAATCAAGAAATAGAAGTTTCAATTAAAAAGGATAATTATTTTGTTCCTAAAAAAAATAATGTTTGTAATTTAAAATTTAATTTAAAAGTTGTGGCTAAAGTAAAAATGGAAATTTTAGGAAAAAAAGTTGGAAATGAGTATATAAATAATTTTCTAACAAGACAATTAAATAATCCAAATTTAACAAGTGATCCAGTTAGATTAGGTGATATAGAATATAATAGTCAAAATACTGAATTGTTTGTTGAATTAAAAGCAATTGAATCTACTACTACTACTACAGATGGTGATATAATAGAAAATTATAAACCAACTACTGAATGAAAATTAAGAACAGGTGGTGATGAATCATCTTGAACTAGTCAATTTGTTCTTATAGAAGATGTTCCTAATGAAAATGGTAAATATAAAATAAAAATTGATAGAACCAAAATGACAGAACAATTTTTAAATAACTTTGAAATTTTTCTTGAAGCATATAATGTTACAGACAATACACAATATGTCACAGTTGATGGGTTGTTTTTTACACCTAAAGTTAATAATAAAATTTTGGATCGATCTTGATTAGATATTATCTATGATAATAGAGGCAATGGTTTATTGAAAGGTATTAAATTAGATGCAATGCAAAAAGAACTTAGTGAAGATGAACTGTTTAGTGAACATGGAACAAATTTCACATTTGACACATTATTAATTCCTAGTACAGTAACAAAAATTGAATGAATGTATGAAGATATAGAAGAAAATTACGAAGCTACAAAAAAAGGCAACTGAGATTTTCTTTTTAAATATGATAAAGATGGTAATGCAGGAATAATCAAAAATTTAGATTTTGTTACTAGAACATTTTTAGCTAAACCAAAAACTTTAGATATTGGGCATAGAGCATTTGATGGATGTTATTCATTAGATACTTTGGCATCAGTTGTCAAAACAGATGCTACTAGTGGTATTGTAACAACAACTTTTAATATCAATAATGCAAAAGTTAAATCTATTGGTTATAGAGCATTTTGTGACACTAGATTTGAAAAAATAGAAATTTCTTGTGATACATTGGAAAATATAGATGATTATGCCTTTGGTATTTCACGTTCAGATGTAACAAATGAAAGAAAAAATTCAATTACTATACGTGATTGTCCAAATTTAACTAAAATTGGTAATAATGTTTTTGGTTGGTATCACACTCCTCAGGGTGTTGATCACGAAGATAATTATTCTTGAATTGTAGTAGATGGAGTGAATACTAGAATAGAAAATAATAATAATATTAGGATTGATAATGTAACAATATCAAAATTACCTAAGATACACAATCTTAGCCATGATTTTTTATATGTTAATTATCAAGATGAGTATATTGAAGACGAAAGGTTTCCAATTAAACAATATTGAGATTATATTAATTCTTCATATGTTGATGTTTATAGAGGTAGAGTGTATCAAATGAAAGAGAATACAAGCAATTTACATGGAGTGCATTACTTAGAAGATGTTGAATGCTATGCAACTCCTAAAAATTACTTAGATAATAATATTAAAAATATTAAAAATATAAATAGATTTAAAACAATATCAAATTTAGAAATATCTAATTTACATGGTCTAACATCAATTAGTGATAATTTTATATCTAGTAACTTTGCATATTATGATAATGTAACATTGAACGAATTACCTTTATTGGAAAATTTAAATGAAACAAGTTTTGCACAAAAATTGTATGATGGATATCACAAAAACGATAGTGATATTTTTATTCATGAAAAAGAATCTGAATTTACTTCTGATTCCAAGCCTGAAAATGCAGTTTGAGTCAATTTTACTGCAGATGATGTATCAGAAGGTGATGAGTATTTAAAAGAACATGGTTGTAAGGCAACAGTTGATGGTATTGATAAATATATTAAAATAAATGTTAAGGGTGAGAGTGATGATGATCCACCTCGTGACATAATAAAAGAGCTTGAAGGCGAACCTATAAACATTTGAAGAGGTAATCATACAGATTATTTTTATTGTGAGGATGCTGATTTTACCAAAAATAATAATTTCAAAGTACAATTACAGGATAAGCAAACAAATTCAGGAGATTTATTAAAAGCAACATTTTCAGGTAAATGAATAACTGATATTGAGAAATTTATAAAAGATAATGGTCCAATTACTGATCTTAAAACAAATGGTGTAGATAAAAATTTAACACCTGGCAAACTTGGTGAAGATGAGACTGGTGTAAAATTCTTTGGTTTTAAATCAGAATATGATAGAGAAAAAGGAGGTTGAAAAGTTGATGATAGTGCAGACAATTATTATTTTGATTCAAAAGGGGAATATGGTATTGATCCAAAAAAATCTATAATTGCAAAAATAACTGCAATGAATATAAGCAATTGTCCAAATTTAAAAGATAAAATTAATTGATGCAGTAATATAACTTATAGTGGAGGTAACACATAATATGGCTGGTATATTTGATGAAAAAGTTGTTAAAGTACAAAAAAAGATTACTCCAGAAATGGAGAGGGCTTATAAAAGAAGAAATATAATAAAAACTATTGTTGGTTTATTTGCTGGAATATTAGGTGCAGGTACTGGTGTATTAATTTTTAATACATTTTTTACTAAGGAAATTTCACAGATTAATCCACAAGCAATACAATTAAGAGATTTGACTCAAGAATCAAATAAAGATGGTGTAACTACATCATTACATTTACATATATCAGATAAAATTAACATTGGAATAAATGATATTAAATTAACAAATTTGGATAATCCAATAGTTCCCAATATTATTCCTAAAAGTATTAAATGAAATGGCAACAATGATTTAGTAATCAAAATAGAAGACGATGGTACTGAAACCACTACCAAATGACGTTCCTATGATGACGTTTCTCTTACTATTAATACTAATGAAAACATAGTAAACAATGGTATAAAGTGTTCATTAAGTAATAATGACAATCCGGTTTTAATTAAAAGTTTTGAACCCATTTTAAATACAGGTAAAACTGTTTCTGCCTTCAATTTAGTTCTATCTAAAGAAATTGTAAATTTAACAAGGGACAATGTTAAAGTTGCAATAATTCCTCAAACATCATTATTAACTTCTAAAAATACAAGTGGTGAAGAAGATTCTAATTTAGTTGAAGAAGTTACTCAAAATTCGGAATTTAAAAATATGTACACAATAAAAATTAAAAATAAAATTAAAGATAAAGTTTTAACTAACAAAGACAAAGTATCAATAAAAATTGATCATGATAGGGTGTATGTCCCACAAAAGAACAATATTGCTAACTTATTTATTGATTTTGAGCTATCTAATACCATAAGACTACGAACAAAAAATAATCATGTTTTAAATAAACAATTGAATAACAAATCTATATCTCTAACAGATGACGGTAAGGCAAAATCTTTTGAAGCAACTAAAGAAATTTTTACTTGAGACAGTGCTACTGATTATGAAGATATGTATGCAGAAGGTGATAAAAAATTAAGATTTAATAGTAGAATTGAAGTTGTTCTTCAAAAATTAAAAGATAATGGTGATGTAAATGTTGATGCTGATTGAGAACCTATGAATAAAGATGATTCTTCTAGTTGAAAATTACAAACTAGTCGTGATACATCATCATTTTCACATAAATACATTAAAATTACTGAAGGCAGCAATTCTGGAGAATTCATTATTGAATTAGATAACATACCTGATATGTTATCTAATAATATACCATCATTCAATATTTATTTAGAAATAGTAAAAATTGATGATGAATCACAAACACTTCCTTTTACTGACTTTACATATTATCCTATAATCAACACTGACATTATTGATCATGGGTTTTTAAAATACACCTATGATGCCCATGGTAACAAGATATTATACGATATTGATTTTAGAAAAATTGAAGAAGTTTTTAAGGATAATAAATATACAGAATTACAGATACCTTCAGATGTAACACAAGTATCATTACATATTAATATTAAAGAACATTTAAGACATTTTTTATCAAAAAAAATAAAAAAACTAAGTTTTATTGGTAGAATGTTTCTAAAAAATCCTAAGCCTTTAACTATTTGTGAAAATGCTTTTAACTCATTGTGATCATTAGAAGAAATTGATGACTCAATTGGTAATGCAAATGTTATTTCAATAGAAAAACATGCATTTTACCACACACCAATTACTTCTTGGAATTTTAATTTATTAAAAAGTTTAGAATTTATTGATGAAGATTTCTGTTCTTTAAGAGATTATGATTATAAAAAACATTTTGACATGGATCATAAACCATATGAATGATTCCCAGAAGGTTTTCCTGGAGATGTTTTTGATGAAGATGGCAATTTAAAAGGTAAAAAGAAAGTTAAATTATCTAACATGAAATTTAGAAATATCAATTGACAAAAAGTATTACACAAAATGTTTAATAATGGTAATGTGGATCAAGATTATTTTACATTGGATATGTCAGATGTTTCAAACCCTGAACCAATCAATTTATCTAAAGGTGCATTGCATCTTGTTAATTTAGACAAAATAATTTTGCCATACACTATTACTGATATTAAAGAAAATGCTTTTTTATATCAACCTAATTTACACACAGTAGAAATTGCAAAAGCACCTGCTGGTGAAAAAGAAAAATATCGAGACCTTAATATTGATTCAGGTGCTTTTGGAATGTGTCCTAGATTAAATACAATTGATTTAGGAGATAAAAATACTGGAGAAGTTGCAGATGATTTTATGGCTGCACATCCAGATGGATATTTTAAACAGTCTTTTGATGTTAGTAATGTTGCAGAATTTACTGACGGGGCAGTTAAAAAAATAAGTTTTAATATTGATGACAAAGTAGGAGAAGAGGCCATATATACAACAACAAATACAAATGTGGTAATCGACGACATAACATATAATTTACAAGGTTATGAATATAAAGGGGATTTTGTATTATTTAGTAATAGTGATAATTGGGAATTTAGTAAAATGTTTATTTTACCAAAATTTAAAAATAATGAATATTTGATTGAAGATGGTAAAATTATTGATACTTATAATTATCTATATAAATATGATATAAATGGTGGAAATGCAATAATAACTCCAGATTCACAAAAGAGCATTTTTACACGTGACAATAAAGTATTTGAAATTATAGATGGGGATGTTGTGGAGGAAGAGAATGTTGGTGAAATTGAATTTATAAAACGATTAAATTTGAGAAGATTATGAAATCACTCTTTTCCTTCAAATTATGATATATCTTCTGAAAACCCTAAACAACATCTTAAAAAGTTTTGAAATGCTGTAAAACTTGAATGTGTCGATGATCACTTGTTCCATGCTCACTATATGGTGCCTAACCTTGAAGGAATAATATATTCTACTGGTTTGGAAGCTGGAGAAAGAAAAATAATTTGTGATGATATAGCAAATGTTTTAGCTAATACAATTCGTGCGAATTTTAATAATTCTGTTGATTGGATGAGAAGTGCAAACCATAGTTTAACAGGCTTTGACACAAGTATAAACTGAGAAGTAAAATTACCATCAATTCCTCAATCTACAGAATAAAAATAGTTCTTTATTTATTCAATAACAACCAATCAATAATATTCATATATTCTATACCTTTTTCATCTTTTGAATTAAAAGAATCTAAAGATAATATTAATTTAGGAAAATTATCATTAATAGATAATAAATTATTTATTTCTCTATTTCTAATTTCTTCAGTTAAATATTCACATATTTGAATATAAATTTTATTACTGTTTTTAACGGCAATAAAATCAATTTCATTAATGTTTCTCCCTTTTCCAATTTTAACATCATAATTATTTATTAATAATTCATTTAAAATAATAGATTCAAGGATTTTTCCTCTATTGTTAATAAAATTTTTAGTAATGGAATTTCGTAATCCAATATCCATTGGATAGTATTTATTTTTATTCACTAGTATTTTTTTACCTGAAATATCATATTCACTTATTTCTTGTAACAAAAAACAAGAAATTAACAAATTAAGGTATTTTGATACAATAGGCGCAGTAATATTTGAAGAATTATTTGTCACCAAATAATTAGCAATATTTTTAATACTTGTTTCTTTACCTAAATTGTCTTGAAGGAAATAATAAATATTACTAAATTCTTTAATGTTATTAATTTTTTCTCTATTTAAAATATCATGTTGCAATATGTCTGTATAGATCATATTCAAATATTTCCATATTTGAATTTCTTCATCCCAATATAGCCTACCTGGCATCCCGCCATATTTAAAATAATTATTAAAAGAATCAGTTTTATTAAGTTTTAATTCATTAGTAGAATATTCATAAAATTCTGCAAATGATAAAGGGAATACATTGATCTTAATATTTTTCGCAGTTATTAATGTGGATATTTCGGACGATAAGAGCTTAGAATTAGATCCAGTGATATAGATATCCACATTAATGATATTTATTCAGCTATTAAGCACTTGTTGAAAATCCTTTATTTCTTGGATTTCATCAATGATAATGTAATTCTGTGTATTTTTTTTATATTTAGAATTAATAAAATTGTGCAAATCATCTTTACTTTTTATTAATTGTACAGTAGAATAATCATTGAAATCTAAAAATATTATGTTATCATTTTTTTTAATAGTATTAATAAATTGCATTAATATTGTTGATTTACCACATTTTCTAATACCAATTAATATTTTAATAAATGGTTTATCTTTATATTTATTTAATTCTAACAAATATTTATTTCGGATAATTTCTTTCATAAGTAAATTATATAAAAAGTTGTCAGCATACTATTTTTTGTGTAATTATCGTATAAAAAATAATATACAAACAATTTTTTAAGTTCAAAAAGTGATATTATTATTCGCTCAAAGTTTTTTATTTCTTGTATTTCGTTCAATAACAAATAATTAACTTTATCGTTAATAGATTTGTTAATTATATCATTGTATAATTCTAAATTACTCATTGATGAAAGTAATATATCATTAAAATCATAATACATTATTTGTTGTTCAGCGATACTGTTTTTAAGTAAAATAATTCTGGTATTGTTCAAGAATTGTGGATTTACCACATCTTCTTGCACCACAAATAACTTTTATGAACTATGATGCTCATACTATAGTTAAGGGCATTTTTCTCTATGTAAAGTGGCCAAAAAAAGCACTTTTTTTGTCCAATTAAGCCACTTTTCAAATTAATCCTATATCTAATATTTCTATCTTATCTAACAAACTGAATTTATCATTTAATGGTATTAAAAAATTCTCATTGAAATTTCCAATAAAAAGAAAATAAGATCTATGTTTATAATGACTTTCTTAATTTTTTAAAAGAATAAATATTAAATTAAATATTTTTAAAAATATATGGTTCTTCAGTAGAGGGCTCCATAGGTTCTTCAGTTGGTTCATCAGAATGGCTATCTGCCGGTTGTTCTTCTCCACTACCTGTTTCAATGGGTTCACTATCATCTTCTGTTTGACCACTAGGTGTTTCTGGTTCCTCAGCTGGTGTCTCTCCACTAAGAGATGGTGATTCTACAGGTTCTTCAACTAATTCGCCTGTTTCAGAATCATCATTATCACTTTGTACCAAAATATCATTATTGTGATTCACAGTTTTACAAGAAGTTAAAGATATTGGTACAATACTAGCTAAAACACCAATACTAAACATTACACCTAAGATTTTTTTGAATTTTAATTGGTTCATATTACTTTTTATATATTAAAATTTAGCAATTAAAATATCTTTTTTAATACCTAAAATATATTTTAGGTAGAAAATTTTATTTTGCATTAAAATTCTTTTTTGTTTGCTTTAACTTTTGAGTTTTAGAGTATGTTTTGTGTTGTTTTAGACTGTCCTAATTTTATACTACCCTAAAAACAGGTTGGACTTGTCTATATTATAAATAATTCATTTTCATTGTTTAAGCTATTATTTTAAGTCTATAATTACCTTTAAAAAAGAAGAAAAAATATACATTATGTGTAAATTTAGCTTATTTTAATAATCTTACAAAATTTTGATAAACAAAATTTTAAATAATAACTGATAGAAATATCTATCAATCTGCATCCAAAAGCTAATTTTAGAAAAAAATGGGGTATGAAATGCTGAGTTGAAACATATTATTTAGCATTTCAAAACTTTCTAAAATTAACAGTATTTTAATGAAAGGATACAAATATATTATAACACAAATAAAATAATTTTTAGTTAAATTAACTAATAATTTCAGTAACTGAACCAGCACCAACTGTTCTACCACCTTCTCTGATTGAGAATTTTGAGTTTTGTTCAATTGCAATTGGAGAAATTAATTCAACTGTAATTTCTGC
>JAIRTE010000009.1 GCA_031255095.1 Mycoplasmataceae bacterium
TACTACAAGATTTGCTATTTTTGAGCAAATTTTTCTATAGGAAAAAGTGTAAAAATAAATTAGCTTTTATATACATAGTATATAACTAAAATTTTTAAAAAATTTTTGTAATATATACATAGTATATATTAAATTTTTTCTCCTCAGCACAACATCAAACATGGCCTAAAAAATGCATCAAAAAAGTGGGTCAATTTTAGCCAAATACAAAATACTTTGAAAATGAAAATTGAGTTTACAGTCTTTTTAAGGCTTATTTCATAAATGTTTGGTATCTAACCTACTACCACTTGTGTTTTAATGCTTTAATGACTTGTTTAACTACTTTATGAGCATTGTTAATTATTAAAAATTCCTTTTTCATATTTTTTTAAATGAACTAAGATATTATTTTTAATTAAAATTTAATACTTTTCCTCACAAAAATGCTTTTTTAAATTCCGAACAGCATTTTTTATATATAATTATAATTAAATATGATTTTAAGCACAATTCTTAAAATTTCATTGGCATCAGCAAACACTTTTGCACCTGTTTTGTCATCTGATGAGCAAACAACATCTCAGTCATCAATAATTAAAAAGATAGAAATTGTTGATCACAATCATCATAGTGCTCTTCAAGAACCAATTAGCCAAGAACATACTGATTTTCCATTACATAATTTATTTTATATTGGTTTTCTTGCAGTACCTGCTACAGGAGCAGCAATGGCATATTTTTTATACATTAACAAAAAATTCAACAAATTAAAAAAGAAATTGCATACTGCAAATTAATTTTATACCAAATTTATATTGGTAAATCTTTTCTTTTAAATACAAATCAAGTAGCAATTAAAAAGATAATTGAAACAACAGACATACAAATTATTGACATTGTTTCTCCGTCTCAATCAATTTCAAAAATTATTTGACTAGACACAGTACCCATTCCTCCCATACCACCAATAAACCCTGAAAATAATGTAAATACTGTTAAATATTTAAAAATAGTCATTCATTCTAAATCTGGCATTTGTTTACTTAATGTTTCGCCAATTGTTGCAACAATATTAGCAACATAAAAAAACATAAATAAAACTGATAAAACAGCAAAATATTTACCTGTTTTATTAAATAAACATGAAAAAAACAATGCCACTGAAGCTAATAAAATTTCAATTAAAAATTTATTTATAAAAAGAATTCCTAATTCTGTTGAAAACAATTGATAGTCATTAACAACATTAACACAATATACAACAAGTATACTAATCACATTTACCATTAAAAAAGTTGCAAACAACATTATAAATTGTGTAAACACAATTTGGGTTCTTGTAGTTTTGGAACAGAAAATATATACCAAATCTCCATTATTAACTAATGTTACTATTTTTTTAGCTAATAACAAAACTGCAATCATCATACATGGTGCAGCCATATTTGTAAACATTTGTGCAACTAATACGGCAAAAAATTTAGGATTATTATTTTCAGTATTTGTGCATATCAAAGATGGAAAGCCAACTGTAAAAAAGATATTAATAAAACTAGTAGCAAGTAATACTCATAGAGATTGTTTAATTAAAAATGTAAAGAAAATTGGTTTGAAAAAACCATGAAATTTGGTTTTAATATCTGATTCTTTTAAGCTAAGCATTTTTACCTCCTTTTAGAATATTATCTTTAATTTTTCTAAATGAATAGTCTTTATCATTTGAATAATATTTCATAAATACTTCTTCCAAGGATTTAACATGTTGATAAACAAATTTAACTTCCACTTCATATAAAATTTCAATCAATTTATTAATATTTTTATCATGCACTCCAAGAATAATTTGATTTTTTTCTTTCTTATCTGCAATAATTTTAATATCATGGTTTTTAGAGACTAGTGAATGAAATTTTTCGTAATTTTTTTTATCAATAACTTCAATTTTAAATTCTTTATTTGGGTCATTTTCAATTTCATTTAAATTCGTTTCCATAATCATTTTTCCATTTTTAATAATTGAAACACGATCACAAACTTTTTCAATTTCACTAAAAATATGACTTGAGAGCAATATAGTTGCACCAGCTTGTTTAAATTCTAAAACTAATTTATCAAACTCTAATTGCATTAATGGATCTAAACCAGATGTAGGTTCATCTAAAATTAAAACACTAGGTTTTGCCATGAATGCCACAACAATGGCTAATTTTTGTTTCATACCTTTAGACATTGTTTTAATTTTTCCTCTAGGGTCAAATTGAAATCTTTTAACTAATTCCTTTACAAAAGTTAAATCTTTTAAATTTTTAAATTTTGCAATATGTTTAATTAATGATCAACCAGAATTAAATTTGGGAAATGAAATTTCACCTGGTATATAACCTAATGAATAATTAACATCTGCAGATTTTTTCCAAGGATTTAATCCACAAACATTAACTGAACCCTTATCAGGTTTTTGAAATCCTAAAATATGTCTGATAGTTGTTGTCTTACCTGAACCATTAGGACCTAATAATCCATAAATTTCACCTTTTTTTATTTTAAAAGAAAGATTAAAGACACCTTTTTCATTACCATAATCTTTTAATATATTATTAACTTCTAATAAATATTTTGTTTCAGACTGAACAGTTACTGTTTTTTGTTCAACTGCTTTTGATACAGCATTTGTTTTAACAACTTTCTCTGTCGTTGATTCTTTTTTATCAACTACAGTTTTAATAATTTTAGCATTTTTTTTTTAGTTAAAAGATTCTTAATTGACATTTTTTCGTTTTTCACCTGTTAAATATATTATAACACAATTATAATGAAACTCTCAGCAGGAATTGTAGGTTTACCTAATGTTGGAAAATCAACACTTTTCAATGCAATCACTAATTTAAATGTGGAAGCAGCTAACTATCCCTTTGCCACAATTGAACCTAATGTTGGTATTGTAAAATTAAATGATGAAAGATTAACAAAATTAACAAATTTGATTAAACCAAAGAAAACAACATATGCTACTTGCACATTTGTTGACATTGCTGGTTTGGTTAAAGGTGCTAGTAATGGTGAAGGTTTAGGAAATAAATTTCTTTCAAATATCAGAGAAGTTGATGCTATTTGTCATGTTGTACGTTGTTTTAATGATAGTGGTATCACACATGTTTTTAATACTGTCGATCCAATTAGAGATGCAGAAATTATTAATTTAGAATTAATCTATTCCGATTTAGATATTTTAGAAAAAAGATTGTCTAAAATCGCTCAAACTGCTAAAAGCGGTAATACATTAGCAGCTTTTGAAGAATCAATTCTTAAAAGATTAATTAATAGCTTAAAAGAGAGTAATTTTATTAACACTAACAATTTTAGTGTTGAAGAAAATAAAATTATTACAAATTATAATTTGATAACTGCAAAACCATTTTTATATATTGCTAACCTAAATGATGATGATATTTCCTCTCCCGAAGCAAATAATAATTTCAAATTATTTAGTGAATGAGTAAAAAAACAATCAAATGCTTATATTGTGCCAATCTCAGTAAATATGGAATTTGAAATTTCCAAATTAAATGACGAAGAAAAACAAGTATTTTTAGATGATTTAGGTGTAAAAGAATCTGGTATTGATAAATTAACGAAAAAAACATATGAAATATTGAATTTGTCGACATATTTTACTTTTGGTGCTGATGAGACAAAAGCTTGAACTTTTGTTAATGGTATGTCAGCACCAAAATGTGCTGGATTAATTCACACTGATTTCGAAAAAGGTTTTATTCGTGCTGAAGTAATAAATTGAAATGATATTTTAGTTTATGGTTCGGAATTAAAAGCAAAAGAAAATGGTAAAATGAGAAGTGAGGGTAAAGAATATTTAATGAAAGATGGTGATGTCGTTTTGTTTAGATTTAACAAATAGATTATTTAAAAAATATTGATCAAACTAGATTTTTAGACTGAAAATAAACTGATTATTTTTTATTAAGAATTTTGTTAGTAACTGGTCATTCAGTCTTACCATCATTAGTCATAATTTTAATTTCTCTTTTGGTGTCTCAGTGTGATGGTCAAGTCATTATTGTTTTATTATCATAATAAACTTCATATAGTCTATTACAGTGAGAAAGGTCAAGATTTTTAATATTATTAGAATCAATGTGAATTAAACCTAAATTATATGTATTAGATAAGTTAAGAGTTGTTATTTTGTTTGTACCAGCTCATAATACATCTAAAGCATACAAATTAGTTACATCTAACTGTGTTATTTTATTTCAATCAATGTGTAAATTATGTAAGTTGCTCAATCCATTAATCTTTAATAAAGATAATGCATTGTGGTTTAAATCCAATTCATATAATTGATGGCAACCTTCAATATGTATGTCTGAAATTTGATTGTTACCAGCAAATACATCATGTAATGAATCACAGCCAACAATTTCCAAAGAAGTTAATTTAGTATTAGTAACTTCAATTTTTTTGATGTCATTTCTATTTTTTAATACTAATTTACTACCATTATTATGAATGTATTGTTCTTTATTATTTGTTAAAGTGATTTTATAATCAAATGCTACCATATCTTTGCCACCATCAAAACAAGTAAGATCATCATCAGCTAGACCACTAGCTCTTGAAGTCACTAATTCCATAGGAGCAGCTTTAGCATGTCTCATTGATAAATTTTTATTATTTGAAGTAGAAACAATCACAACAGCAGCACCAACAGAAGCAATAACTGCACCAGTCCCTAAAGCAATGATTTTTTTTATTTTTGCATTCATACCCACTATTATTATACTCTATTTTAAATTAGTTCCTAATTTAACATTAGATAGTGTGTCAAATGGAACTAATCACTCATTATTTCCATCATTAACCATGATTTTAACATTTTCATTTTCTCATACATTTGGTCAAATTACATTAGTCTTGTTATCAAAATATATTTCACTTAATTTTGAACATTTAGAAAGATCAAGATTTGCTAAATTATTTGAATCGACATGTAATAATTTTAATTCAGTAGAATAAGTTAAATCTAAATTAAGTAAATTATTTGTTCCAGCTCATAAAACTTCTAAATTTGGCAAATTAGTTAAATCTATACTAGTAAGTTGATTGTAGTCAACATGTAATAATTTTAGATTATTTGTATTTTTTAAAACAAGATTTGAAATATTATTGTGGTCAAAATCTATTTCCTCAAGTCTAGGACAATTGCTAACAAAAACATTAGTGATTTTATTGTTGTTTGAAAAAATGCTTTTTAAGCCTACGCAATTGGAAATTTGTACAGTGTTAATTTCTCCATCAATAATAACAATTTTTTCAACATCAGCAAAAATATTATTTATTACTAAATTTTTTGTACCTTCAAGTTTGTTTCGTATAACACTACCATCAGTTACAAAAAGATCATAAACAATGACATTTGTAAAATCTGGATTGTTAATTGATGCATATGGAACTAATCATTCTGTATTGCCATCATTAGTCATGATTTTAACATTATTATTAGCATATTGTGGCAACAATCAATTACTTGGTCAAATAACATTCGTTTTGTTATCATAATACAATTCTTTTAAAGCATTACCAGAATAACTTAAATCTAATTCTTCAAGGTTATTTGAATCAATGTGTAATAGCTCTAACATTGTCATACCCAAATTAAATGAACTTATTTGGTTAGATCCTGCTCATAGAACTTTTAGCATTGGTAAATTAGCAACATTTAAAGATGTTAAATTGTTAAAATCCAAATGTAATAATTCCAAACTATAACTTTGAAATGAAAACTGTGAAAGTTCATTATGGTTTAAATCTATTTCATGAATGTTTTTACAATTATTAATATTGAATTCAACAAGTTGATTATTACCTGCAAATACAGTAACTAAGTTTGGGCAATTAGAAATTGTTAAACTAGACAAATATGTATATTCAATAACCAAAGATTTTAATGTTTTGTCATTAGCAAAAACTAATTCTTCACCATCAAATAAAATTTCTTGTTTAATTAATTTAAATGAATTTGGATCATTAACATTATTAAGTTCAAAATTACCATCATTATCTAAAACATATTTTGTAGCATAATAAATATTTTTCTTTGGAGTTGTAACTATGATATCTCCAGTGTCATCTTGTGAAGAGGCATAATTGTTTAAGGCATTGTTGTTTTTATTTTCATACACAATAACTGTTGCAACTGCACCAACTGTAGCAACGCTTGCAGTTCCACCTAATCATAAAATATTCTTAAATTTTCCTTTCATATGTGTTGATTATATATTCATATATAACTTGAATTAGCATCATGTTTTGAAAGTTTAGAGGCGGATTAATTACATTCTATTAATAATTTATTATTATTAATAGAGAAAAAATTTTCTTGATAAACTAAAATTTCTAAATTAATAAATTTAGATATCTGAAATTATGAATATTATTTGTCAAAGAATTAAGTTATTAAAAACAGGTTAATTTTAAGCCATGTTTGATGTTGTGCTGAGGAGAAAAAAAATTTAATATATACTTTGTATATATTACAAAAATTTTTTAAAAATCTTAGTTATATACTATGTATATAAAAGCTAATTTATTTTTACCATTTTTCCTATAGAAAAATTTGCTCAAAAATAGCAAATCTTGTAGTATAGGTATGGAAAACATTAAAAACAAAATCAATTTCGAATTAGTTTTAAAACAAAACATTTTAGATTTTCTAAATGCCTTGTTTGAGAAAGGAGGAAAGGAATAACTATAATCAACTATGAAGAGATTAATTAATCATATGAAAAGACTTTTTGTTAAAGGTATAAAGAAAGTTCCAGTTGGCGTTGGAACTGAATTAATTGTTCAAATGGAAAATGTCTATGAGGATGTTGAAGTTCACAAGAAAGTTAAAAAACATCATGGGAAAAATAAAGGTCCAAAATGATTTAGAGAATTTGTTGACACTGTATTTTTGCCAACTATTGCTGAGATTAATGCTAAGTTAGATGAACATACTGCATTACTTAGTCAGCACTCAAAGGACATTGCCGAAATTAGGCAAGATGTCACTGAAATTAAAGAACGTCTAGATAGGAATAATATATTTTAATTTTTCCTCTACAAAAATAATCATTTAAAGTTGCTCTGTTAAAGTCATAGCAATAAATCGTATAAGATCAACATTACAAACATATATTACCACTTC
>JAIRTE010000050.1 GCA_031255095.1 Mycoplasmataceae bacterium
CCCAACATACGAAAATTTGGAATATGATGAAACTTTTAAAGAAGTTTGGATTTATACTTACCCCTATGGAAAGGTTTTAAACCCATACTTCCAACAATTTTTTGATAATGAAAATCGTACCATTATGATTTTCCCAAACAATTCCTCGAATAGTGAAAACGAGCTTTTATTCCAACAGTTTGAAAAACCAATATCCTTATCCGATTTCCTATCAATCGAAACTAAATAATCTCTTATGTGGAAGAAAATTAAATTCATTCTTAAAAGTAAATACTACCCATACCCCTTCTATTATTTTGATCTCCTAACCGAAAGACATCTTAAAAATAGAACCGGCCAGTGTGTCAACTGTATCGAATGTTGTAAATATGACTGCGGAACCCCCTGCATTTTTGCAAATACTAAAACACTTAGATGTAATATATATGACCATAGAGATTGTAATATATGGTTCCCAATCTCACAAAAAGAAATCGAATGGAGAAAAAAATTTAAACCAGATTTTATATGTAAATTTAAGTTTATTTCAAAATAATGAAATTACATTATCTTTTTAACATCCAGATAATATCGTATCTCATTTTTAATGCTATTTTTGTATTAAATTGATAACTTAATTTTTAAATCTTATGATAAAAAAATTTTTTAAGAAAATCCTATTAAATAAAAATACATCACTTAATATGGATTTTATTGCAGCATTTTTACTAATATCTTCTTATGCTATTGAAGATTATTCAAAAACTTTAATGATGATTTTTATGACATCAGCATATCTTATCTTTATTCTATCTCTGATAGCTGACATTATCTATCGTAATAGATTGAAAAATAATCCCAATAATGATGAACCGAATGAAAATTTTTAACTAATTTTTTTTTTTAATATGATTTTTGGTTTTACACCTATTAAATTTACCATTTCAAAAAATGAATATTCACTGTTCATCCTAGGTATCACTTATCAAAAAGATAATGCTACAATTAATAGCGCAATAGGTTTCTCACTACATAAATGGAGAAAAGAGGATAGAAAAGAATGGAAACTAACACTCACTTTCTATTCACTTATAAAAAGATTTATAGTCAAAACTATTATGGACGATTTCTACCTAATTTGTAATTATTGTGACAACCCAGTATGGAAGCATAACCACTACTGCAAAAATTGTAAGCGTGAACTGGAACGTGATGAAACTACAATGTTTATCTATCGACATCCAAATAAATAATTTTTAACATCCAGATAAAATTTAATCAGTTTTTTAATGCTATTTTTGTACCAAAATTATTAACTATTTAAATTTGAAAATGATATGAGAAAAAAATTTCCATTAAATGATACTATTATTGGTGTTATTGGTATAATTGGCGTGTTATTATTATTTATAACACCATGGCTTTATGATTACTCACACCTATTATCATTCTCTATGTTGATACTTGGATTAATATTTGTAATATTTGTAATATTAGATTTATTTGTAATATTAGATTTATTTTCTATATCTTCTCACCTATATAAAAATGAAGATGCTTTGGAAAAAACCTATGATAAAGAAATAGTTTCCAATTTATTAGAAGATATAAATAAACGAATAAATAAATTAATACCGGAAGTCAAAGACATATTAATGTATTATGGTATGGATGATAATTATGAAAAGAAGATAAAAGATATAATATTTAGTCTAAATTCCATTAAAACACTAATAAATCATATGGTTAAAAAATAAATGATATGATATTTAATAAAAAACTTTCGGAAAATATAATACTCAAAATAAATGATATGAATTTCAATAAAAAACTTTCAGAAAATATAACACTCGTAAGTGGGGACTTGTGTGACTGGGAATATGGCGATAATGGAATGAAAAAACCAATTGCTTTCCATCTCGTTTTTATGGCTTTTAAATCTCAAGACCATTTCTATTTCTATGATGCCGAATTTCCAAATGAAAAAATACAAAATGACGATTCTTCCTATTCATCATTACATGGATTTGCTGATCTGTTCAATGACATAAGTGAAAAATTGAATACCGGTCTTTTCCTGAAAGATATAAAGGACGCTTGTGAAAAAATATTGGCTGATGAAAATAAATTAAACCAAAATTTATGAATTTGAAATTTTTTTTTAAACGAACATTCTATGTATTTTGTCTTGCCGGATGCATAATAATGTTAATCCATGTGTCCTCATTATCAGAATTTTTCTTTTTTCAATTGATTGAGGCAACTGCAATTGTTGCAATTATAGTAACCATTACTCTTATTGTAATGTGGACACTCGCCTATATAATCTGTTTTTTAATTGAAAAATTAAATTTGTTGAATCATGATAAAAAATAAATTTAAATCATTTGCAAATTATTTCTATTCTTTTCTCAAAATTCTATCCTTTGGAAATATTATAACTTTGTTGTTATGTGTTTCCACAATAACGCTAATGGAAAATATAACATTAATATACGTAATAGTTTCTATATGGATGTTTATAGCATTTTTATACCTGATAAAACAATATAACTACTATAAAAAAACATTCAATGAAATGAAAAAATCAAACCATCTGGATGATGAATGACCAATTCTTTGAAATAATTTTATCAATTTAAATATCAATCTTATGAAAAAATTTTTGAAACATTTAATCGCAATCATTATAACATCTGCATTTGTTTTTTTACCTGTATCAGATGATAACCCAGCTTATAATACACCTATTATAATAACAGTATTGGCTATCATAGGGGGGGTATGTTCTATTTTTTTTATTCTAAACACCCTTTTTTATTTCATCAGTCTATATTATGAAAATAAAAAAAATTAATCGTGAATTGGATGAAAATATTTAATATCCCAATGCTTATTATATTTGTAATATTATCTTTCCTGATATGCAAATATCCCCATACATTATCATACATAACCAATATCCAACCTAAATTTATTTCATCCCTCTCCCTCCTAACCGGAACAACCTCCCTCCTAATTATCCAAATATCATTCTTTTTCTCACAAATCAAAATGAATCATCATAAAAAGGAGTAAGAAAACTATTGAATAAATTAACCACTAATTATCCCATCAATAATATTATAAAATTTTTTTAATAAAATTTCTATTTTTTTCCAATGAAAGTCTTTTTTACAATTAATGATTTTTTTATAAATTTTAAATTTTTTTTGAAAAATATTTCAAAAACTTTTTTGAAATATATTATAAAATTTTTCTGGAAATTTTTTAAACTCTTTTTCTGAAAATTATAAAAAAAATTCTGGAAAATTTTTTGGAAGGTTTATGGAGGGAAGCGTTTGCGTTATTTGAGGTGGGGGTATCCACCCCCCGCCCTATGAGGGTATACGGTAAGGGGTGTTACCCCCTACCATATTAACATTTTTATACTTTTTCTATTTTTAACTTTTCATTTCGTAAAAATCTCCTTCCACATTTACATACAACATGTGTTTGTGTTATATATCTGATGCAACGAATAACTTCTTCGTGACAGATATACGGTTTTCCGTCCCTAAAACCGTTTTCAATTTCACCACTGATCTTGTACAGTTTGCCCATAATAAAGTCAATTTTTGTCATAATTTTAAAATTTAATTGATTAATTAATATGCAACAAAGATACAATCAAATTTTAAAAATATATTCTCCTGGATATTAATGTCAAATCATTAAACGTATTTTAACATAATATGGAGCATATAAATAGAGCCGTTTTCCCGTGTTAAATTCTTTTCTTTGTACTCATATACTAAACATAGTATGAACGTTTAAAATAACGCAGATAAATACCCAAAAAACGAATGTAACAAGCTACACAACGTGGACATAAAAATAAAAGCATAAAAAAAGGTCGAGAAATTAATTCCGACCTGTAAAAAAGAAAAGAGGGTTAATTAACCCCCATTCACATATCTTTTGTCCAATAGTGGAGTAAAAAACAAAGATTAAATGCGAGAATTGAATAAAGATCATTAAACTGTATGTTATCAAATATTTTGACTTCACAGTTAAATAATGACATGTGATAAAACTTGTTTTCACGCCATAATTCACACTTACTTCCTTCTGTCTCAAAGACAGTAAAAGGTTCATAGTTTATTTCATCATTATCAAAATACTCACTTAATAAAGAGTGCCTTGCTATATCGCTTGTGTGATCATGCAATAGTTCTAACATAAAGTTACTAACCCCCGCATTAAAGGCGTTTAAACAGTCTCCAACGGTTTTGTATCCCGAAATGATAAATTCATATTCATCACTCCAAAGACACTTTATGAGTGTAACAATGCCCTTTCTGTTAACCTTCACGGGGATTAACTTTATTGGAGCAAATGTATGATGCTGCAAAGACAGTTCATTAACACCATTCCTTAATAAGACATTTAATTTAATTGCTTTCATAATTTTAAAATTTAATTGATTAATAACGCCACAAATATACGGTAATATATTTACAATATTTTTATCCTGGATGTTAAGAATAATATTTTAAATATATTTTAACATAATTGTTTCTGGATGTTAAAAACTTGTACTGTGGGTTATCATGTTAAAATATTTCGGTAAATAATTAAGATATTATTTTAACATTCTGAAAACCAAAAGAATTATATTGGATATTATGTTAAAATATGTTTAAAAAAATTTGTTTAACATCCAGAGAAATATATATTAAAAATTTGATTGTATATTTGTTGCGTTATTAATCATTTAAAATTTATAGTTATGAAAACAAACGAACAAAAAGGAAGCGATAGAGAAATGTTATTTGACATGGGGGACGGCTTTTGGCGTTTTAGACATGAAGACATCAGGCATCGTGTCGGAATTTATGACCTCATAGATTTTGACCCAAAAGAGGAAAATATCATAAATGAAAAACGGCATTATGAATACACAGGGAAACGAATATACATCCTGCATCCGCAGGATGAAAATATTATGGTTCAATTGAAACAAATTCGATCCCTTGAAAAATTTCGCATTATGGGGGGCGCTATTAGTTACTTCATTGAAAAGGGGACAATTGGAGGTTGGATCGAATCCGAAAAAAACCTCATCGGTATGGGGTGGATTTGTGAAGAAGGCGCAGTCTTTGACAACGGCGTCATCAAAGACAGTGCTATGATTGGTTGCCGCATGAACAACATAAACGAAGTATTTAAAACAACACACCCCAAAACACTTGTATATGGAAATACTATTGTAAAGGATAGTGTTGTCATTGAAGGCTATTCGGACATATACGGGGACTGTCAGATAAGCGGAGAGGCACACATAGATACTGCCCTTGTATACGGGAATTGTGATATATACGGGCACTCGTATGTAGGTGAACGTTCTATAATTCGAGATAACGCAATTGTATGCAGTGGTGCGTATATTACAAACGGGGTTGTTGTCGAAGGTAACGAATACATTGATTATCTATATGACATGGATAAGTCAATTTTTGAAGACGCACAAAAAGACGATCACATATAGAGCGCCACGGGGATAAAAAAAGACTATAAAAATATTACAGGTCGGGATTGGTTTCTTGACCTTTTTTTATATCCCTTTTTACCCACTTTTCCCTGCGAATTTCAAACGATCAACCTATGTTTAGTATATGAGTACAAAGAAAAGAATTTAACGCGGGAAAACGGCTCTTTTTATATGCTCCATATTATGTTAAAATATATTTAAATATATAAATTAACATACTGATAAAATAATTAAAAATATATCATCATATTTTTGTGGCACATTTTAAAAACACAAGATTATGACAACATTGATTATTTATCTTTCATTAATAGCAATAGAAGTTATTACTTCATTACTATTAATTGTTTTGGTAGTAAAAGTATTGCTTAAATGGCGCAAAGACTTTCAAAGGAACACGAACGAAAATGAAACGGAGGGACAAACTGAATATCAAAACGATAGAGGCTTTCAGGATTGTTTTTCACCCTATCAGGACACTATCTTTATTTATTGGTAAAATATAAAACTATTAGATACGAATTATAATATTACAGGTCGGGATTAATTTCTCGACCTTTTTTTATTACCTGTTTTTTGGCTATTTAGGGACATAAAAAAAAGAACCGTTTTCCCGCGTTAAATATGTTCCGTCGTATTCCTTTATAGTTTAAAGGACGATCGTTTAAAATACACAGGGAAAAGGGCTAAAAACAGAAAGGGAGTACAACTTAATATTGCGCTCCCTTAAAAAAATTGTATTAATCCGCTATTGTATGTTTGTTTTCCTAATTGTTTTTTGGAATAAATCAAACCGTATGTTTTCAGAGCTTTTTTTTCTGATAAGATTTTTAAAATCCTTCATTTCTTTTTGTGCGCGACGCATCTCACCTCTATGGGTGTCTATATAATCTAAATCTATCCACATAATTGTTTTATTTTAAATGATTACATTATTTTGTCTGATATATTTTTTGAACTCTGCCGAAACTTCCGTAATAGTTTTGTGAAGCATAAAAAACCGTGTATTCCCGATCTGTGTACCGTCCAACCTTTTTGCAATATAACCACGTATGTGGTTTTCATTGGAATTATATATTTCAATATTGAATTGATGTTTTTTCGTATCCAAGTCAAAGACTTTTACGGATTTTATTTGATTTGTTGTTACCATATTTTATATATTTAAATGTTTATCTTTTAGCACATTCAGGCCCAAAACCTGTCATAATTGATTGAGGGTCAGTTAATAAGCGACCACACCGGCCACACCTACCCTCATGTTGAATAATCATATCACTATGTGGCTTATAATCATTGATATAATTATTCATTAAAAATGTAAATGCCTTACACGAAGGCGTATTCAGCATTGAAGGAGACTTTTTGTTACGAAGTTCATAACGCCCTCTAATCTTCATCATAACCGCCATGTAGTGGTACTCATCATAATTATGAGCTACCAATACGATAAAGGCATCTGCATTGTCACGCAACCGTTTCACTTTGAATGTGAAGTGATTGCCACTTTTTCGGCTTGTGATAGTAAACAGAGCGTTCCCGCCTGTTATAAAGGCAGCCTCATTCCCTGCCTTTATATTGCTAAAAATTGTAATTGTACTTGTGTTCATATCCTTATGTTTTTTAAATAACAGTACAAATATATGATAATATGTTTTCAATAATATTTCTCTGGATGTTAATCAAATTATTTTAAATATATTTTAACATAGTCAGGTACTATAAAAAAAAACCTGTCATCACGACAGGCTTATTTCCCTTATATATAAAACAAAAATTTAAAATATAATGTACTGCAAATATACAATCAAAATTTTTCAATATAATGATCAGTATGTTAATTTACATTTGTAAACATATTTTAACATTTTCCCACATCGTGGGTTATATGGGAATATTATGTTAAAATAATAACCCAATATTTTTCAGAAATATTTTAACATAATGGTGAAATGTTAAAAAGGTGGGCGGCAATTAAGACCGCCCTTCCTTCGGTGTTATTAATCAATCATTCAAATCTGTTTGATCCCAACCGATGTAGAGATCACAGACTGTTTTTTGTGCTGTTTCGTGCCATTCTAACAACTCTTTCAGGGTAAGGGTTTTTTTCCCTTTGAGAGTAGGAAAATCCGTTCCATAGGGGGGCGTTACGCTCAAATCCTTGTATTTATAGGATACATTGAAATTGTAACCGTCCCTTTTGATACGCACATTAAACGGGTGTTGTGCGCCTTTCAATTCAAAATAAGATATATGATGAGAGATAAGCGTTTTTATAATCTTATCATATTCTTTAATCATTACAAAATTTTTTCTCATAGTGTTATAATATTAAAATATGTTTTTAGATTCCAAATTAATAATCCCATTCTTTGGAAAAATCATACGCTGTTAATTTGAAAGTTTTTGCAAGTTGTCGTAACGCTTCATGTATTGTTACATCTGCTGTTATTGTGAATATACCTGCACAGGCTATGATATACCCCCTATTGTCTTTTGAAAGAGTTATTTTGTATTCGTGGAACTTGGTAATAGTTACCTTTTTTTTGTTCCCTAAAAGTAATGATAAATTTGCGTTCATAATATTATGCGTTTTTAAAAACCTTTAATCGTCGTCGTCGTTATCGTCGTCGTCGTTATATTTTTCAATTATTTCGGGATCGTTTTTGTACTTTTCGTACAAAGCTAAATAAGTCCCAAATAACCCTTCGTATTTGATAGGATCATCACACTCTCCAAAATCCTCAAAAAACGCCTTCATCGCGCTTGTTGGTCTATTGAAATTTTTCTTATCGTACAGATAATTTTCGGCTGCATTTAATGCCGAATTATCTAATTCCTCCATATCAATAACTAACCCGTTGTAAGTCCAATTTGTTGCCATAATGTTAAATTTTTAATTGATTAATACGCTACAAATATATGCCAATATATTTTCAATAATTTCATCCTGGATGTTAAACAAATTATTTTAAATATATTTTAACATATTTATTAACAAATATTAAAATGACCACGTTGATATATTATGTTAAAATATTTCGGCAAATCATTGGGATATTATTTTAACATAATGATCAGTAAATGTTAAAATATATATTTGGATTCCAAATGTTAAAAAAGGTTGGGGTGCAACCAAGTTGGGACACCCCTTAATCCTTTATTCCTTAAGCCTTTTTCGCCCAAAACGGCACATATACACATCGTACCACTCGATGTATAATTTAAAAATTTCCTTTATATCATCAACCACACCAAACGCATCAAAAAAGCCATCAATAAACGCCTGAATAGGGTTTACGTCTGTTTGTTCACTCTCGACATATTGTTTTATGTATCGTTGAGCTAACCTTTTTATATCATTTTCTTTGATAGTGTGCCCATTGTATCGGTATTCAGATTCATGAACACCTGTTTCATACGCATCGTCATAGTCATCGTCGTCATAGTCATCGTCGTCATAGTCATCGTCGTCATAGTCATCGACGTCATTCAATCTTTCATCCCGTTGAATTTGAGCATATTCCTCATAATGGAAAATTCGATGTTTATCATTGCCATATCCATACGACGGCGTATTCTCCATTTCTTTCTGACATTGTGCATACGTGCCTTTAAATACATAATTTTGAATACATGATAATTGTTCGGCAATCACATAAATGTTAATTGTACAATCAATTTCGTCTTTCAAATATTCCAAATTGTATTGTCCCCATTCGTTGCCATTTTTTTTATAAACCTTAATTTCTCTTTCAGGTTGCAACCCAATAAGAGGGGAACTAATCATATATTGATAATCATCAAGTTTGATAACATAAATGTTATCATCTGATGATAGTTTTTCAGACAGTTCCTCATAAGTGGCATCAATATGGTCACTTGTTAATATATTGCGATTTTCAAACGCAATAGTAGAATTTTTTTCAAATAAATCCTCAATAACATAATCGGGGACTTTTTTTTCTTCTTTGGTAATAATTGCCTTCATAATGATAAATTTTAATTGGTTAATAACGCCTCAAAGTTACACCAATATTCTACCAATATAATCATCAGTATGTTAAAAATATAATTTACATATATTTTAACATAACACCCGCCCCTCCAATATATTGAGATCATATGTTAAAATATTTTGAAATATATTAATTAACATACGGATCAAAATATAGGGAAAAATTATTCTGTAAATTTGTAGCGTATTAATCAATTAAATTTTAAAAATTATGAAGGCAGTTTTATTAAATGAATTGGACGAACAAAAAGTTCAAACAATGGACGACAACTATGATGCGGACGACTATGATGCGGACGACTATGATGCGGATGATGAGGATGATGAGTACCCCTATGAAGAAGGGCAATATTGGGATTATAACGGTTTAAAAGTTGAATTTACCGAATTAAATAATATCGCACGTCTTGCTGCCGAAAATTATTGGTATGACGTGCAAGGTTTTACCAAACCCGAAAGTCCGATAAAAGTATTTTACGATAATTACGGTCAAAGTGATGAGGATGAGACCCTCTATGAGGATTTGTTGCGGGTATGGTTTGAATTATATGAGAAACATAAATCAGACCCTCTAATTCGGGCGAAATACGAATTGTAATACCGAAATAGGTTTTGGGGTGCGGCAATTGGTTGCACCCCAATTCATTTTTTAACATTTAGAATCTTCAAATTATTTTAACATTTATTTTAACACCCCACTAATATGTTAAAATAATACCCCAATCATTTGCCGAAATATTTTAACATATGATCTGATCACCGCCCACTTCCTCCAATTATGTTAAAATATATTTAAAAATATTATTTAACATTCGGATCAAAATGTTTGAAAATATATGCAATATATTTGTGGCGTATTAATCAATTAAAAATTACACATTATGGCAACAAATTGGACTTACAACGGGTTAGTAATTAATATGGAGGATATAGATAATACGGCATTAAATGCCGCAGAAAATTATCTATATGATAAAAAAAATTTCAATAGGCCAACAAGCGCGATGAGGGCGTTTTTTGAGGATTTTGGAGAGTGTGATGAGCCTATCAAATACGAAGGGTTATTTGGCACGTATTTATGTTTGTACGAAAAGCATTTAAACGATCCCGAATTAATTGAAAAGTATAACGACGACGATGACTATGATGAGGACGACGATGACTATGATGAGGACGACGATGAAAAATGTTGGATCTGTGACGGTTTTACTATTGATATGGAGGTTTTAGATAATTGGGCATTAACTGACGCAGAAAATTATCTATATGATAAGAAAAATTTCAATACCCCAACAAGCCCGATGCAGGCGTTTTTTGAGGATTGGAGAGAGTGTGATGACCCTATCAGATACGAAAGGATGGTTGGGTCGTATTTAGTTTTGTACGAAAAGCATTTAAACGATCCCGAATTAATTGAAAAATATAACGATGACGATGACTATGATGAGGACGACGATGAAAAATGTTGGAGTTATAACGGTCTGAAAGTAGAATTTTCTGAATTAGATAATTTAGCCCGCTACGCGGCTAAAAATTATTGGCATAACGTGCAAAAAAATAAAACACCCGAAAATGAAATGACATTTTTTCATATCTATTACGGGCGGACTGATAAGGATGAAACACAATATGAAGGGTTATACCGCGCGTGGCTTGAATTATACGAGCAACACAAATCAGACCCTCTAATTCGGGCGAAATGTGAATGATTATTTATTGCAATAAAAAATACAGGTCGGGATTAATTTCTCGACCTTTTTTTATGCCTGTTTTTAGCCCTTTTCCCTTTGATTTTCGGGTGTTATCCCTGTGATTGGTATATGGGTTACAAAGAGAACAATTTAACGCGGGAAAACGCCTCTTTTTTTTATATGTTCCATATTATGTTAAAATAATTTGAAATATGTAAATTAACATACTGACCATAATATGTTAAAATAATTGGAATCTTATTAAATTAACATCTGGTAGAAAAAGTGTTTAAATATATTTAAAAATTTTGTATTAACATCCGGTGGCAAAAATTAACAATATAATTTTGTACTTTTGTGATGTGTGGAGAAATGCACAGTTTTTTTGGGTGTGTTAAAATACATTAACATATTCTTGTGGGTTATTGGTGTGGGCATTTATGTCCAAGCCTATAATAATAGGTTGGCCTAAAAACACAATGCTGTTACGGGTGTGCATTATATTGGTTGTTCACAAAGAGTGAGATACAAAACAATATAATATTTTTAACATCCATTAACATCCAGGTCATTTTTAGATAAAAAAAAAATTATATCTTTGGAATATAATTATTAATTAATCAATTATTCATTTTTAAAATTTGAGAATTATGAACACGAAATTAAAAAGAAACAAAGAAATTTATCGTCCCTCGGACGAAAATGAGAGCGACAGCCCGAAAAGAAGAAAGATAAATTCCAATGATAAGGTTTGGTATGGGAAGCCAAAAAAGGAATTTATAAACCTCGTAGGGGAGTTTGAGGGTTATCCTGATGACGGGTTGTTTTGGTAATGTTTAAAAATAAAATAAATTGTAACGGCGGGACAATATAATATCCCGCCGCCTAAAATAGTACACAATTAAAAATATAATTGAATAGATTCGAGTGAAAAAGTATTTAATCACCACAAACCTTTGTTCAAATTTGTGCAAGGATTAGCAAAGGAAAACGGAGATCCCTTTTATATATTTAAAATGTATTTGGTAAAACATTACATTGAAAAATATCAGAATGTTTGGGAATTTATTAATGAAAATTAACATCCAGGTTATACTCATTTGAGTACAAAATATTATCTTTGTATTGTAAATTTAAAACAACAACAAAATGAAAAAAATTGAAGATATTAAAACCATTGATATATCAACAAAAACATGGTTGGATAAGACGTACGGGAATACCTATTACGGTAGCCGCATAACGGTCAACTTTGGGCTTGCAGATGAGCAAACCTACTATATTAAGTTTGGTTATGGTGATGGCGGGAACGCCTTTCATGAAATCATGTCATATCTTGTAAAAAGATATGGGATAGAAGGCAAACACTATGGAACGGGGTCATATAGTCTTCGCAAGGTTAAAGATGAACTCGGAATCATTGTGCGCGAAAATGTGTACAACTTTTGTAAAAAGAGGGACGTAATTGAATGGGGCAAAGCATACTTCCCCGAAATGCAAATATAAATTGTTAATTGATTAATATGAATTGTGTTTTTTTTGTTAGGGTGCGGGTTGTCGTGATGACAATTCACACCCCTTTTTTTTATCTATTATACTCATTTGAGTACAATATGTTAAAATATTGACTATAATATATTAAGGAATTATTTTAACATAATACCATTAGATGTAAAAAAAAATGGGCTGTCGAGATGACAGTCTTTTTTTATGTTGAATCGGATTATGTTAAAATATATTTAAAAATATAAATTAACATTCAGGATAAAATTATTTGAATTATATTTTTTACATTTGTGATGTAATTAATCAATTAAATAAAAAATACATGAAACTCGTAAAAATTGAAGGGAAAAAAGAAACTTTATACTTAAGTGCTGATGACTATATGGACAATTTGAAAGAAAAGCAAAAGTCTATTGAATATTTTATTTACGGGGAAGGATGGCGGGTAACAAAAAATTTTAAAATAATTGATGTTCCTGACTTGCATAAAGGGGATAAGGATTTATCATGGCTCGAAATTTGCCTTATTGTTGAAAAATGGGGCTTATTGGTTGGTGAATATTATTCTAAATATAAAGTTGTGGGATATAGGGCAGCACGCACCATTGAAGGGTATTATGTCTTTTATGAAAGATGTAAACATCTTCTCAATATACAAAATCAAAAAGATGTTGAGTTTTTTAACTTATTGAAACTTGACCTTTCTCTGTATGTTTTTGGCATCTTTACAATTGACATTTGGGAATTAGATAAGAAATGCGGTGAATTAGACAAAGACTACAATCCAATACTATGCACTTACAAAGGCAAAGAAAATTTTTCACTGAAAGACTATATTCAATTTAAATTCGGTGAAAAATATGTTGAAATAATTGAATTATTAACCAAAAATAACTGAAACAACAATGGAAGCAAAAGAAATTTGAATATAAAAAGATACCTTCTGAATGTTATAGATATTAAGAATAATTAACATCCAGGTTGGTGGGAATTAGAAATAAAGTTGTATATTTGTAATATAAATAAGGACTAAAAAAAATAACAGTATGGAAAACAAAATAAACATAAGATCACCTTCGTAGGCAGTAGACATTTAGGGATAATAATATAAGACTTAATAATAAAAAAATAATAGAATTATGAGAGTATCTAAAATTTTTACAGGCGACATTCGCGGTTCCCCGTAGGTGGGACATAACCCCTGTAAGTGGTATAATAAAAGCAATCAATAACCTACATACACAAAAATGCCGTATCAGGGGATAATACTAATAAAATTAAATAAAATTACAAAAGGCGTCAACTTCTTGCCATTAAAAGGGCGGATAGGGGTTGACGCTGCGCTATTAGTTTATAGTATTTCAAATGAATATAATATGTTAAAATATATTGAAAAATATTATTTAACATACAGATCAAATTATTTGAAATATATTGTTGTATTTTTGTCATAGTATTAATCAATAAATTAGAATTATATGATAGAAATAACACAAAAAAATCGTTATACTGTAAAGTTAAGCGATATTTTAAAAGAAAGTAATAGCCAAAAGATTGCATTACACAATTGCAATAAAATAAAAATTTCAAAGTATCACCCCGAAATGAAATTCAATGATAAGTATGTAATTGAATGTAATGATACACATGTAGTTACCAAAGATGTCTTCTTATTTGAAGCTCTTAAATTATTAAAAGAGAGAGCACTTTGTGAATATGAAAATGAACTTAATATCCTTGTTGCAATATCGTTAGGGTATTGTTAATTACTTATCTAACCGCCCAAGTATTTGATAATGAAAAGGTTGGGGTACACCATTACCCCAACTTTTTTTTATTATAAATCGTATTATGTTAAAATAATTCGGTAAATAATTGAAGGAATTATTTTAACATATGATCTGATCACCGCCCACTTCCTCCAATTATGTTAAAATATATTTAAAAAAATTATTTAACTTACAGGTCAAAATTATTTGAATTATATTTGATATATTTGTGGTACAAACTAAAAAACAAATAGATTATGAAAACAAAAAAAATAGAAAATATAATCGACTGCCTTGAATGGATGAAAGAAGACAACTTGTTGATTATACACAACCGCTATTGTGATGAATGTGGCTTGGTATATCAACAAGTATATTTGAATAATACCGCTGAATTTCAGGAGGTATTTGGTAGTGACCCGTTGGAGGCTGTGAGGGCAGCACAATACAGCACAGGGGATTTTAAATATAATTACACACATAAATATTTTCGCATTTCAGGGGACGGTAATTTAGAATCGTCCCTAAATCTTTATGACTTTGTAGATAGGGAAGAAATTGCTCAACATTGCGTTGAGTGCAATGATTATCTTGATAATAGCGAAATTCAAAATATTCTCGAAAGTTAACCACCACAGTAGCACCTGATGCTATATTAAAAAAGCACGGTTTTAATTTCCGTGCTTTTTTTTTACATTTCCAATTATGTTAAAATATATTTAAAAATATTATTTAACATACAGATCAAAATGTTTAAAAATATATTATGTATATTTGTGATATATAAACAACAAACAAAACAATATTATGAAAGAAGAATTAGATAAGGTGGTTTTCCGCACCTACAAAAAAAACGGGGAAGTAATTGCACTTTTCCCCGAAGCGATTTCACGCAAGGATTATTCAATATCCTGTTATTGCCCTATGGGAGAGCATTTTAGAGCTGATTATGATAATATCATACGGGCAACGCGTCCCGCATCGGAAAAGGAATACACACCCCTATTGCAGCTTTTGCAACGTTGCTATGGGTACAAACTACGCATCATGAAACGTTGCAGACCCAAATTTCATGTTATTCCACCCCCCTAAAAAGGGGGGTGTTTAATCTTAAATAAAGTCAGTGACAGATACCATTTTTCAACGCATTTTTAATTAATCATCTAAAATTTACACATTATGGCAACAAAAGAAATTACAATTAAACAACTTACCAACCTTGCAAAAAAGGTGTCAAAAAGATATTGGTACGATGTGGCACATGCACAATATTCTCCACATATTGATGAGGAGACAATTTTCAAAACTCAAATAGGTGAAATTGAAAAACACATCAATTTTTATACCCTTTTTACTTCCCTCTGTTGGTATTACAAATCTGTTGATCCAACAATAAGGGAAAAAGAATGGAAAAAATTTAATAAAAAATGGGAAAAAAATGTAAAATAATAAGCAAAAGTATATGGTAATGCAAAAGTAATGCAAAGGTTGGGGTACACCATTACCCCAACTTTTTTTTTATCACAAATCATATTATGTTAAAATATATGTAAAAATTATTATTAACATACAGATTGAAATGATTGAGAAAATATTATGTATATTTGTGGTATAATTAACAAGTAAAAAAATAGAATTATGAAAGAGATTAGAATTTTAAAGAAGTTTATTGATCGGGTATTCGATTCTTATGAAATCTATGCCCCGAACGGTAATATATATTGTCTTGGAAAAGACAAAAAAAATGAGAAATATGTAGTGGGCAATGTTCCGATTTTAAAAGGTTGCCGTTACGACAATGTAGTTAATTTTTTAAAATCAATACATAATAAATATAAATATGGCGATTTAAAAGATTATAAACTTGTTTATGAAGCATATCATGTTTATACTTCTGCCAACGTTGAAGGTGAATGTAAAGTATATACTTCTGCCAACGTTGAAGGTGAATGTAAGGTATATGAAGGGGAGTGATTTTGTAATATAAATTAATAATAGACAAACATTAATATAATATGGGAAAATTAGAGAAAAAGATTTGGGCGAAAGATTTTAATACACTTGAATTAAATTTTGGGAAATTAATCCCAAAAGGAAAATATTCAGGTGAATTTTCACAAGAGGCGTATGAAATTATTCACAATGATTTATCAAAAGAGGATTTATCCTGTGAAACTGCATGGTATGACATTTTTCTTGATGAAGAAAAAAATGAATATGCTCTTTATGGGACTGATACTATAAGAAGTAATAGTTATGTTTATTGTGTTTCGTTCCTGTTATCTCACCGCCCTAAAAAGGGGGGTGTTTAATCTTAAATAAAGTCAGTGACAGATACCATTTTTCAACGCATTTGTTTATACTTCATTTGTTATTAAAATTACCTATCTAACCGCACAACTGCATTAGTTTAATGATAGGTTTAAGAGGTTAACAACTCCCCTATTTCAAATACAAAATTACAAACTTAATTTGATTTATCCAAACTTTTTGAAACATTTTTTTACCACAATTCATATTATGTTAAAATATTTTCCTCAATTATTTACCGAATTATTTTAACATATTTGTATCACAAATCATTATTATGTTAAAATATATGTTAAAAATTATGATTAACATCCAGGTTAAAATGATTGGAAAAATATATTGTATATTTGTAGTATAATAAACAACTAAAAAAATAGAATTATGGAAGAAAAGAGAGAAATTTACGAAAATGGGAGAAAGTCTTTTTATGGGAAGGCACAAGTTTTTGATTATGGAAAAGTTTTTGATTATGAGATGATATATGATGTGAGGGGATATGTGGTGAGGAGGAGATATGCGGTGATACACAGATATGCGGTGATACACAGATAACAAATTAAAATATAATATAATGGACATTATCGCCCTGATTGTGGCAGTTGGTATTGTCGGATACATTTTAGTGTTCGATTTAAAAGAAACGATAATAGACGATGATTATTTGGAATCTACTACTTTTGTAGATTATTACAGTCCATACAATGATGATATAATTAT
>JAIRTE010000002.1 GCA_031255095.1 Mycoplasmataceae bacterium
TCAGTTTTAGTTTTAGCACCAGCTTCTTCAAATTTCTTTGCAATTTCTTTTGCTTCTTCTGGTTTAATGTTTTCTTTAATGTTAACTGGTGCTTTTTCTACTGCATTTTTAGCTTCCATTAAACCTAAACCTGTAACTTCACGGAACAATTTAATAATTGAAACTTTATTTGCACCAACATCAGTTAAAATTAAAGTAACTGATTCAGGAGCTGCTGCTTCTGCAACTGGACCAGCAACTGCAACTGGAGCCGCTGCTGAAACACCAAAAGTAGATTCAATTTCTTTAACTAAAGAATTAACTTCTAACAAAGTCATTTCTTTTAATGATTCAATGATTTGTGCATTAGTTAATTTTGCCATAAATAATTATTGTTGTTTTTGTTCACCAACAGCTTGGATACCACAAGCTAAATTTCTAATGTTACCTTGTAAGCAAGATAAAAGCATTGAATATAAAGCATTACGGTCAGGTAAATTTGCAGTTGCTGCAAATTCACTTTCTTTAACAATGTTATTTTCTAATAAACCAGCTTTAAATTTTACAGTTTTAGATTCTTTAGTAATTTCATATAATTCCTTAAATGGTGCAATTTCATCACCATTTGCAATTATTAAAGCACTTAAACCACTAATATCAGGGAAATTTGAAATGTTTGCTGCTTTCACAGCACGGTTAAAAATATTATTTTTATTTATATACATTTTAGCATTAAATTTATGTAATTTTTTTCTTAATAAAGTGATTTTTGCGCCAGTTAAACCTAAATAATCAAAAAATAATAATGACTTTGATGAACTTATAACTTTTGCTAATTCACTAACACTTTTTTCCTTTTGAGCAATAATGTTCTTATTCATAATAGAAACTGTAATTACTTATATTATAAACATTAATTATAGTACATTAGAAAAAATACCTTTGTAATAAAACAAAAAAGCAATTAATCAAAAATGGACAGGATATTTCAACAATAAAAACTGATATTAATATAATGAACAATAAAAATGATTTTTTGCTTCCTATTTTCCTTTATTTGGATCAGAAAAAAGTCTAGAAAAATATTTATCATTATCAATTTTATGCATGTCGAAAAATGATAATTTGAAATCAAATACATCAAAATTAGAACTAATTCTGTCTTTATGAGAAGATTTAGGTAAAGGTATAACACCATGCTGTAAACATCATCTTATACATATTTGAGCAATTGATTTATTGTATTTTTTGGCAAGTTTTTGTAATAATGGGTTTTCACCAGCTTTTCCATGCACCAATGGAGCATATGCTTGAACCAAAATATTATGTTTCTTACAAAATTTTATTAATTTTGTGTTATTTAAACCAGGATGCATTTCAATTTGGTTAACCATTGGTTTAATCTTGCAAATTCTTAAAATATTTTCCAAATGAATTATTTCAAAATTACTAACACCAATAGCTTTTATTTCATTATTGAAATATAAATCTTCCATTGCTTCTCAAGATTCCATATTTAATTTTTGTCATTCCTCTTCCTTGCCCTTAATTACTGGTCAATGAATTAAATATAAATCAATATATTTTAATTGTAATTTTTTCTTAGACTCTTCAAAAGCTTTAATCGTGCTTTCATGACCTTGGTCATCATTTCATAATTTTGAAGTTACAAAAATATCTTCTCTTTTAATTTTAGAATTTTTAATAGCTTCGCCTACTTCATGTTCATTACCATATCTTGCAGCTGTATCAATTAATCTATAACCAGTTTTCAATGCATATCTAACATTATTAATTGTTTCTTCACTACTAGGAGACATATAAGTACCATAACCAATTAATGGTATTTCAGAGCCATTGTTTAATAAAGTCGATGTTTTATTTTTTTTAAACATTTGTGATAATTATATTTAACATTTTAATAACATCAAAAAATAAAAACTAGACAATATTTTGTATAATTCTTATTAACCTTGTGATTCCGGATAAATAGTAAGTGTGCCTTCTTCAGTTGTTGGAGTAGGATGCTTAATATTACTTCAAGTGCTTGAAGGAATTATGAATTTTTTTTCGGGATTTCAATCTGCTGATGGTCTTTCACCATAAGCATGACTTTTTAATTCTAATCAATTAACATTACGTGTATCGCCTTCTAAGGAAATTTTCCTTTGATTAAAAACATAGCTTGTTCCATAATCCATAGATTTATTTAAATATTTATCTTCAGAAACAACATTATCACCAACATATTTTGTTGTTGTAATATTTCAATAGTGATAAGATGTGGATGAAAATTTTCCAAATACTATATCATATTTAACTGTTTGTGTTTTATTAGTATCATATTTAATAGATGTTGAAACAAGTAAATGCTCTTGATTTTGAATAAATGGTGCATTTACTCTTTCAAAAAATATCTCACCTTCAGTAAAATCAGTAGAATTACTAATATCAGATAAAAATTGTAAATAAAACATTTTACTAAATAAATCTTGTGTTAAGTTTATTCTACATTCATCAGAATATAAAAGCATACCATTATCTCCACCTTCATCAATGCCAATATTAGCATATACATCACTGCCACTATGTGTTACAAAGTTAAAATTGGTTGCTGAAGCCTTTGTTGATGTAGTATCTAAAATATATTTTTTACTGTCTTGGTTTAATATTGCTAGTACCATCCCTGTATTGCCATTTGCAAAATTATTTGTATCAATATTTCAATTTACGCCTGATTTTTCGACAGTTATTTTATGACCAGTTTTAAATAATGTTTTACCACCATATTTAATATTTTTCCAATTATTACCTAAATTGTATGATAATATTTCAGCACCAGAACCATCTTTTGGCGAAAAAATTAATTTTTTAGAACCAGAATCGTCTACAGTTAAATAGATGGTATTATTATTTTTTATTGCATTATTCTTATCATACTCATAAATTGTTACCTTATCACCTTCTTGAATGTTAAAAGAATTATTATTAAAAACATATTTAATTTCTTTAGGAACTTCTCCTTGCATAGTATAAATAATATCTAAGTTTTTTGATGTCATGACTGCAGAAAATGTGGAATTGCTTTCAGTAACTCCACTGACTGTTTCTCTTGAATCTTTTAAATGTTTAAAATATAAAATATTAAACATTAATTGTGGTGTAATATTTGTTTTACATCCATTAGAATAAATATATTCATAATTGGCACCGTCTACTCCATCTGAATCAACACTTTTATGCAAATTTGCATTATCATAAATTTCTAAAGTTTCATTTCCAGATTGAAATTTAAAATCTTGTGCATTAGCAGATAAAAATCTTGTTGACACTAATTCATTATTTTTATATTGCATTTCATCAGCCACACCATTAATTGTTGAAGAAGTAGTAATCACTTGATCTACCTTTTTGCTATTTATTACAATTGCAAAAGTTTGAACAATTTCTTGCTGTGCTTTTGCACAAGAAGTTAAACTAAGCATAGTTGGAACTATACAAATTAATCCCATTCCTACAAATAATCCTAAAACCCTTTTAAATTTTCTTTGCATCAATATTTTTATAGTATTATTTTTACTACTTTAAAATAGTTTTTATCATACCTAAATATCGTATTTAGGTAAAAAAATTCTGTCGGAAATTATTTCTAATAAATAAAAATATTACATTTTTAAGTATGATAAAAGCTTATTCTGGAACCACTACTGCAGCAGTTACTGTATCTCAATCTTGTGTGAATATTGGTAGAAATTTGTTAACAATAATTGTATTGGAAGTTGCACTAAGTGAGCCATATATTAATGCTTTATTGCCAATTTGGAGATGTGTAACTGGGTCATTGACTTTACATACGGCCATTGTAATATTGTCATATGTAAATGTTTCAGAACCTGAAACTAATGAAGATATCACTAAACTATCTTCATTGAATGTAAAACTTGTTAGACCGTATGATTGGTTTACACGTAAAATATTTTGGCTTAAAGTAGTAGTAAAATTTACTTCTGTATTATCAGCAATATTTAATATTGCTAAATAATAATAAAAATTCACTATTAATTGTGGGGTAATATTTTCCTTGCAAAGATGAGCATTCATTGCTTCCATATTGTAATTAGTATTGGTAAAATTACTGAATGAATATGTCGATGTCGCAACTGCTCAACCACTAGCTGCATGTCCATCAACATTAAATGTTTGTTTGTGTTCAGTAAGATAATGTGAATTTATTCCGGTTGTAAAACTTAAAGTATCATCTACCCCATTTGTTTTTGATGTAATCACTCCGCTATCTTTTTTTACTTGAAATACTTGTTTTTCAGTATTTGCATCATCAATTTTTTTCCCACAAGACATGACTGCAAATGGTAATGAAATTGTTAACATTGTACAAAATGATAAACTTAAAATTATTTTCGTTTTCATGTAATAATATTGATAAAAGTTTAGTTAGCAAAAAATAATTTTATTTTTTAACTTTTTAGGTATAATAAAAATTTATATTTCTTGAAATAAAGACAAATTAATGTCTTTATTTGTTATTAAATTCCTCTCAGTATTTATATTTTCTATATCATTTTTTAAATCAATTGTCTCAGCGTTATTGATATTGGTATTAATTTCATTAATAGTTGTAGTATATAAGTCATCACAAATATTTTTTTCACTATATTGCACATAAATGTGTTCCAAACTATCGGAATCATTATCATTCATGATAATGTTATTGAAATTAGTGTGTTTGTGAAAATGTTCTTCACATTTTTGCTCCATGTGCATGTGTGAAAGATCTTCAATTTCATTATTGGAATTATTATCTATGATAATAAGTTGTTTAATTTCATTCAGAGATCATAAAAAATTTTCTAAATTATGTTTGGCAAATTCCAAGTTTTCACACATTTGAGAAGTTAAAACCTCTTGTTTCTTGCAAAAAGTAATGTATTTTTTTGTAAAATAAATATTATTTAATAAATTTTGGGTTTTCATTTCTAAAACTTCATTATGTGCACTATGAATATGATGACTTTCATTATGTATAATATTTTCTAATTCATCATGGTGTTCAATGGGTGGTGGTACAATAGTTTCAGTTTCTATATTATTTATTTGTGCAAAATATTTTATTGTTTTAGTTAAATGTTCATTTTCATGTATCTGATTTAATTTAATACAATAATCAATAATATGTTGTTGAATAACATTAGAAATGTTATTGGCAGTTAGAATATTAAAAATATCATTTTGTTTATTTTTTAATTCTACATGTTCTGAAGGTTGGTAATTTTGTTCGACATTTAATGAAAAAGATAAACCAGTTGTACCTGAACCATGTTTTGGTTCCTTTTTTTGCTTGTTTAATTGATTAATTTCAACATATTTGGCATATGTTGATTTATTAAAAAAAGCATTTTGAGGGGTAGAAAATACTTTGGGAGGAAAAATTTTTGATGACAACATAACAAGAATAAATTATGAAGCCATTTTGCCACGAATGTTCAAAATTTTTATATTAATATTCATATTAAAATTATTTTTTATTGTTTTCACAGTCATATTATATATGAGGAAAAAAATCTAAAATATAAAAATTTATTATTTTTGAAAGATGTTTCTAATATATAATAATTAATTATTAGAAATTTTATTAAATTCTTTTCTTAAAATTTCAATACATTCAGTAATTGATTTATTTGAAGTATCTAATTCAAAGGCACCAACTGCTTTTTTCATTGCCCCTATTTCCCTTTCTGTGTCTAGTTTATCCCTAAGAACTAAATCATGATAAATCACATCTAAACTAACTTTTTTACCAGTTTCAATTCAACGACGTTCTGCTCTAATTTTAGGATCAGCAAATACTCAACATTTCATTGTTGCGTTTGGAAATACAACAGTTGTTGTATCTCTACCTTCAACAACAATATTATCGGTTTCTGCAATTTTTCTTTGTGCATCCACAGCAAATGTTCTTACTTCAGGGATTTTGGCAATTATTGGCACAATAGAACTAATTTCATTTGCCCTACTTCTTTCAGAAACATCAACATTATTTAAATAAATCGTATCACCTTTTTGGCCAATACTTAAACTTGGTAATAAATTAGCAATTTCTTTATTATCAGTAATTGTAATACCAGAATCTATTACTGCAATGCAGATACACCTAAATATTGCACCGGAATTGATGAAAGTAAAATTTAGTTCTTTTGCTAATGTTTTAGCAATCGTGCTTTTTCCAGCACCAGCTGGTCCATCTAAAGCGATTTGAAAAAATCCCATGATATTAATATTATTATAAACACTGGCTTTTTTTGGAATTTATAAAAACTAACAAATTAATAATTTTATGTTGTATTTGTTATAATTTCAAATATTAATAATTAATTTTACCTATTTCATATATATTAAAATATATATAAAAATTTTTTATTCCAAACCACATTTTAAGATCATATAATAGGGATAGACCTCATGACATTGACTCTAAAAGACATTTCATTATTCAAAACCATATTTCATCCAAATTTTAAAATTTCTGATTTTACTCCAGAATTATTTTACAATTTGACTAATCTTGAAACTAACTATAAATATGCTGATCTTTTAATACTTTTAAAATATACACATAAAATGAAAAATGATGCTAATTTTTTAAAATTAGTTGCCGCTAATAATGGTGGTAAAGATAAAGTCAATGATGCTTTATTGATTCTAGAATCTTTAACTCATGCTATCCCTTCTATACATAGTTATTTAATGACAGGAGATTTTAATTCTGTTGATGGTGCAATAACAAAATTTGCAGATAAAGATGATGAAAATACCACTATATCTAAAAGATTTCACTATGCTTTTTCTTCATTAAATGCCATTGCTAGACAACCTAATCATGTTAAATTACAAAATAAAGAAGAGGTAGCAGGTAAAATGTATCGTTTAATTAAATTAAACTTACCTTTAGCAATGAATGAATGTTTGAATATGTGTGCAACTACATCTTTATATGATCAAAAGTTTGCAAAGGAATTATTAAAAGAAAAGAAAGATGCAACAACAAAATATGATTTATTTATGAAACAAAAACGTGCAGAAATTGCTAAAAATGTAGTTCAATATGATAACTTTTTTAATTTTATTTCAATAGCTGCTGAAAACAGAGATCACCAATGATTAGCTCCAAGGCTTCATAAATTTGAAGTATGCACTAGAGGTTTTATTAAAAAAATTGATGTAAACGGGAATGTAAAATGGACTGAATTCTATAATAATTTTACACAAAGATATAGTGCTGAGAAACCAACTGCTGGTTTATTTGATGATGCACTTAATGGCAATGGTGCGACATATGCTGCACAATTCCCAAATCCTATATTTAGAAACAATCAATTTTCACACTTTAATCAAATACCTAATCCAAATGGTAGTGATGCATATATTGGTGCTGGAAAATGTGGTGCAGCAAATTTAACTGCCTATTTAAAAGCCAAAGGTTTTAATGTTCGAACTAGAGGAACAGGTTCTAATGTTGAATACAAAGTAGAAGATTTAATTATGAATTCATGATATGTAACAGATAAAAATGAAAAAATTGAATTAATTAAAAAGAATGCTGGATTTTGAATTGCAAGTATTATGCGTACGGCAGAAAATTATGAAAAATGAGTAAAATCAGATGAGAATGACTTGATTAAATTACCAACGATTAATGGTTATTTAAAACAAATTGTTTCAACAGAATGTGTTGGTACACGTGATTTTTGCAGAATGTTAAAAAACTTTTATATTAGTGAAAATGATATTGAAGTTAAAACAACAATTGAAACTGCAATTTTAACACTTAGAGAAACTGTCAGAACAGAAATTGGTAAATATATGGGTAAGATTAATCAAACAGATTTGGATGCTCCAGTTAAAAAATGAGCTAAACAAACATATGCTGAAATGATGAATGATGACATACAACCACAAGCAATTTTGCAAGAAACCAATAAAATTGAAGAAGTTAAAACAAATGCTTTCAAATATAAAAATGCACTTGCTATGGTCAATTTAGATTTTTCTCATGTTGAAAAGAAAGAAACAATTGCAAGGAGATATAATGAATTAAAAGCACAACGTGATACTTTAGCTAATTCATTCTTTGCTAAAAGACATGCCAATAAAATTCATGAATTAGAAACGCAAATGCAATTAACTGTATCATCATCTATTAATATGTTAGAACAAATTTATGATACAAGTGGGTCTACTTTACCTAATGGTTCAAAACCAATTTTGACTACACCTGGTTCAATGCCACATGCTCTAGAAAAAATAATGGAAGATCGTCGATTAATTAATTCAACAATTCCTCAAGGTCCTGCAGATGAAAGTGCAATTCTTGCTTTGACAATATCTAAAGCTTCTGAAGGTGCTCATAAAGATAGTACCACTGATCTTTATGAATCTAATAGAGCAAATGCGTTTGCTACACATAAAAAAATTGCTAAAAACACATATCAAAGACAAATTAATCAAGAATCAGAATAATTTTTATCTTAATTATTAATTACACTAACCATTTTTTTAACGGCATTTTTAGCTTCTTTAAAAGAAATAAATGTTGCATAGTCATGAAACATATTCTTTTCACATATTAAAGTGTATTTAACATCATTTTTGTCCAATACTTCCTTGCAATATCTTTTAATGGAAATACTAAATAATTCATCTGTTCCACAAAATATATATAGATTTTCAATAAAGTCAGGTTTAGCAAAATATGGTGAAAAATAAGTGTTTTTAACATCATTTTTACCTAATTGTCATTTATTGACAACAGTAAAAAATATTTCTGGCAATATAGGATCATTATTTAATAAGATCTTATCTTCTTCATATTGCTCATATGTGAAGAAAGGAGAAGAAAGAATAATATTTTTAGGATTTGGCAATTTATTATCTCTTAATTGTGCCAAAGCCGCCATAATTAAATTTCCTCCTGCAGAATCACCAAAAACAGTAATTTTGTCTGGGGTATAAGTTTCTAGCATTTTTTTATAAATTTTTAAAATAAAATTTACTGTATCAATTTGGTTTGAATATTCAGGCGTAGTTAAATGATAGATTGGCACATATATTTCAGCATTTGTTTTATCAACTAATGCTTTTATATGTAATCAATGAATAATGTTGATTTCTATGACAAATGCTCCACCATGTACATATAGCAATGATTTATTTGGTGGAGTTTTCTTCTTAGTACTAATAACATAATATAAAGTATTGTTAAAATATTTTTCTGTGATGTTATAAAATGCTTTAGGAAACACTAGAGGTGGAACTTTATAACTCTGTTTGGTTGAACAAAATTTTATTAATGATTCTTCATTTTTAAAGACTTTTTTTAAAAGTGACATTAAATTTTTAAAAACTTCACCACCTGAATATATTAGCTTCATACTAATATTATTTTAATAGAAAATTTAAAGATTTAGTTTTAATTTTCTCAACAACGATATTAATAAATTCATCAATTGGCATTGAAATAGCATTATTACCATTATCAATAATTCTAATAGAAACAGTTTTTGAAGCTTTTTCCTTTTCTCCAACAATTATTAAATATGGAACCTTTTCCAATGAATGGATAGCGATTTTCTGCTGCAATGGTTTATTATCCATATCTAATTGTGCAATAATGCCAGCTTGAGTCATTTTTTCATATATTTCATTACAATAATCAGTAACCTTATCATTGATGTTTAAGATACAAGCATGCATTGGATTGTGTCATAATGGGAATTTACCCTCTATGTTTTCAATGTATTGACCTAAAAATCTTTCTAATGAACCAAAACAAGCTGCATGAATCATAATTGGTTCATGTTTAGCACCATCCTTACCAATATATGACATTTTAAAACGATTAGGCAAATTCATATCTAGTTGAATTGTACCAATTTGTCAACTACGACCAATAGCATCTTTGAAACCATATTCTAATTTTGGTCCATAAAATGCACCTTCACCAGGTTGAAGTTTGTATTTTAGACCTTGTTTAATTAAAACATTTTCTAAATATTTTTCAGCACTATCTCAAATTTCATCACTACCAATACGTTTTTCTGGTCGTAATGAAAGGGCAATTTCAATAGTATCACTATTGTATCCCATAGTAGTATAAATTTTATAAAATAAATTATGCATATTTAAAATTTCAGTCTCTAATTGTTCAGGAGTACACCAAACATGTGCATCATCTTGAGTAAATTCTCTTAATCTTAATAAACCATTTAGACTGCCTGAAGATTCAAATCTATTTACTTGACCAAATTCAGCAGCTCTTAAAGGCAAATCACGGTATGATTTTGGAGTTGAATTATAAACCAATATACCTCCAGGACAATTCATTGGCTTAACAGCAAAAATCATTTCATCCTGAGTTTTACCAGAATAATTATGTTCACCATATTTTTCTCAATGCCCTGAAGTTTCTCATAAAACTCTATTCATCAATCGTGGAGTATTAATTTCTACATACCCGTTTTTAATTTTTTCATCTCTTAAATAGTTTAATAATGTTTTAAATACATATCACCCCTTATGATGTCAGAATACTGCACCAGGTGCATATTCAGCATCAAAATGGCATAGATCCATTGCTTTGCAGATTTTTTTATGATCTCTTCTTTCAGCTTCTTTTAAAAAATTAAAGTAATTTTCTAAGTTTTGTTTTGTGTCAAAAGCAACACCATAAATACGCTGTAATTTTTCTTTACTTGCATCTGCTCTTCAATATGATCCAGAAATTTTAGTTAATTTAAAATTTGCTAAATATCTTGAACTAGGAACATGTGGTCCACGACACAAATCTACAAAATCACCTAAATAATAAATTGAAATTGGGAAGTTTGCTGGTAAAGAATTAATAATTTCCAATTTATATTTATTATTAGCAAAAAGTGATAATGCTTCTTCTTTAGAAATTTCCTTACGGATAAATTTAACATCTTCTTTAACAATACTATTCATTTCATTAGAAATTTTTTCTAAATCATTTTCTGAGATATTGATTCCATTAAAATCAATATCATAGTAAAAACCATTTTCCACAGCAGGTCCAATAGTTAATAATGCATTTTTATATAATCTCTGCACTGCAAAAGCTAATAAATGTGCAGAAGAATGTCTTAATACTTCTAATCCATCGATATCTGAAGCTAAAATAACTTTAATTTTTTCTTCATTAACATCATCAGGTATTAATGAAGATAAATCATATTGCATATCATTTATCTCTAATGCAACTGCATTTTTAACTCCTATTTTTTTAATTAAATCAAATCCATTCATAATCTTGTAATTTAAATTTTAGGTTACAAGATTACTTCTTAGTAACCTTTGATGTAGTTGTAGTTTTTTTAGCGCCACAACATCCACAACCACAAGTACATTTACCACTTGCTTTCTTTTCTACAGGTTTTTTAGATACAACTTTTGCCATACATAAAAATTATAGCATTTAATTTGCCAAGTAAACAAAAAAATAAATATATTAAAATATAAAATTTTTCCCTATGTGTTATTTAACTATATTAAGTTGGCAAAATTTTTATTATATATTATATATATATAATTAAATTATGGTAAAAATGGTTTCAAAGCAAATGCTAAAAAAAGAAATGATTAATGCAAAAACTCAGATACCAACAAGGTTATTACAAAACCTTTATTTAAAAAATATTGCAAAATATAAAGGTGCTATGGCTAATGTTGGTTTTCTATTAAGTAATTTTGAACCAGGGAATAAAAAAAGTGAAGAATATGTTGAACAATTAATTTATTGAACATTTAAAAATAAACCCGAAGCATTGTATGAACATATACAAACTTTTATTACCATGGCTTTGGTTAATTTTATAGAATTAAGTAATGAAATGACAGGGATTTCAAAATCTGTAAGTACAGATATAAAAAAATATGGTCATATACCCTTTTATTTTAATGAACATGATTTTAAGCAAGCATTAGAAACAAAATTATTAGAAGTGAAAAATGTGTTGGTTAATGATACAAATAATTTTAAAGAAATAATTTTATCACATGGGAAGGGAAAAAGTTTGCTGCCTACAGATTTAAAGGGGAAGAATTTAAAGGAATTAGTAATGATATATACTTTAACAATGAAAAATAATGATTGTATTTTTCCTGATGGCTGAGGTGATGCAAATAAAGAATTTGATGCTGATCAACTTAAATTGTTAAAAGAAAAATTACCAGAAAAAGTGTTTATGTTAATTTCAAATATCCAAAAAAATAATTGCATATTTGACGGACTAAAAAAGGACACAGAAAATATACGAGCTGCTCAATGTAGACAATTTGAGCAATTGTTAAAAACAAGAATTCCAATAATAGAAAATGCATTGGCTAATGATATAAATAATTTTAAAAAAATAATTTTATCTAATTGAACGAAAAAAAACATGTTAGCTAATATATCACCAATGCATTTAAATAATATAAATAATATGTGTTTAAAAGAATTAGTAATCACATATACTTTAATGCAAAATAATACACGTATTTCCCCCGGGGATTGAGGTTGTGTAAAAAGCGAATTTGATGATGATCAACTTAAATTTTTAAAAGAAAAATTACCAACCAAAATTTTTATGTTAGTTTCAAATATTCAAAAAAATAGTAATATGTTAAAAGAACTAAGAGAAGAAAAAGAAAATATGTCATTAGTTTTTGCAAAGTATGTTGACATGCAAAAAACATTTAAAAGAGTGCAAACACAAAGAAGTGCGATGGAAAAATATGTAAGATTAGCAAATAAAATTAATACTTTTTGTGGTCAAGAAATGGGTATTACTCTTAAAAATTTACCAACAAAAATTGCAGCTGCAGCATGTTTAAATATAAATGAAGCAATATATAACGAATTAGGCGACGAAGCCAATAGAATGATGAGAAGAGTCCCTAAATTATTTTCATTTGCTTCTGTAAACAAACATGTTGTTTTGAAAGATAGAGAAGTACAAGATATGCCTTTTGTTGTCACTCCACTTGTTGGAGATCAAATATATGATTATGTCGATTCTAGACCAACTAAGAAAGAAAAAAATAGAAATCCTTATAGATTATTCTGTAATTTTGCTGATTATATAGCAAAGAAGTTAGATACTTTTTTTGCAGATAAACATGAACCATCCCCATATATGAAAAAAGTTCCTGCTCCTGATACTAAAACTGCTAAATCGAAAAAAGTTCCATTACGTCCATCATTTGATAAATATGTTGATTTTACTATTAGGGATGATTTATATCTTCTTGAAACTGAAGAAGCAAAAAATTTATCTAATGATGATGCAGTAAATCCCAGAGTTAATGGCATAGTAACAAAACAACCTAAAAATGCTTCTGATCCAACTAAAGTTTTTCATTGAAAAAGTGCCTTATCAAAAGCTGCTATGGCTGAAAAAAAATTCTCTGAATTAGTTAGTAGGGCAAGTCTTTTAGGTGAAGAAGTAAAACCATTTTTCGAACAGAAAGATTCATCAAATAGAATGATTCAAAACCCCGAATATGCTAAAAAGGTTGAAGAATTCCCTTCTTTTGCAGATGTTAGTCAAGCATTTGTGGAAAGAGGTAAATGAGTTGATTCATTTAGTGGTATTTGTACTTATACTAGAACAGGTAGTGGTCAAGTTGGAGAAGAAATTACTGACAACTCTTCTTCTGAATTCCAACCATTATATATAGCCTTCCAAGGTGACATGAGAAGAGACGAAGCTTTTGCTACAGTTTTAACTCAATCTGGTGATGCAGTATATATTGATAAAAGAACTGGTAAAATTTCAATGCTTATGGAACCAACACACTCTGAATTTGTTAATTCTTCACTAGGGCCAAGACTTAAAGCTAAAGTAAGACAAATACAACAAATCGGAGATCTAATAATGGCTGCACATCCTGAAATCCCTGAAACAGCTTTTGAAAATATCGAATTATTATTGCCAGAAACAAATAGTTATCACTTTGTTCTAAATCATTTTAAAGTTGGTCCAAATGGTGAAATTAAATCTAGAGTAAAATATGATCCGATTAGAACAAGACAACAAAGAGATAATTTCTCATGTGGTGTATGAGCAATTCAAAATGCTACTGATATCATTAGAACTGGTCAATTACAACAAACAAGTTTAGGAAATGTTTCTAAACAAGGAGAAATTTCAAAATCATTGCCTAATGCCAATAAAAGACAGGAAAAAATTGCTGATGAAGCTAAACCTACTGCTGAACCAGTTGCACCAACTGTCAAACAAAATACTGCTGCAAATAGTACAATTATTGATCATGAACAAACTGTTCCTGTATTACAAAATAGGAATAATTTAGGATGTCCACAAATCACAAGAGTTGCACAAAATGTTAATGTTTCAGTAATGTACAAACCAGTAGTATGCAATATTCAATGAGCATATCCTCAACAATCTCGTACTGCACGAACTACCAGACATGCAATAGTACCAAAATCAGATATTTGTAGCACTGTTCAAACTCAAGCATCACAATCTCTTCCATCTTTAACTAATAAACAAGTTCAAAAAGATATTGATGATGGTGAAAACCAAACGTCTTAAAATCCAATATAAACTTTAAGCAAAAAAATCCATTGGTAATTTTTATCACAAAATAGAACATTTTAGTTGCATTTTGAAGCTAATTGGTGTATTTTTTATCACAAAATGTAGATTTTTACCTATAGGTAACAACAAAAAAAAAAAAAAAAAAAATGCTAAAAATGAAATATAAAAAGATGGTATGAAGGTAAACTTAAAATTATTTGCAGGATTGTTTGTTATAGGAACTGTGGCAGCTATTGTGCCAATAATAGTATTTACTTCTTGTAAAAGTGATCCTAAACAACAAGAAGATAAAAATGAATCCTTACATGAAAAATCTGTTTCATTTACATTTAATGCACAACACGATGATCTTAATGCATTAAAAGAATTCTTAAAAACAGAATGAATAATTAATCCAAATCCTAATGGATTAACAATTGGCGATACTGATGAAGATGGTCATGATTTTGCAAAAACAACAATCGATGGAGTTGATGGAGCTATATATAATGCATTAATGACTAATAGTGATAAGGCACGTAAATTATTATTTAGTAAAGAAATGGTTAAATTTCATATGAAATACTATATTTTATTTGAGATTATTAATGGACTTGAAGGTAAAAATTATAGTGATACTTTTGTTGATAGTGCCTATAAATCAACATCGTTAAATATTAAATTTTCACAAAATAATGCTACTTTAATATCTACAGATTCTAAGTGAAAAAGTGATGGTTCTTCACCTGAAACATCTACAACCACAACTACAATGAATTATTCAGATGGAGAAATTAGTGTTGTATTTAATGCAGTAAGTGAAAATCCTATGATTTTTCCCATTGAATCATGAAGTTTCTACAAAAAAGATGATGAATATTGTCTAAAATATGAAGATCGTGGCGATAATTTTCCTGTTGAAGAAGAAGATTTTGGTTTATTGAAAGCATTTTATAATACTGCATTTCCAACATAAGTCATCCAAAACTTTTGGTAAAATACTACTAAATTACAATCACATTATTTATATTTTTTTCATACATGCTCACACAAGGCAAAAATAAAATTAAATGTTTTTATCACACCGAACCATTTTCATAATTAAAACAAACCATTATTATAATTAATTTTCACAAAAATTTTTTTAACAGATAGTTTTCAACTACTAAATATAAAAATTTTGTATATATCAACATTATGCCAATCATTACTAAAAAAAGAATTATTACAAGTGGTCAATATGAAGCTGTTTGATTAGCTTTTAGTGGAGCACACAAAGAAACTTTTCAAGACATGTATAAGTGACTAAATGGTGGTGCTGTTGAATGAAATATTGGAAATAGAGGTTCTGAAGCTACTGTTGAAGGTGAATATTATGTATTTGATATTGAACAAGCTATTACCCTTGGACAAGGTAATTTTCATGTTGAAGGATATCCATTGTTTACTAATGATACAACTAGGTATATGCCTATATTAGTACCACAATGTTCAAAAATGTATATAACTGAAGAAGAAAAACTACAATTACATAGTTCTGGTTTCACTGCAATTTCTCAGATTGCTGAAGATGAAAAACCTACAGATATAATTGGTGAAATGAAAGGTTTATGTGAGTTTGTTAAACAAACACAAGCTGTTGCTAAAGATATATTTGCTAGTGATACAACAATAAGCAAACCAATTGTATTCATGGCACCTTATATAAATCCAGCAGATGGTGAAATCGTATTAATTAATATGAAATATAGTGCTGATGCTAATTCCGTTGATGGCACAAAATTAGAAATTAGTATTGTTGGTACACAATCTGATCTTCAAGCACCAGGTATTAGTGGACAAAGAATTCAAGATGATATGATGCAATTAATAAAAGATAACAGCTTGCTTGATCATAGCAGTGTGATTAGTGAAGCCACAGAACCATCTTGAAAAAGTTTAGCTTATGCACTTTTACCAAAAGAAGTTTATTATGCAACACTTAAAAAACATTATGAAGTAAAACATGCAACAAATTTAGCTAATAAAAATAAAAACACAAATAGTAAATTAAGTGAAAATAAAATACATACTATGCTTGATAATAAAACTTGAACAAAAGGTATTGTTGCAAAACAAGTGGCTAATAATTATGCAATATTTTCTAAAGGTAAAAATAAAAATCTTAAATTCAATGGACAAAAAGTTTGAATAAATGATAAAAAATATAGAACTATCGATCAATTTGGTAGGTTAATTACTGTAGAAAGTAACACCTTTGGTAATGGTGTTAGTGTATATGTAAGAGATATTGGTGGTAAAATTATGTACAAAAAACGTATGACTAATGTAGATGAAGTTAATACTAAATCTATATCTATTTCTGAAAAGAAAAAAGAAATTGTAGATTTAGTATTCAGAAAGGCACAAGCTATTAAAAGTTTAGAAAGTATGCAAAATAACCCAACTGATGAACAAGGTTTACCAAAATCTTACTATTCAACTATTATTAATAATATTGATGCTGAACTTATAACTAATTGTCACCTTGATGATGTTCAATTTAAATATGTTAATGGAATATGTAATCTTTTAAATAGCAATATAGAAACATCTTCTGAAACAGTAGGAGCAAAAGTATCTGGTGCATTATTTGATGGTGATAAAGAAAAACAACATACTTTTATTGAAAACTCTTTAACACAAACAATAAGTGGTTTAATTGCAACTAGTGGTCAAAGTGCTGAAGAATTATCTTCATTTACTGGAGGCTTATTAAAAGATGAACAAATAACATCATTATTTGAAGTTGTTGGTGATTTTAGTCAATGTGGCAGTGAAGAAATTAAATCTAGCAGCTTAAATGCATTAAAGGATGCAACCAAAGAAGTTTTGCAAGAATCAATGGCTGCTATTACTTCGCCTGCACAAACTTTAAAGTTTAAAACAATTTTGGAAGTTGCAAAAGATGAAGGTGAACAATGCAAGGTTTTGGATTTTTCAACAAGTGATAAAAAAGTTTTAACTGATAAAGAAATAGAATTAGATAAATAAAATATTTTTATCAAAGTATCATAAATTGTAGCAGCGTATCATTTATCTTTTTACTTGCATGATATTTCTTCACAAAAGATAAATTTTTTACCTTTAGGTAACAAAATAAAATACAAAAAATGTTAAAAATTAACTATAAAAAGATATGATATGAAGGTAAACTTAAAATTATTTGCAGGATTGTTTGCTTTGGGAACTGTAGCAGCTGTTGTGCCAACAGTATTAACTTCTTGTAAAAGTGAAGCTAAAGAAGAAGATAAAAATGAAGCTATACATGAAAAATCTATTACATTTACATTTGATGAATATCATGATGACACTAATAATATGAAAAAATTTCTCAATATGACAGAATGTGTGTTTGATCCAAAAGTTACTGATTTTAGCGTCACTGAAGATAATGATATTGAAGATCTTGCCGATTTCTTAAAATCATCAAATGGAACACACAATTATTTAACATCTAAAAGTTCACGTGCAAGAAATTTATTAATTAATGAAAATTTGCCCCTGTTTTGACTAAAATGTTATTTATTTAGATTCATTATATACTCACCAACATATTTATATAGTGAAATACCAAATGGTAATTTACAATCAATAATATTTGAGATTCGACTCTCTGAAAATAGTGTTGTTATGCATAGTACAACAAATTCTTGGCGTGGGAATGAAATAAGTACAATAGATATCAATTTGCATGCAACATGGGCAGAAGATAAATTTGAACTTGTTAATTTATGTGAAGATTATGAATATCCTATAGTGGATAATTCTACTAATTGGGGCATAGAAAAAGGTTATTGTGGTTTTGAAGATATATATGGTATTAAATTTAGCGGTTCGGATACACTATATCCTATTATTGTTGGTGATTGAGGATCAATAAAAAGTTTTTATGAACAGGAATTTCCAATTTTAGAAGTACCGTCATCTACATAATATTGCTATTTTGATTTATAGCATAATAAAATGTTCTTAATTTGCATGCATAATTATTTCACAAAGCAAAACTATCTGAGTATATTTTTGGTGCAAATAGATGGATTTTAATTTCAAAATACAAATTTTTACCTTTAGGTAACAAAAAAAAAAAATGCTAAAAATGGAATATAAAAAGATAGTATGAAGGTAAATTTAAAATTATTTGCAGGGTTGTTGACAATAGGAACTGTGGCAGCTATTGTGCCAACAGTGTTAACTTCTTGTAAAAGTGAAGTTAAACAACATGAAAATTCTGCCTCATTTACATTTGATGCACATCATAGAGACGATACTATTAATAATATAAAAAATTTTTTTAATCAACAAGAATTTGTATTTAATCCAAATCCTGCAGGATTAACAATTGGCAACACCACAGAAGATGGTAAGGATTTTATAAAGACTGAAGGGCCTAATGCGTTAACTTCTAATAGTGATAATGCACGTAATTTATTTTTTAATGAAAAATTACCTAAGCTTTATATGAAATACTTTATTTTATCTTTTATTTCTTCAAGAATACCAACTGCATTTAGTGATACTTATATAGAAAATCCTGAAGGTAACACACCAAAGTCAATGTTATTAAATATTGCTTTTCATCAAAATAGTGCTGTTTTCACAGTATCTATGACCGAATGAACAAGTGCAACTTCTTGTGTAACAACAACAGCGTTATTTACAGCAATTTATTCACAATCCGAAATGAATGTTACAGTATCAAATGATAATGGTGCTTCAAGGTTAATTGACTCTGTTAATACCACTACACCATGATCACTTTATAAACTTTCTTCAACATCTGATTATTATTTAGACTATTTTACTTCTAATTTTTCTATTAAAATTGATGAACATGATTTTGATTTAATAAAAGCATTTTACAATGGGGTTACTTTTCCTGATCCAGTCTAAGATATTTACCAATATGCCATTCAAATTACAATGCACACCCATTGCTCCATTTTATATGCATAATTGCACAAAATAAAAATAAATTCTAAATTTAAAAACATAGTCCTAATAACATCAAACATTTGGATGATTTTTGGTTCCAAAATTCAACTTATAAACTATAATTATATTAATATAAAATGCTAACTAAAAGTTTTAAAATTAACAAGGGAGACGTTAAAAAAATTTTAGAAACATTGGAACCATTTCAATGTACTCCACCTGAAAATTCCCATGTTATATACTTTTTCCAAGCCACAGATTGAACATTAAGCATATTTAGCACATATAATGTGCTATTACAAGCTAAGAATGAAGATTGTAGAATTATTAAAACTATCGAACATTTAGTTTCTTTAAAAATTAAGATTGCTGAAGATATAAAAGCTGGTGCTAAACGCCAACTTGCCACATATGAAACAAATGAGTCATTCATTGGATGTGATGAAGTAGGTGTAGGTGACTATTTTGGTGGTATTGCAGCATGTGCATGTCATGTACCTGCTGAAAATATCAAAAAACTTATTGAATTAGGAGTATGTGATTCAAAAAAATTAACTGATGAAAAGATTGACAAAATATCTGATGAAATTGCTAAATATGTACAATATCAAATCATTTATGTTCCACCTGCTGCTTATAATGATTTTAATCTTGTTCTTAAAAATACACATGCTATTAAAGCATTTGCTCATAATAGATGTTTGATGACGGTACGAGATAATATAGCGGAAAAAGGATACAAAGCTGATAAACTTAAAGTTGTTATGGATCAATTTGCTGAAGAAAAAAAATATTATGAATATGTGGACAAAGTAGCTAATCATGTTAAAGGTACAGTGAAACAAAAAGTTGATATTTTTGAAACAAAAGCTGAAAGCAAATACATTGCAGTCGCAGCAGCTTCAATTGTTGCTAGAAGTTTTTTCTTAATCCAAATTAAAGAATTAGAAAAAAAATATGATATAAAAATTCCTCTTGGTTCTTCAAGTAGTGCAGTTATTGAAACAGCAATAAAAATTGCTACTAAGCATGGAAAAAATTCACTTAAGGATGTTTGTAAATATGATTTTGCCCAAACTAAAAAAGTTTTAGCTGCTTTGCCTGTTAGAAAACCTAAACCAAAAACTTCTGATTCAGCAACTACTAAGGATAAAAAAACACCAACAAAAAAATAATTTTTATTGAGCTATCAAAATTAAGGATCTATTAAAGCTTTTTATATCATGTAATGATATAATTAACTTAAATGGTTTCCACTACACTTAATTTGCCAAATATGGCAGCATCATCTACTACTATACCTAATCCAACATTTAGTTTGGAACAGGCAATTATCATATTGTCTTCAATTATTGCAGCTTTTTTTATACTTTTAATTGTTAAAAAAATCTATTTTAGATATAAATACAACAAAAGATATTATTTATTTCCTAAAATATCAATTTCAGGTATTACTAATATTGCCATGATTATTGCTATTGCAACGGCGATAATTATTTTATTAACCATTATTTCTTCTGGTTTATTTGGAATATTATTTCGAGCTTATCCAAGTTTTAGAGTTAATATTGAAGCAATATTAGTTAAAATTGGTGGTTTAATCTTTGGACCAGTTTTAGGAATCTTTATTGGTGCATTTACTGATATATTAACAGTTTTATTAACTGCTGGTATGTTTCATTATGGTTATTTTGTTGCTTGTATTATGTATGGGTTTATTTCTGGGTTATTAAAAAGTGTAATTAATTTAACAATTAATAAAAACAAATATATTCAAAATGTTAAATATTTAATTTATTCAACAATTTGTTTAATTATTACTGGGGTATTGATTACATTAAATGTTGGATTTGCTCCACCTGCACAATTAGGAGATAAGACTTCTGACTATGGTTTTGGTGGTAAAATCTTTGGTACAGCTGAAATTGTTGTATCACATGATTTCATGACTAATTTTTATATCATCTTTTTCTGTTGTTGTATTGTAATAAATTTTATATTATTTATATTATTTAATTACAAAGACTTTAAAAATATTCTCTACAACATTAAAATTTCATTATTTAAAATGATTAGAATTAGAAATAAAACAATGTTATTAAATAATGATAATTTTGATAAAATAACAGCTCGCCAAATTAAGACTATTTTAAATTCAAAAGATAAAAGCAATGCATTATGATTTAAGACAAATGATAAATATACTGCTGCTAATTATTCTAATAACTTTTTAATTATTTATATGTTATCAATAATTACTGAAGTTACAATAACAATTTTCCTATTACCATTGGCTGATTTCCAACTTGGTGGTGGTTTGCCCTACCAATGATGATTATTCTTCCGTACATTGATGTTAATACCAATGATAATTATTAATATCTTTATGCTTTACCCTGTTTATAAAGTTATTATTAAAAATTTCACATACAATTACACTTCTAATATTAGTGAGAGTAGGGTGTAAATACAAATCTTTTGAGTATTTTGGAGTTTAGTTTGAAATTAAATATTTGGCAAGAGAATGTTAGATCCAAAACAAGTAAGCAAATGAAAAAAATTTTAAAATTTAAAAAATCTATTATTTAATAAATAATAAAAATTTTTTCATCAAAAAAAACAAACATAATAATTAAAGTAATTCTGTTGAAAAAATTTGCAATGATGTATTTAAAAAAAGTATTGCATATTTAAAAGAATTAATATTTGAAGGTGTTGATAAGATACCTAATTATGGTGGTGGTTTTGATACAATGTATGCTGAAGGCGTTATTGAAAATGAACCTGATCATTCTATTGTACTTAAAAATTCTAAAGTGGATAAGGAGTTATTTTTACAATATTTAAAAAATAACTTAGGATTAGAAAGGATAGGGAAAACTTGAAGTATCACTTCTATACCTAAAAGCTAATAAACTATACTTTATATAATTTAAATAGCTTATATATGATAATATATATGTATGTCTTCTAAAAAGCAAAAACTTAAAATTAATTTAATTTTAATTTCTTCGGCTGCATTATTTACATTAGTACCTTTATTAGCATTGACATCATGTTCTGTTGCAACAGCAAAAATGCAAACTATTGAACTTGATGAAATGCCAAAAATGCCTGATGAAAATGTTGTTTATAAATTTGAAGCAAATAATATTGAAGACCCAACTCTTGAAGAAATTGCAGGGGTTTTAAATAATAGTTTATTAAAATACAATGTTTTGCATTTTTTATCTGCATCTTCTCCAACTGTTACAATTAATGATTTTAGTTTAAAAATAGCTGGCACCCCAAGTCTTATAAATGACAGAGATTGACATGTTATTATTGAAATCAAAGCGAATGATTTTTCAAAGCTTTTAAAAGGAAAAAAGAATTTTCCAATTGTTGCAAGACCAATTTATACCAAAGTACCTTTGACTAATGAAGATTTTAAAGATTGTTGGAAATTGGCACCATT
>JAIRTE010000026.1 GCA_031255095.1 Mycoplasmataceae bacterium
ATATTAAAGGTGAAATTAATAATATTAATACAAAAATTGATAATGTTATTAAACTAAATGGTTTGAAAACCAAGTAATTTTATGTCTGTACAAAAAGAAGTAACAATTGTGAAAACTGAAAATGAATATGTAAAAGTAGGTGATACTTTTATTGTTGAAATGGGTAAACATAAGGGTGGCGCTGGTGGCAAGGGAGGCGAGCCAAAACAAAAGAAACCCAAAGCTAAATTACCATCATTAAGAGAATTGATTATGCAAATGCAAAATAACATCAACAATATTCAAACTGAAGTAAAAGAAATGAAGCAAGAATTTAATGAAAAAATTGATAATATTAAAGGTGAAATTAATAATATTAATACAAAAATTGACAAAATTGTAGAATTAAACAATCTTAAAACAAAGTAAAATACTTAAATGCTTTGATAATTTGATTTTAGATTTCTCTTATCAAATAAATAATAAGCTAATTTGTTTATAATAAGGTTGAGTTTATGAAAAAAAATATTTTGTTATGGAACATTTATAAAGTAAATGACAATTTAGCATTAGTAATTGAAGATAATGAATTGTTACATGGTAATGCTGTTATTTGCAACATTGCAAATGAAAAAAAGGATGATACAGTTGCTTTAAAAATTAATGAAGAAGATTTTTTTGTTATCCCATATAGTTTTAGCACTATTGATAAAAAATTACTTGAACAACAAGAAAGTTTAAATTCTGAATTATATTCATTAAATGACAATATAAAAACTGAAATTTTGTCAAAATATGAAAATATTGCCCAGAATATCTTTTCTGATAAAAATTCTAAACTTGCAGAAAAAAATTCTTTGAATAAACAATTAGTTGAAAAAAACAATCGTTTGGAAGAACAATTAAAAAGTATTAACAATGATTATGTTAATAAACTTTCTGCTAAGATGGCTGAAGCTGCAGAAATGTTAAAAAAGAAACAAGCAGAATTAACTGAAAAATCTAATACTGAAATTTTGGAAGCAAAAAAATATGCAATTGCTAAGCCTGCAACTGAATTTATTACAGTTATTAATCAATTTGAAACTGCCCTAAGTTTTGAACCTAAAGATGATAAATTAAAAAATTATCAAAATGGTTTTAAAATGTTTTTAAATATGTTTAAAAATGTGTTAAGCGATGTTGGTATTGAAGAAATTTCTGTTAATGTTGGTGATGAATATAACACAATTACTATGGAAGCAATTGATCATATTGATGCTGAAGGTGTGAAATCTGGTAATGTTGCTGCAATAATCTCTAAAGGTTATAAACTACATGATAGAGTTTTACAAACTGTAACAGTAAAATTAGCCAACTAATTTTTACTTTATATATTTTAAATACTATGGGCTTATTTGATTTTTTTAATAATCGAGATAAATACGAAAGTGATTACAATTCTGATTTACCAAAAAATGGTGCCTGTGTTTGTTTAGCAATTGCACAATATTCACATTGTTCACCTTCTACAATTGCAAAAGATATGCAAGGTAGATATGGTAGTTCATTTAATCAATTAAATAATGTTGTTGATTATTTACAAAGGAATAATTTTGTTAGGAATGTTAAATACAATCCCAATATGACTATAGATGATTTTTTGTGTTCAGATTTAACTGATGACAAATATTTAATTGTAGTACCTGGACATATACTTTATTGAAGTAAACAATTATTTGATTTTTCAATTAATTTTAAATATAGTGATAAAATTATTTGTTTATTGAGAATGAATTAATTTTTTGAGTTTAACATTGCAAACTCTTGAAATAATATTTTTATCCCCTTTCGGCGGATAAATAACTTTACATTTTAAATTTATTTGAATATACAGGTGCAAAACCGCGGACAAACCGGGAAATTTTATAATTTGAGGTTTGAGACGGTTGTAATTTTGCACCCGTCTCAAACTTTGCAGTCCTAATGGATGTGGAAAAACATGTTTGAGACGGTTGTAATTTTGCACCCGTCTCAAACATGACCAAATAAGAAGTAATAAGTTATCAAGTTTGAGACGGTTGTAATTTTGCACCCGTCTCAAACAATCAACTGAGAATATAGGATTACCACTAAGTTTGAGACGGTTGTAATTTTGCACCCGTCTCAAACCAATCTGTTAAGTGCTCTTACCTTGTTCTGGTTTGAGACGGTTGTAATTTTGCACCCGTCTCAAACTTAAATAATCTAATATAAATATTTCCATTAGTTTGAGACGGTTGTAATTTTGCACCCGTCTCAAACATACTTGATGCATAAAAAAACTAACACAATGTTTGAGACGGTTGTAATTTTGCACCCGTCTCAAACCAGAAACAAAATGTTTCTGGTTTGAAATCAAAGTGTGGCATATACTGCCTTAGCAAAATTTATTACATCATAGTATAAAATGTAAAATACGATGTAAATACAACCTAATATTTGAATTTTCAAATAGCTAACTCTATTATAAACTCTAATGTAAAAAAATTAATACAAAAACTAATACTATAGCTAAAAAAATAATAACACTACCTAATATAATAATGGTTTCTTTTTTCTTCTTGTCTAATTTATTAAGAAATTTCATTTCCTAACGTTTAACGAATTGTGGAGATTTTCTTGCACCTTTCTTGTTCATTTTCTTTCTTTCTTTAACTCTTGCATCAGAAGTTAAAAGTTTTTTAGGTTTTAAACTTAATCTAGCACCGCCAATAACATGTCCATCTTTTTCATCATATTTAGCCGGATCGGCTAATTCTAAAGCTCTAGCAATAGCTAATCTAATAGCACCTGCTTGACCGGTAAAACCACCACCAGTTGCTTTTGCTTTAACATCAAATTTATCACGAGTATTAGTAACAACAAGTGGTAATTCCATATCTTGAATCACTAAATCATTTGGAAAATATTTTTTTGGTTCAACATTATTAACAGTAATTTTACCAGTACCTGGAGTTAAAATAACTTTTGCTACTGAAGATTTTCTACGACCAATTGCTTTAAACTCCATAATATAATTATAATTTTATTTCCTCTGGAGTTTGTGCAGAATGATCTTTTCCTTCATCTTTATAAATAAAAAGCTTTTTAATTTCAGCTTTACCTAATCTAGTTTTAGGTAACATACCTGAAACTGCATCCAACATAACACCTTCTGGGTCTTTAATCATTCTGTCTTTTAGATTGATTGTTTTTAAGTGACCAAAATAACCAGAGTGTCTATAATATTTCTTATCTTCTAATTTATTACCAGTAACTTTAACTTTAGAAACATTTTTAATAATTAAAAAATCACCACAATCAACACTTGGAGTGTAAATATTTTTTTCTTTACCTCTTAAGATATTAGCAGCTTTAACTGCTAAATCTCCTAAAACCTGGTCAGTAGCATCAATAACAAATCATTTACGATTTGCTTTCATTACTTCATTTTTAGCTATAGTTGATTTTTGCATATTATCACTCCTTGTTGTAAGCTTCTTCTGCACCTTTGAATAATTCATCAGTATCAGATAATAAACCAGTACCAGCAGGTATTAATCCACCAAGCATTACATTTTCTTTTAAACCTTTTAAGAAATCAACTTCACCTGAAATACATGCATGAGAAAGAACTTGTTTTGAATATTGGAATGATGCTGATGAGAAGAATGAAGATGAATTATCAGGTACATCATCAACACTAATAACAATTGGTTTAGCAATAATTGGAGATTTTCTAGCATCAGTTAATAATTTTTCATTAATTTCTTCAAGTTTTTTAGAGTTGATAATTTTACCAATGAATAAATCATATTGTTCATTGTTAGTTAATACTCTAACTTTGTTAGTCATTTGAGAAATAATGATTTCTAAATATTTATCATTTACATCAATACCTTGTGATTTATAAATATTTTGTAATTCAGATAATAAATATTGTCTAACTGCTTCAATACCACTAACTTCCAATAAAGTTTTTAAATTAATTGAACCTTTGAATAACATTTGACCTCTTTTAACAACATCACCAGTTTTAACTAAAATATTTTTGTTTTTTTCTGATTTAATTGTAACCATTTCATTAGTAATATCAGCACTAATTACTACATCAAATCCATCTTCAGTTTCAATAATAGAATTAATTGTACCACCAACAGTGGCAATTTTAGCTAATTCCAATGGTTTAGGAGAAACAACATCTAATAATTGAGCTAAACGTTCAAAACCTTGGGCAATGTTACCACCAGCACCAACTAAACCACCAGTCTGCTTAGATCTCATGTTCAACTGAGTTGAAGGTTCACCAATTGATTGTCCAGCAACAACACCAACTGGTTCACCAATTTTAACAAGCTTGTTGTTAGTTAAATCTAAACCATAACATTTTTGACAAACACCAGTTTTACATTTACAATGAATTGGAGATCTAATTGAAACTTCTTTGATACCAGCTTTAGTAATTTTTTCTGCAAGTTCTTCAGTAATTAACTCATCTTTAGCAACTAAAACTTTATTGCTAGCATCAACTACATCTTCAAAAGCATATCTTCCAATAATTCTGCTTTCTAAAGTAGCAGATACTTTACCATCTTTGTTGTATAAATCAGTTACTACTAAACCTTCTAATGGGTGACAGTCATCTTGAGTAACAACAATTTCTTGAGCACAGTCAACTAATTTACGAGTCATATAACCTGATTTAGAAGTTTTTAATTGAATATCAGCTTGAGCTTTTCTTGAACCAAATGAGGCATTAAAGAATTCCAATGATGACACACCTTCTAATAGAGAGTGAGTAATTGGAGTTTCGATAGTATCTTTAACTACTTTAGTTTTAGCAGCTTTTTCATAGTTATATGCTTTATTCATCAAACCTCTCATTCCTAAAATTGATGTAAACTGTGCAATATTACCTCTTGCTCCAGATTTAATCATTGTAACAAATGAGTTAGAAGCATTTTCTTTATTATCAATAATTTCTTTCATATCAGCTTCAACTTTATCTTTAATCTTAGTTCAAATTTTAATGATGTTAGAATATCTTTCATCATCAGATAATAAACCTTTTAAGAAGTGTTTTTCAACAGTTTCAACTTGTTTATTAGCTTCAGCAATATATGCATATTTCTTGTCATAAATTGGTAATTCAATTGTTGAACAAGTTGCAGAAGATAAAGCAGCAAATCTAAATGCAATTCTTTGAATATTATCAGCATATTTACCTACATCATATAAATCATATTTTTTACTTAATAAAATGATTACATTAGTAACACTTTTTTTGCTGATTGTATCAACATTTCTATTACTTACAATATCAACAATTTTAGTTGCATGTGGTAAATAATCAATATCATCAGTAATTGTTAAATTAGAATTGTTAACATAAATAAAATCTTCTGGTAATTCAGCATTAAATAATACTTTACCTGCAGTAGTAATTAAAATCTTGTTTTGTTTTAAATTAGATTTTTTAGGGAATGCTGCAGTATTTAAACCAATAATAGTATTAAAATTAATTTTTTTAGCAATTAAAGCAGCATTCATTTCAGCAATTGAAGAGAAAATTGAACCTTCACCTGTTTGACCTTTAACTTCTTGACAAATTAAGAAAATACCATGTACCATATCTTGTCTTGGTGAAACAACTGGTTTACCATCTTTAGGACCCATGATATGTCAAGAAGCCAACATATCTCTTCTAGCTTCAGCAATAGATTCATCACTTAAAGGTAAATGTACAGCCATAGCATCACCATCAAAGTCACCATTAAATGCTTCACAAGCTAATGGGTGTAATCTAATTGCTTTACCACTTACTAGAACTGGTTCAAAAGCTTGTAAAGAAAGTTTATGTAATGATGGTTGACGGTTCAATAATACTGGTCTTTCTTTTAATAATTCAGTAACAATTGGTCAGATTTCAGGGATTTCATCATCAATCATTTTTTCAGCAACTTTTGTGTTTTCAGCAATTGGTTGTGCATCAACAGCTTCAATGTCAACTTTTTTAACCAATTCAGCAATAATAAAAGGTTTGTATAATTTTAAAACAATTTCACTTGGTAAACCAACTTGGTATAGCTTTAATTCAGGACCACAAACAATAACACTACGTGCTGAGAAATCCACACGTTTACCTAATAAGTTTTGTCTGAAAATACCTTGTTTTCCACCTAAGTGTTCAGTTAATGATTTTAATGGTCTTTTTTCTTTAGAAACTGAAGTTTTATTAGAATTATCAAATAATGCATCAACTGCTTCTTGTAATAAACGTTTTTCATTATTAACAATAATTGTTGGAGCATGTAATTCAATCATTTTAGCTAAACGCTCATTTCTAGTAATAATTTTTTTGTATAAATTATTAATATCAGAAGTAGTAAAATTACCATTTTGTAATTGGATTACTGGACGAGTATCAGGTGGAGTAACTGGTAATACATTCATAATCATATATTCAGGTTTAATTTTACTATTATTGATAAATAAATAAATCATTTCTAAACGACGTAGTAAAACTGAGAAGTTGTGGTCAGTTTCTTTTAATTTAGAAAGTTCTGATTTAATTTTAACATATTCAGCATCTAAATCAATTTTCTTTAACAAAATTTGTAAAGCTTCAGCACCAGTCATAATTTTGATGTGTTTGTATTTATAAACAAATGCAAATATATCATCAATTGAGAAAGTAGTTGTACCATCTTTTAATTTATCATAGTATTCAGAAGCAATTTGGTATTCAAAAGATTCTTTAGAAGCAAAAGTATTTCTAATTTCTTCTAATAATTTACGTAATTTAATTCTAATACTTTGAGAAGCTGCTGCTGCAGATAAGTTAATAATTTCACCTTCTTCAAATAAAGAGTTTTTTGGAGCTTCAATTACAATATATGAATTGTAATAAATAATTGCTTCAACAACTTTTGATTTCATTCCTAAAACTAAACCAATTTTAGGTGCTGCTGGAGAATCTTTAGCCATTCAAATGTGTGCAACTGGTGCAGCTAATTCAATGTGGCCCATTCTTTCTCTACGTACAATAGTTTCAATTACTTCAACACCACATTTTTCACAAACTTTACCAGCAAATTTAGATTTTTTATATTTACCACAAGAACATTCAAAATCTCTTGTTGGACCAAAAATTACTTCGTCAAATAAACCACCACGTTCAGGTTTTAAAGTTTTATAGTTAATAGTTTCAGCTTTAGTAATTTCACCATAACTTCATCCATGGTCATTTTTACGGTCTAATCAAGTTTCAGCACAAATATTTTCATCAGTATTTTTTAATCATGGTCTAGAACCTCTAATTTGTTTAGGAGAAGCTAAGAAAATAGATAATGACTTAATTGTAGGTTTATTTTTTAGAAATTCCATAATCTTATTTTATTATACCTCCTTCATTAGTGTTTTCGTCACTTTTGATTGTAGAAACATATTCATTTACATCTTGAACAGATTTATCACTGAATTCAATTTCCATACCAATACCTAAACCTTGTAAGTACTTAGTTAATAATTTAAATGATTCTGGAGTTCTAGGTTCAGGGAAAGGCATTTTTTTAATAATTGAAGAATAAGCCATATTACGTCCTTTAACATCATCAGATTTAATAGTAAGCATTTCACGTAAGTTATATGCAGCACCATATGCTTCAAGTGCTCAAACTTCCATTTCACCCATTCTCTGTCCACCATTTTGTGCCTTACCACCTAATGGTTGTTGAGTAATCTTAGAGTATGGTCCAATTGCACGAGCATGTAATTTATCAGCAACCATATGGTTAAGTTTTAATACATGTAATACACCAACTGCAATTTTACCATCATATTGTTCACCAGTTTGTCCATCATATAAAGTAACTTTACCTTTATTTTCAATTGGGTTTAAACCAGCTTCAGCTTGAACAGCAATAATATCATTAATTGTTGCACCATTAAATGCTGGTGAAATTGCTTTATAGTTCAAATCTTCAATTTTTAAACCAGCAGTTTTTAAAATTGCATATAAATCTGCAGAAGCAACTTCAGATTTCATTTGTTTAATATATTCTTTTGCAGATTTAACTAATATGTTAGCTTTTTCATATTTAATACCAAATAATTGCACTAAATCTTCTACAGAACCTTTAGAATTTACTATTTCAAGGAATTTTTTCTTAGCTAATTCTCTCATAGCAAAACCTAAGTGCATTTCACTTATCTGTCCAATATTCATACGTCCTGGAACACCGGCTGAGTTGAAAATAATATCAACTGGTGTACCATCTTCCATAAAAGGCATATCAGCTTCTGGAATAATTAATGAAATAACACCTTTGTTACCATGTCTATTAGCTAATTTATCACCAATTTCAATTTTCTTCTTTTGTGCAATTGTTACAATAACTTTTTCAATTACTTCAGAGTTTAATAAATAACCTTCAGCAATGTTCATTTTTTTAACTGAAACAATAGTACCTTCAGCACCATGAGGAACTCTTAGTGAAGTATCTTTATAGTTTTTAGTTTTAGTACCAAATAATTGTTGCATTAATTCTTCTTCTGGAGATAAATCAACTTGACCTCTTGGAGTAATTTTACCAACTAAAATATCACCTTCTTTAACCTCTGCACCAACAACAATATATCCATCTTCATCAAGATTTCTTTTTTTGTCATCAGGAACATTCATAACTTCTCTAGTAATTTCTTCATCACCATTTTTAGTTTGAATACATTCAACTTCATATGTTTCAAAAGCAATTGAAGTTAATAAATCATTTTTGTATAAACGGTCAGAAATAACAACACCATCTTCATAGTTGAAACCTTTTCAGTGCATGAAAGCAACTAATGGGTTAATACCTAAAGCAATTTCCCCATTTTTAATTGCAGGACCATCAGCTAATAAATCACCTTTTGCAATTTTTTGACCAACATAAACAATTGGAGTTTGATTAATTGAAGTAGATTGGTTAGATCTTGCATATTTAGTTAATTCATATGTTTTTAAAGATTTATCTTCAGTAATTACAACAATTTTACTTGAGTCAACATATTTAATTTCCCCATCTTCACCAGCAACAATACTAAAACCAGAATCAGCAGCAATTTTTGCTTCAAAACCAGTACCAATTGTTGCAGCATATGGTTCAATTAATGGTAAAGCTTGTCGTTGGAAGTTAGAACCATAAGCAACACGGACACCATCATCTGATTCAATAAATGGTACACTTGCTGTTGAAGGAGAAAGAATTTGTGAAGGAATAATATCAACATAATTAACTTCTTTAGGTTTAAAGAATTTATTAGTTTGGTGGAAACGACCTTCAACAACTTCTTCAATAATTTTACCTTTATCATCAGTTTTTGTTCTAGAAGAAGCAACTACATAATCATATTCTTTAGTTGCTGTTAAATATTCAATTTCATCAGTAATAACACCATCAATAACTTTCTTGTATGGAGTTAAAATGAAACCATTAGTATCTACTTTTGCATAGATAGCTAAAGAAAGAATTAAACCAACATTAGCACCTTCAGGAGTTTCAATTGGACAAATACGTCCATAATGTGTAAAGTGAATATCACGGATTGAAAGGTTAGGGTCTTCTCTAGAAACACCACCTTCACCTAAAGAAGATATTCTACGTTTATTAGTTAATTCAGATAGTGGGTTTGTTTGATCAACAAATTGAGTTAAATCATAAGTGTTAAAGAAATTTTTAACTGCTAATTGTAAAACTTTAGTATTAACAATATTTCTTAAATTAACCTTTTGTTCAAGTTTTTCTTTTGTTAAACCTTTAGCAGTTACTAAATATAAAGAAGCAAGTTTTTCAAAAGTAAATTTAACAATTCTTGATAAACCTTTAGAGAAGTGTTTTTTAAATTGTTCATCAACTAAACGTAAACGTTTGTTAGATAAATCTTCTGTATCATCATAATTACCAATACCATATTCTAAACCTAAAGTATATGAAATTGCTGATAATAAATCTTGAGTTGTTAAAGCAGTTGTTTCAATTGTATTGTTAACTGAAATAATGTTAAAAATTTGTTTAGAGTTATTCTTATAAATAGCAATAGTTTCATAAATACTATTACTTTTCTTTTGGAAAGAACAAGGTTCATTAATAGGAATTTGTTTAGAAAAATTCAAATCACCATTAGCTAAAGCTTTTTTAATAATATTTAATTCTTCAATTAAAACTAATTGATCTTTTTTTAATAATACTTTACCATCTTTAGTTACAATATCTTGAGCTAAAGTATTAGAATATAAACGTTCAGTTAAACGAGATTTGTGAATGATTTTATATCTACCAGCATTTGACAATGAATAATATTTAGAATCAAAAAAGTTACGACATAAAACATCTTGATAACAAATTTTTTCGCTTGTTCCACCAAAATCAACTGCTTTTGTTGAAATTCCTAATTCTTCAATAATATATCTAGCAGCTAATTCTGTAATAATTGAATCAATTTTTTTACTTTTTTCATTTTTAATAACTTCATTAACTAAATTTTTTAATTTAATTTCTAATGGACTACCAGTTAAAGAATTTTCAAAACCATTTTTAATTATGTTATTTTTGATTTCCAAATAATATTTGTCGTTAAAAATTTTTGTGTCATTATATTTATCAAAAGCTAAAGTATTTTGGATAACTGTTGAACCTGCATATACATCAGCAATATTTTTTTCACTCATACCCATAGCTTTCAATAAAATTGTCACTGGAATAGTAACAATTGATTCACCATTTAATGATCTCATTGAAACTAATAATATTTTTTCATTCTCAGCTTTACCGGTAATGTGGAAATGCATTAAAGTACCATGAGATGGTAAAATTTCACAGTTATTAGTTTCAATAACTTTTTTCTTCTTTAATAATCTAATTTGTGCATTTTCAAATGCATATAATCCAGCAGCTTTAACTAACTGATTAACAACATTCTTTTCAATACCATTAATAATAAAAGTACCAGAATCTGTCATTAGTGGAATGTTAGTTAGGAAAACACCACTTGAAATATTACTCTTTGTTTTTTTATTTTTAATAATTTCACCAGTTTCATTATTAACAATATAAATGTCAGCAAATAAAGATGCTTCATAACTTTTACCTTGTTCTAAAGAATCTTTAATTGAAAATAATGGTTTAGTGAATGATACACCACCACATCTTACTTCATATTTAGTGTTTTTAGGGTTTGCAACTGGGAATTGACTTAATACTAAATTTTTAATCTCTTTTTCTAAAAAGTTTTTGTATGCAGTTTTATTGATTTCTAAAAACTCTGATTGTTCAAAACTTGCAGGTATAAAGACTTTAGAAAAATCCTTACGAAGAATTAATGATGATATTTTTTTATCAGGAAAATTTGTAGTTTTTGAAGCCATGTAATTTATAAGTAAAAATAGGAAATGTAGTTTGCCCCCAAAGCTAGTTGGTAAGTATCTAAAAACTACCTGATAAGTTAATTATACATATTTTTTTAAATTAATAAATAAATTTTAAATTTTTATAATTAAAATATTTTAAAATATTTTATTTCTATCTAAACGTTCTTTATGCTCTGTTAAAGTGGCTTCAATCTTATCAAGTCTTCTTCCATGCTCAACCAAAGTTGCTTCAATCTTATCGAGTCTTTTTCCATGTTCAACCAAAGTTGCTTCAATCTTATCAAGTCTTTTTCCGTGTTCAACTAATGTTGCCTCAATCTTATCAAGTCTCTTTCCATGTTCAACTAATGTTTCTTCAATCTTATCGAGTCTTCTTCCATGCTCTGCCAAAGTTGCTTCAATTCTTGCAATAGTTGGCAAAAATACATTATCAACAAATTCTTTGAATCATGCTGGTTGTTTATTTCTCCTATGATGTTTTTTAATTTTCTTATGACCAGTAACTCCTTCACCGACTTTTTCAAATTGAACAGTCATTTCAGTACCTTCCTTGATCGGTTTACCTCTTATACTGGTTATCACAAACTTTGCCACTCTTCCAAAAAATCTCTTCATAGATGATTATAGTTATTCCCTTCCTCCTTTCTCAAACAAAGTATTTAGGAAATCCAAAATGTTTTGTTTTAAAACTAAATTAAAATTGATTTTATTTTTGATGTTTTCCATACCTATACTACAAGATTTGCTATTTTTGAGCAAATTTTTCTATAGGAAAAATGATAAAAATAAATTAGCTTTTATATACGTAGTATATAACTAAAATTTTTTAAAAATTTTTGTAATATATACATAGTATATATTAAATTTTTTTTCTCCTCAGCACAACATCAAACATGGCATAAAAAATGCATCAAAAAAGTTGGTTAAATTTCAACAATGTTTTTAGCAAAATTTCAGAGTCTTATAAATGAAAACTTATTTTAGCACTTCTAAGACTTATTTTATTAATGTATGGTATCTGCATATCAACACTATATATTTTATCGCTTAAAATGGTTATTTTAGCTATAAATTACCTGAATTTTAATATATTGTTATATTTACAAAAAATTTATTACTTATCAAAAGATAAGTAAAACAAGATGTTATATTAATTTTAATAATGTAATACAAATAGTATATTCATGCATGTGCATTAATGCCTTAGAAATAAAATATATAATAAAAAATGATATGGAATTACTTGATAAGTTTTTAAAATATATTAGCATTGATACACAATCTTCAGAAGAAAATTCTGATGAAACTCCATCAACTAAAAAACAATTTGACCTTTTAAATTATTTAAAAAAAGAAATTGAAGATTATGATTTTAAGCCAGTTTTAAGTAAATATGGTTATCTATATTTATTTATTCCTTCAAATAATCCTAAAATTAAAAAATCTGTTGGTTTTTTAGCTCATGTTGATACTTCACCTGATGCTGATGGAAAAAATATTAAACCTAGAATTATCAAAAATTACCAAGGAGAAGATATCAAGCTTTCTTCTAAATGGACGACAACAACTAAGAATTTCCATGAATTAAAAAAAGTAATTGGCGATAGTTTAGTTGTTACTAATGGTGAAACATTATTAGGTGCAGATGATAAAGCTGGTATTGCTGTTATCATGCATTTAATTGAATTTTATTCTAGAAACAAAGACTACCCACATGGTGATTTATATTTTTGTTTTACACCTGATGAAGAAATTGGCAATGGTACAAAATATATTGATTTAAAATTATTCAAACCAGAATTTGCTTTTACACTTGATGGTTCAGATGTAAATTGTTTTGAATTTGAAACGTTTAATGCTGCTAGTGCAAAAGTGACTATTGAAGGTAAATCAGTGCACCCAGGAAGTGCTAAAAATAAAATGGTTAATGCTGCTATGATTGCAACAGAATTTGAAAGTTTATTACCTCCAAAAATGAAACCTCAATATACTGAAAATTATGAAGGTTTTAATCATTTAACAAAACTTTCTGGTAATGTAGAAAAAGCAGAAATGAATTATATCATTAGAAATCATCACCGTGAATCTTTTGAAAAACAAAAAATTTTTTTCAAGGAAGTTGAACGAGCCTTGAATAGAAAATATCATTATAAGGCAGTTAAGGTAGAAATACACGATCAATATTACAACATGGGAGAAGTGTTACATAGTAAAAAATGAATAATTAACTTAATTGTAGATTCTATGAAACAAATTGGTTTGAAACCTTATTCAATTCCTATAAGGGGTGGAACAGATGGTGCTAAACTTTCATTTATGGGTATACCCTGTCCAAATATTGGTGCTGGTGGTTTTTGCTTCCATGGCAGATATGAATTTTTATCAATTAATCAATTAAATAAATCTTATGAATTAGTTAGGCAAATAATTGATAATATTAAGTAATTGCTTAAGTAATATCATTGAGCATTTTAATTTTTATACTGTTTGGTGGCTTTAGGCGGAATTGCACCACCGACACGCAGATTTTCAGTCTGCTGCTCTGCTCACTGAGCTATAAAGCCTTGGCGGTCTCAACGGGAGTTCAACCCGTCTCACTCCCGTGACAGGGGAGGATAATAAGCGATATACCATGAGACCAAGTGGTTGCGGGAACTGGATTTGAACCAATGACCTTCAGATTATGAGCCTGACGAGCTACCATGCTGCTCTATCCCGCGATATTAGGTATTAATATTTATAAACTATAAATATTCCACTCTATAATATTATAAGTATTTAACTATAAAATTAGTTAATATTTGGGTTAAAAAGTTTTGGCGGAAGCTGAGGGATTCGAACCCCCGCGCGACTTGCATCGCCTCTCGGTTTTCAAGACCGAACCCTTCAACCACTTGGGTAAGCTTCCATATAAGTTTGTGCTTTTTTGGGAAATAAAATACACAATACCTATATATAAATTATACTAACTACTATCTCTGAATTGAGGAAATTTGTATCATTTTTGTTACTGTGACATATTCCGAACCACCAACAGTAGTTGGCACTCTACTTGTCGCAATAACATTGAATTCAATTGTATCTGCAGGAATATGTTCTCACGTAAGTTTGGCAGTACCATCAAGATTTGTTACTAATTTTATTTTTTCTTTAAATGGAAATATAGATTCGGTAAGTTTCCAATTAGCTAATGCAGTAGCATTAGATGGTGTTACATTACCAAGTGTTAATGTTGTATTTCCAATAACATCTGGGTGAGTATTAATCTTAATAGGAACATTGCTAGCATCACCTGAACCATTATTGAATATATTAAATGATAATGGCGGAATAACTTTTTCATAATAAAAGCTACCAGTATTTTCTTTTGAACTTGATTTATAATTAACTATAATTTTATAACGTAATTGTTTTAATAAATCAAATTTATGAATTGGAAAAGAAGTATTTTTGTTAAAAAATAATCTAATTGTATTAGGTATTGAACCATCATCATATCTAAACAAAATAAAATTTGGATCAACATCAGTGCCATTATCCAAAACCTCATGTACTACACCAGCAGAATCTTCTCATGTTACTGAAACATAAGAAATGTGCACATTGCCATTAATGTGTTGATTTCTTGAATTAACAATATCATAATTAAAGGCGATATAATTAACTTCTTTGTCTGAAAAGACAAAATTAGGTTCCCTTTGAACAATTAATTCTTCTGTACCAGTATTAATGTTAAATTCTATATCAAAAAAATGGTGATTAGCATCAAGTGCCCTGATATAAATAACTTCAGAATTTTGGAGCTTTATAACACTGCCTTTGATAATTGTAAAAATTGCTCGATATTCATCTATTGGTTGCAAATCAAAAGCTGCTCTATTTGAAGGTTCTTTTAAAAATTTAAAAGTTGATTTAGTTGGAGCAGTTATAAGAATTGTTCGATCATAGTTCATGTTCTGATAAACAACATTATTTTCACCTAAAGGCTGAACAATTGTATTTGGAGGAATGGATTTGCCATTACTTACAAAACCTTCAGGTAACATTGCTACACTAATACTAGAAAAATAACTTATTTTTGAACAAGATGTCAATGTAAGAATTGGCAAAAGCAAAAGCGGAGCTGAAAAAAACAATAAATATTTTATATTCTTATTCATATTTTAATTATCATTGTTTTTTTTATTCAGTGTTGGAGACGAAGCTTTAGATGTTTCCATAGTATTGTTCTTATTTGTTTCCTCGCCATATAATTTATTAAATGTTTTAATTGATTTTAAAACATCATCATTGTTAATTTTTACTAAGTTAGAATTTTTTGAACTTTTAGTAAATGAAATTTTTGAATAATAAACATGATAATTTCTTATTTGGCGAATAATTAAATCTGCATGGCCAAAGGTTAATCTATCAAAAGCTTCTCAAGAAAATACCCAACCTAAAACTAAAATTATTTCTCATACACCTCCAATTTCACTAACATCTTCTCCAAATCGTCATATCACATACATTGAAGCAAAAACTATTAATGACAAAAATAAAAATAAAAAGGCTAACAAAAGGTTCTTTTTCTTCTTATTTTCAGTCTTAAGTGAATTATTAAAATAATGGTGTTTGAAGGCATGTGCAAACTTTTGTTTTTGCATATCCAAAGTTGCTTTATCAATATTTTTGTCACCAACTTCGATTGAAAAATTAAATTTTGTTTTTATTGGAAGATTCGAAATCATTTCTTCTAAAATTGCATAATATTCTGAGTTAATGATTTGGTATCCATTAATTTCATATGGACTAAATAAATCATCAATTTTAGCAACTTTAACAGGAATGATAAAGGAACCTTCTTTATCTTTTTTAAAGTTGTGCGTGTAATCTCATTTATGTTTTTTCTTTTTGTGCTTAAAGAAGGTTATAAACTTAAACATGCATATAAATTATAATTACATAGTAATTAATAATTTAGAATTATGAATAAAAATAAGCTGTTAAAATATATCAAAGAAAACTTTACTAAAAAATTAATTTTTTTAAGAACAATCATATTTTTAGGAGCTTTAGCAATTGTTTTAAGTATTGTTTTACCACTTAATTTATACTTTAGCAAATTTGAAGAAAATACTTCCATAGGAAATGGGTTTATTTATGTGATAATTAGACATAATACTGGTTTAAGTTTTTCGTCATTTGAAAATAATCCAACACTTTCAATTGTTATTTCTTCATTGGTATGCAGTTTTGTCATCATTCTTTTGATTTTTCAAAAGAAATGATATTATATTTTTCTTTTATCTCTAACTGTTGCTGGATCAATTTTTAACATTTGTGATAAAATTACTAATGGTTATGTATTAGATTATTTTACTTTCAAACCTGAATGGTTAAATACTTCAGTTTGAAATATGCCTGATGTTTTTGTCTTAACAGGGGTTATTGGGTATGAATTACTCTATATTGTTTTGTTAATTGCTGGTCATGTCAAGAACAAAAAAATAAATACTAATGAAACTAACAATGAACAAAAATAATTACACTGGCTTTGAAATAATTGATGAAACTAACAATTATTTTGTTATTAATAAATTTAAAAATATTTTGGTGCATAGTGATGGAAAAGATACTTCAATTAACATTGTTGATCAATTGAGAGATAAAATAAATGTCTCTGAATTTGATGATCAAATTAGACCAGGTGTTTTTCAACGTTTAGATAAACAAACATCAGGTTTAATGTTGATTGCTAAAAATAAAAAAACATATGATTATTTCCAAAATGCTACTCTAAATAAGACATTAGTTAAATCTTATTTAGCAATCGTTCACAATCGAATTAATGAAACACGAATGCTTTTAAAATTGCCTTTAGAACGTGTTAAAGATATTTCTAAGTTCAAAGTTTCCTCAACTCACAATGCTAAAATGTCAATTACTGAAGTGATAGTTTTAGAAAATTATCAATATTCTGCATTGGTGGAGTGTATTTTACATACTGGCAGAACTCATCAAGTGCGTGTACATTTATCATATATCAAACATCCAATCTTTAATGATCTTTTATATGGTAAAGATGATAACTATGGAAAAGATTATGGACAATTTTTATTTTCTCATAAAATAATTTTTACTGATATTGAAGATAACAAAGTTAAGGAGTATAAAATTCAACCTGATGCAACTTTTACAGCATTGTTGGAAAAATTACGAAATTGTAAGATAATAAAAGTGGATTAAAAGTATATGAATTTATTTATTGATTGCACACAGAAAAATTTCTATTTAGGAATATTTGAAAATAACAGTTTTGTTGATAAGCAAATTATTCCAACCAACAATAACCTTACTGATATAGCGATTGAATATATTGGAAAATTATTAACTAAAAATAATCTTAAAAAAACTGATATTAAATCTATTTATTTAGTTTTAGGACCAGGTAGTTTTACTGGAGTTAGAGTTGGAATACTAATCACACAAAGTTGAATCTCAATTTTTAAAGATGTAAAATGTAATGTTATTTCTTCATTGGAATTACAAATGCAATGTGAAAATTGCATTTCAATTATTGAAAATAAATCAAAATCATTCGTTAGTGTTAAAAAAGATAATATTTTAGTAATACAACCACAATATTTAGATAATATTGAAATTGAAAAAATATGCGAGCAGTATATTAATGCTAAAATTATTAAAAATTATCAAAACATTGATATTTTTGAAAATGTTATTTATAATATAAAAAACTTTAAATTAAGTGAAAATATTGAACCACTATATTTAAAGGAGGCTTTATAATATGAAAAAACGTTCACATAAACCAAAATTATTTAAAAATGTTTGATTTTTAATTGGTTTACCTGTAACTGTAGTTGCAGTTACAGGTGCATCAACTGGTATTTCTTATTCATTAAATGCTTTGGTAATTAATAATTTTAGTTTGCATGCATCAAAAACATTTCTAAAGGATTTAGGAGACAAAGTTGATTTCAAATTGATTCATAATAATAATTTATATGAAGGAGAATACAAAATTAGTATTGATCAAGAATCTACACAATTTGTTAGATTGAATGAAAAGGAAAAAACAATTGTTTTTTACAACAGACCTAATAAATCAGTTAATGTTACTGTAAATGCAATTGTAAGTAATAAAGTTGTTGATCATTGCAAAATTTCACTTTCCACACAAGATCAATATACAATTACTACAATTAATGGAAATGGAAAAACACAAAATTTTTTGAAAGAGAAATATCAGGAAACTCCAAATGTTACTCCAAATCCAGAAAGTTATATTGAATTACATACTTTTTTAAATAATTCGTTAGTAGATTATAAATCAGTTGTGTATCAGCTTAATTCCAATGAATTTGCAGATTTTAATAGCAATCAAGGATATTTATCCAACAAGCGTGCAATTATTCTTTTGAAACAACCACCAACACCTGTGTCATTATTAGTATCTGCAATTATTGATAATGTTATTGTTGCACAAACAACTATACAATTGTTTAATGCAGATGCATACAATATTGATACAGTACAAGTTGGGAATCATGGAAATAAAACAACATTAAAATTTAATCCTGATACCGCAAGCACAGATCATGAAATGGAATTAATCATGAAATGTAATAATCAAAATTATAATTCTGCCGATATCAACTATCATTTATCATCACCAACAATGCCCGAATTAGAATTAAATGATTACATTCAAATAGAACAGCCTAGAGAAGGAAATAATACTATAATTAACGCTAAGTTAACACTATTAAAAGCAACTAATTTTAACATTCCAGTTGTCATAAATTCAACAATTTCAGGTGTAGAAGGTCCTTCAACTAATATTATGATTGTCAAAAATGATGCATATAAAATTGAAATGTCTGAAACTTCTGGAGGAGTCACACCTGCAACTCATATTAAGTGAAAAAATGGTGTTAATGCTAATATTAATAACAAAATATATTGTAAACTAATTAAAGGTGATACCAGCGAAGTTACAGGTAGTCCTGTTACTTTTTCAATTATCAGGGATGAGGAATTTTGTTTGACAATTGATAATACAATTCCAACTGCAGAAATTAGTTTTAGTGGACATCAGCCAACCAAAAATTACATTGCACAAATTGAGGCAAAAATCGGTAATACCATTGTTGCCACAGCTCCATTAGCTGTTGTAATTGGAGATTTATACGCATTGGAATCTTCACAATATGTTTTTGGTCAACAAGGTGAAGAATTTTACTTAACATTCAAGAAAAACAATGATGCTATAACTGATACCATTGCTTATACTATACAAGGAACATATAATACATTCATTCAACCTTCTAATCAGCCAGAAAATAAATTTTACATTGCTCAATTACCTGTAACTACAGAGTTTCTAGATATAAAAATTACAGCAAGAGTAACTGTAGAAACAAATATCATAGAAAGAGAAATTACAGTCAGACTTTATAGAGCAGGTTCATATTATTTAAAACCAATTTCAAATTCATCTGCATCATTATCACATTCTAACCGATCTATTGGTATTGGTTTATTTAAAAATGGTGTTCAAGTTTCTAGAAGTGATGTAAATGAAATAAATTTTGCTCTTAATAATAATAGTGGTGGTGATAATAGATTTGTTGACCTCAGTGCTTCTTCCTCATATACAACAGCAACTATAACATTAAAAAATAATTTGAACATTAATGATAATACATACTGTACAGTTTCAGCAACAATCAAGGATGAAAATGATATCTTATTTACAACAACTTTAATAATACCAATTATTAGAACAGATTCATTTATTATTTTGCCTTCACAATCTTTTATTGGTGGAGATGGGGTTTATGATGTTAACCCTCATGATACAAAAATCACTTTTCAAGCTTTTTTTAATGGTGGTGAGGCTGCTGCCTCATTTAGTACAACAAATACAGATTATGTAGAGATTAATAATAATGTTCTGGAACTTAAAAAAGATGGTGGTGGCAAATATATATTACCTAATCAAGATATGAGTATTGATGTCACGGCAACATCAACATATGGTAATAATAATATTGCTACAATTAAAATAGAAATACTTGCTGGTTCAGAAATGTATTTATTAGCCAATAAAACTTCTGTGCGATATATGAATGGTGATACTGCTAATAACACTGTAAATTTTACGGTAATTAAGGGAGATGAAGAAATCACTAAATCTGCTAATGGTTATGGATTATCTTTGGATGATTCATCATTAGCAGATAAATTTATTGTTAATCCAGATGGAAATCCAAACTGATCAATTCTTATTAATGATACAATACCAGGGCAGCAAACTTTTTGAACTGCATTAGATCATGAATTTGAAGCTAAATTTAAGATCGCGCATCTTATTGGAGGAGAATCTGCAACTGCTATAGTTTTATATCAACCCAAATCTGTTTATGGTATTGCGACTATTGATGAACTTCATTCAAATAAAGTTTATTTAAAAGGTGTTGGTGATAAAGTTTATTTAAAAATGACTATTGATGGACTTATTAATAGTGAAAATAATTACACTTATGAAATAGGAGGTAAGGCTAAGGATGAGGGCAATGTTGTTTATAGTGATTCATCTAAAACAATAGAGTTAGTAAAGGATGTTGCTTTGGACACAGAAATCACCATTGAAGCCAAAAAAAGTGATGGCACACTTGTTGCAAAAACTAAATTAGCTATTTTAGCTAATGTCCAATATAAAATAGAATTTTCACAACCATATTTATTGACTACAGAAAATTCTGCCATTGAAGTTCATTGTTTTGCAAATGAAGAAAATATTGATCACCACATTACTGCCACTTTGATACCAATTAATAATACAGCATTATATTCTCAAATTCAAACTAAACCTAATGGTGGTTATACAATTACATGAAATAGATCTGAGCTTGAATTTGATAAATCTCCTGCAACTCAAAGAATTAAAATTACTGTTTCTGATGTTAATATTGATTTGGTAAAGGATTTTGATGTTATTAGTCCTTTTCCAAATGAAATCATTAAATCAGATACTGGTAAAGATTGAACTAATATTGGTGAGGGTAAATACATTGAAAATTGTGTAATAAACTATCGTGATGATGGTACATGCATTATCCAATCAATTTTTATTAAAGATAATTCCACATTATCTTTGCATATACCACCATTTATTAAACATAATGATAAAGTATATACCACTGTATCAATTGATAAATTATCAGGTATGGCCAATTCAGTATTTTATGGTAATAATATTACTTTAACTGAATTTACAATACCTTTTACTATCAATGTTTTAGGTGGTGCTGTAATTGGAAGTAATCTTATTTTTAAAATTAAAAATTTTATTTTTGAAAAAAGACCAATAAATGATAAATTAAATTTCAATGGTGGTGCTGATCCATTTTATTTATATGATATGAATAAAATTACATTTTATACTACTGAACTTGGTTTCTATAATAGACAAAGTGTATGGGGTCAAAAATCTGGTGTTATTAACCCTTTATGAACATCAAGTGCCACTACTAAAAAAATTATTCTTGTTAACAAAACATCGCTGTCTAATACTGAATTTGATACTTGAGTTTTTTCACCACTACCAGATGTTAACCCAATACAACCTGCTAATGCAGCTCCTTTCCCTGTTGTTAATCCAAATATTAAAACCAATGGGCAATGCGAAACTTCTAATAATTTATAATTTTATTAGATGAACAAACCAGATTATAAATTAGCCAAAAAAAGAAATTTAAAAATTACTTTTAATACTTATAGTGATTCTACAGCACCAATTGGTAATAATAAGACATTTTATATTAAAACATATGGATGTCAAAGTAATGTGCGCGATTCCGAAGATATCAAAGGAATTTTATTATCTCTAGGATTTAATGAAAATCCTAATATTTTAGATGCAGATTTAGTAATTCTGAATACTTGTGCGATTAGAGAAAATGCTGAAAAAAAAGTTTTTGGTGAAATTGGTTATTTAAAAGCTATTAAAATTAAAAATGAAAATTTTAAATTTGGTATTTGTGGTTGTATGGCACAAGAAGAAAATGTAGTCAAAAAAATAATTAATAACATTGAACATGTTGATTTTGTTTTTGGCACACATAATATTGCAAGTTTAGCTAACATTCTTGCTGAGGTTTATAAAACAAATAAACAAATTATTGATATTAAACCTTATTCAGAAGAAATAACTGAACAATTGCCAACTAAACATACTTCTAATATCAAAGCATTTGTTAATATTACATATGGATGTAATAAGTTTTGTACTTATTGTATTGTACCTTATACTAGAGGTCAATTACGAAGTAGAAAAAAAGAAGACATTATTAATGAAATTAACAATTTAATTAAGCAAGGCTATAAAGAAGTAACATTATTGGGCCAAAATGTTAATGATTATGGTATTGATCTATATGATGACTATGGCTTTGTTGAATTATTGGAAGAAATCGCTAAAACAAATATTAATAGAATTAGATTTGCCACAAGTAATCCATGAAACTTTTCAACAAAAATAATTGATATTGCCAAAAAATATCAAAATATTATGCCTTATTTTCATTTGCCAATCCAATCTGGTGATGAAACAATTTTAAAGAAAATGAATCGAGAAATGGAAATAAAAAAATATTTAGACTTAGTCAATTATATTAAACACAATATTAATGACTATGCAATATCAACTGATATTATTGTAGGTTTTCCAAATGAAACAGAAAAAGAATTTGAAAATACCATTAAACTATATGATGAGGTTAAATTTGACAATGCATATACATTTATATATTCTCCTAGAGAAAATACACCAGCTGCTAATTTTGTTGACAATGAAACATTAACAGCTAAACAATGACGATTGAATAAATTAAATGATTTAGTAAGAAAATATGCAAAAGAAAATTGTATGAAGTATGTTGATAAAACTGTTGAAGTTTTAGTTGAAGGATATTCAAAAACTGACAAAAATATTTTATTTGGATATTCTAGAAATTGAAAAGTGGTGAATTTTAGTGGTACAGCTAAACCGGGCGACATTGTGCATGTAAAAATTACATCTGCATCTAGGTTTAGTTTAAATGGTGTAGAAGAAAAAATACAATAATAGAAATAATTCTATCTTTGGAGTTTAGTATATCATTTTTAGTTTTGCAAATTTATGAATAAAATAAACAAATAGTCTAGAATTTTAGGACAAGCTATGCTAATTAGTATTGTCCACTTGTATATCAACATTACGAGGAGCAACTGGAGTATTTTGTTGTGCACTAGTATTAGTATCCACTGTTGGAGGAACAATTAATTCACAATTTTCATCGAAAGTTGGTAGTTTTTCCCTTTTGTTTTTTCTTGCAAATTCATTATGTTGATAAAAAGCTTTTTTTACTTGACTTTCAGATTTTGTCACAAAAAGACCAGATTGTATACCGGCATCTTCCATAGAATGTCTTCTGACATATTCAATATCATATTCTGGTACAATATCATCACCACTACTAATCACTGTTGCTCATGTTTTGAGCAATGTATCATCACCATTTTTAAGTACACCATTATCGTCATAAATACTTCTCATCATTTCAATTGCCGGTTTGTAATTATCAAATTGTGTTTTTAACATAGAAATTTTTTTAGAATTGAAAAATCTTGTAACTGCACTTCTTTCTAAATGAGTAATTTCTTTTCCTAATCTTCCACATTCATCTCTTATAATTTTTTTCTTGTGCGCATAATCAATTTCGCTAGAAAGAGCAACACACTGCATTGCAAACTTTTTACTATTTTCCACAACCGTTTTAGTTACACCTACATTTTTTAAAAACCTTTGAGGATAATTATCATCATTACAGAAAAAATTAAATTTCTTTATAAAATTATTTCTATCGTTTTCTTGGACTTGTGCAAAGATGTCATTAAGTATTGTACCTGTAATTTCTCTTTTTACAATACTTCTTAATGCTAAAATTTGCGATTCAATAACAGTTTTAATTTGAAAATCAGTTTCAGCAATATATAGATTTGAAAGACCCTTACATGCACCAATTATTGCAGCTAAAGTACTTCTAACATTATTACGGCGCATTGGTATCAATGATCTTTCTGATACTTTATTCATAGTATTATATTTTAATAGTTTACCAATAAATTCAGTGCACACATTAGCGGTAGATGCTTTAATAATATTAAGTTTTTCATTCTTTTCCATAATCCCTCATGCTTTAATTGCTAATTCTGCAAAATCAACAGCACCAGTTTCATTTCGTTTCACCGTATACCCACGTGACTCTAAAAGAGTTGCCATATAGTCAGCACCATTTCCATTTGCAGCTTGAAAACTATGTTTTTCTGATTTAACAAAGTGCGAAAATTTATTATTTTTAAAAACAGGTTGTGGGAAATTGCGCGTTGTATAATCAACATTGCCACTTAAAAGTTCTATAAAAAAACCCAAAAAAGGTTGATTTCTATTAAATCTTTCGCGACCTTCAACACCTATAGTGGGTATTAATTTTCATGACTTTTGATTATCAACAACACATGACTTAAAATATGCTCCTGCAACATTGCCTGGTAATAAGTGTCTTGAAGAAATATCTGTACAATTTGAAATTGCAAAAACATCAAACATGTTTTCATATTTAACTAGTTCTGTAACAGTATTTTTAACAAAAAACCCTTCACGTGAATGCAATTTTTGTATAATTTTACCATATTCTTGCTCACCATAACCTATACTTTCTGGAATACATTTTTTAGCTATAGAATGAACAAAATGATTGCGAAATAATTCTTTTGCATTATCAATTAGCCTATGTAACCTATTTGTAGTAAAATCTTTTATATATAAAACATCTAAAACAGTTGACTCTAAAAAATCTTCTTTAAAATGTTTTGAAGCTTTATGTTTTGCAACTTCAATTGTATCAGTTGTTACAATATCAGATTTATTGAAAAAAATATCAATATAAATTTTTAAATTTAACAATGTGCTAAAATCTTCTTGTTTCCTACTTATTTTCTTTATTGCCAATGATTTTGCAAACAAGTAAGCATCAGTATAAGTAAAAGATGTATTTCCATTAGTTAAAGAATAAAATCTAGCAGGAGAAAAATGTTCAATATCAAAATCAGATGATAATAAAAATCGTAATAATAAAAGATCTTGAAATGTTAATTGCATATTAATATTATATTATATTTTACAATATTAATTCATTTTTTATTGTACTATTGAATAGTACAATAAAGTATATATCAGTTAAAAAGATATTATGATAAATAGAAATGCAATAAAATTTATTTTTGTAAAATAATTAAATTAAACAGCAGCTTTTTCAGTTAAAAATTTCTTTTGTTTTTGTTTTGCTCTTTGTGCTTCTTTAGATTTTAATTTTGCTTTTAAACCTGGACGTAAATAATATTCATGTTTCTTCATATCCTTACGTGTTTCAAAAGAAATATGACCAAAAATTTTCATTGCAAATGCTAAATCTTTATTTTTTACTGTAACTCTTGCCATGTTAATATTATAATTATATTATGGCAAAAGCTAATATAAATGTAAAAAAATGTGTAGGTTGTGGTTCATGTTGCAATGTTTGCCCTGTGGATGCAATTACTATGGAAAAAGGAAAAGCAACAATTGATAAGAATAAATGTATTGGTTGTGGTGCTTGTACAAGTGTTTGTCCTTTTGGCGCAATTTCATTTGAAAAGTAATTTAATTATTTTATTAAATATAATTAAATTATTGGAGCTTTAGCTCAATGGTTAGAGCCCCCGACTCATAATCGGTTGGTTACAGGTTCGAGTCCTGTAAGCTCCACCAATAATTATTCTAAACTTCTACAATTTGGTTTTTAGGCTTTATCATGCTTTTTTTAATTGCAAAGACAAAGGTGCATAAACCAAATAAAGCAATAATTATACCAATAACTCTATTCATCAATACAGCATTATTAATTGTATTCTTGATAGCATCTTGACTTCCTAAACTATTTGTCAAATTAATTAAAAATGTGGAATTTATGAATTCTGTTGTACCAATTCCACCAGGTAATATGCTAAATCTATTTGCCGCATTGGAACAATTTTGAATTGCAAAGAAAGTTCAAAAATAATTTATATCTCATTCCCTTAAGAATGCATACAATATAAAAAATATTGATGAGAATAAAGCAGCTGCTAAAAGTGTTATAAATAAATATATTATTGAATATTTGGAAAAAGTATAATCCCATAGAGTTTTTCTCAATTCAATATTTAAAAAATATTTTTTATAAGTTTCTTCTTTTGTATGATATGATAATTTAATTTTATATTTTATTCAATTAATAAATCATGCTAAATGATATGAAATACGACGAGAATAACCGATTATGGAAAATATTAGTAAAGCAAATATATTAACTACCAAACCAGCAGTAGTTAGCCAAAATACTACAGTGCCTTCTACATTTGCAACAATTAATTGATATTTAATACACAGTCAGATAAAAGAGGGGATAAATAAAATAATTTGTGATAATTCATTGAATATTTGAGTATATAACACTAATGCTGATGTGTGGAGATTACTTATTTTCTTTTTTTTCATCCAATATAGAGAATATGCACCAGAAAGTACAGCCATACTACCAACCAAGTTCAAAAAGGTACATGATAAAGTATATTCAACACATGAGCCAAAAGTTACTTCTGGAATTATTTTTTTAATTCTTAAATAAACTGCTAAGGAATTTAGAATAATTGCTAATGCTTCAGCAGCTAAAAAAATTATAAATGCAAAAATCCCTTTATTAGTTTTTAAACCTTCTGATAATTCTTGTCACAAATAGACCCAATTAATATTTAAAATTTTAACAAAAGTAATTACTAAACATGCGATAAAAAGCAATAACATTAAAATAATGATGATTTTTCTTTTCTTGGTTAAAAAAACTGCTTCTTGTTTCTTGGCTGCTTCTGGCATATATTAATATCTATGATAAATATCTTCATTAGGTTTAAAAAAGCTTTGTTCTCATACATCTTTTTTAAAGTTATTGTGTAATTTTTCATTTTCTTCAATAACTTTTTTTACTTGTACATCTTTTTTGGTATCACACCATTGTTTTTGTTTTTGAAATTTAGCTATTTTGTTTTTGTGATTATAATTTTGTTTTAAATACATTCAATAATTTTTAACCAATAAAATAATCGACACTTTTCTCATTTTGACAAATACAGTATGGTTAAGCACCAATAAAACCAAGCCAAAGCCTACAAACATTGAACTTAATATGATGGTATTCACACTAGCGAAATCGCTATGTCTTAAAGGTTCCATAATTAAACGCAAAATTCCATACCATATGAAATATAAAATTGTTAAATCACCATCTCGACGAAATTTTGTTGATTTAATGAATTCATAACCAATAAATAATAAAAAGAAACCAACAACATTTGCCAGTCCTTCATATAAAAATAATGGATGTCGCCATTCACCAATACCCTCAACCGGATTTCAAACATACATAAACGGCAATGCATGACTTAAAAATTCTTGATAGTTATGATCGGTAACTACATTACCATATAATTCTTGATTCATATAATTTCCTCATCTTCCAATAAAATGAGATAGAGGAACCACGCCAGCAATAGCATCCAAATATAACATCATACTAACCTTTTTAACAAAAGTTTTTTTCTCACCAGTAGAATTTAAATCCATTTCCACAGTTTTTTGGTATTTTGGTTTAGAAAGAATTATTGGGAAATAAATAAAAGCTAATAATAACACAGCAACAACACCACCTTCAATTGCCATACCTCCCATACGGAAATTAAAAAATTCAGATCAATTTCCTCCAGCAGGATATCCTAACATACATGATCAAAATCGTCCTCCAAAAATTCCTACTGGTATACCAATAATACAAAAGTAATAAAATACATCAATATTTAATTTATAAACCTTCCAAAGTTTTAAACAAACTAAAGTAATACCAACAACAAAAGCAAATAAATAACCCAATCCATATCATGTTATATCAAGTGAACCAATGCTAAAAGCTATTTTAAATTTTTCTTCATATGGTATATCAGGCGTGATAGGTTTATCAGCAGTTAAAAATGGTTGTAAAATTTCACTCATTTATAATATAATTATAAAAATTGTGGCAGAAGCAAAAATAATTAGTGGGAATTTAATAAGAAATCAAATAGTTGAAGAATTAAAAGAACGAATTAATTGTCTTAAAAATAATGGTATTATCCCAACACTTGCTATTATTCAAATTGGTAATAATGAAGCAAGTAATGCTTATATTAGAAATAAAATCCGTTTATCTGAAAAATTAAATACCATAACATTATTAAAAAAATATGAAGAAACAATTACTGAGAATGAATTAATTAAAGTTATTCAAGATTTGAATAATGATGATAAAATAAATGGTATTATATTACAATTACCAATTCCTAAACATATTAATGAAGAAAAAATAATTAACTTGATTTCGCCTAATAAGGATGTTGATTGTTTTCATACTGTAAATGTTGGTAAATTATGAACCGCTAAGAAAAATAACATTTTAATTCAACCCTGCACTCCTTGTGGTATCATTGAAATGATTAAAAGAAGTAATATAGATTTAGAATCTAAAAATGTTGTGATAGTTGGTAGAAGTAATATTGTTGGTAAACCTTTAGCTGCATTGTTTTTATTAGAAAACTCTACTGTTACAATTTGTCATTCTAAAACAAAAAATTTGCAAGAAGTTTGTAAAAAAGCTGATATATTAGTTAGTGCTATTGGCAAGGCAAAGTTTATTACTACTGATTTTGTATCAGCAAATCAGGTAGTAATCGATGTAGGTATGAATGTTGATGAAAATAATAAATTATGTGGCGATGTTGATTTTGAAAATGTAAAAAATATTGTACAATATATTTCACCAGTTCCTGGCGGTGTTGGACCAATGACAGTGATGATATTATTGAAAAATTTATTGACAGTTACTGAAGAAACATTTAAAGCAAAAGAAGTTTAAAAGAATTAAGCTTCTTCTTTAGTTTCTAATTTATTAAGTGTAGTTTTAGTATCATCTAACAATTCTTTAGTTTCAATTAATACAGATGAAATATCATTATCTTTATTAATTTTTTCACCACCAGCAACGATTTTATAACTTGTAGTTGTTAAGTCTCTCATGGAATCAGTCAACTGATTTCATTTTTTAATGATGGCACATCATCTATCCACTCATGTTTTAAATGGGGTAGCAACAAACTTCTGTCATTCATTAGCAACAGTTGAATATTTTTGATAATCTTCCATCATTTTATTTTGGTGTATCAATGTTTGCAATATTAATCAAATAGTTGATGGAGAAGTTAAAGTTATTTTTTTACTATAAGCATAATTTTGCATATTTGGATCAAATTCATTTAAATCGGCAAGTATATTATCACTTGGAAAAAACATTAAAACATTATCATTATATTTGCATAAACCATCAATCATTGTTTTAACATCTTTTTTAAAAGCAGTAATAAATTTACTTTTTTCATTTTCTTCATTACTAAGACGTATATTTTGATAATTTTGCATTGGAAATTTAGCATCAATAATAAATTTTTGTTTTCCAAGTTTAACTATAAAATCTGGTCTTAGATTGTTTTCTAGTGTTGGTTGTATTTCATATGTATTTTCAGGTAAAACAGATTTTAAAATCATTTCCAATTGTTTTTCGCCAATAATGCCTCTTTGTTTAGTAATATCAAATAGTCCTGAAATTTTTTTTATTTCAGTAACTGCGCTTGGAACTGTAGAAACATTATTAGAAAAATTTTTCATCATTTCTTCTAATTTTATCTGCATGTCTTTCATTTTATCTTGCATTTGTTTAATGTCATTATTTTGAGATCTTACTTCATTTGATGTTTTATTAATTGCTTCAGTTTTTGATTTTAAATCTTCAACTTTTTCATTCATTTTAATTCCTGATTCATTTGAGTTTTCAAATTTTTTTTCCAATTTTTCCATTTGTGTACGTAATTCAGCAAATTGTGCTAAAAAATCATAATTACCAGTGCTTGTTGCAGATTGAGTAATATCGCTAACAGCTCCACAACTTGTCAGCAAAGTAACCGAAAAGAGCAATATAGATGCTAATATAAATATTGCTAATATCTTAACCAAATTATTATTTAAAAAATAAATTATTTTATTAAAAGTAAATTTTATTGTTTTCATAAATTGTCTATATTATAATTGCCTCTTAATTTTCACCAGGTCTCCAAATATTCTCTCTTTGCACTATTAACCCTAAAGTTTATATTTTTTCCTTTAATAAAAAATCAACAATATCAATAATTTCAATACCACTAGTGTCCTATTAATTTTAGAATTATTAATTAAAATTTTTCTAATTCATTAATATTTAATAAATGTCTATTTTCTTTATCATCAAAATTAATATAAATAATTTGTTCCTGTTTATACTCTTTTTTAACTCTTCAATAAATTGTAATAAAAGAGTAGTTTTGCCGCATCTTCTAATGCCTGTGATTACATTTATTAGATCTGCTGTTTTAATTTATTAAGTTTATTTAAATACTTTTTTCTTAAGACTTCCATGCAATATATTATATTTTTTCAATACACTGAAAAAACTTAATTACTAAATTTTTACTTCTGCTAATAATTTTTGTTGTTCATCAGTAATTAAAGTTTCTATAATTTCATTTAAATCCCCATTCATTATTTGATCTAATTTATTTAAAGTTAAGTTTACTCGGTGATCAGTAACTCTATTTTGTGGGTAATTATATGTTCTAATTTTTTCTGATCTTTCACCAGTACCAACTTGTGATCGACGTAAACCATCTTCACTTTCCTTTTTATCTCGTTGTAATTTATCTAAAACTTTTGTTTTTAATAAATTCATTGCTACTTCTCTATTTTGAATTTGACTTCTTTCATTTGAACATTCAGCAACCAAACCGGTTGCTAAATGTGTAATTCGAACTGCAGATTCAGATTTATTAACATGTTGTCCACCTTTTCCACCAGCTCTATATGTATCAACTCTAATTTCACTTGGAGAAAAATTAATATCTTTTATTTCCTCTTGCTCTGGCATAACAGCAACTGTTATTGTAGAAGTATGTACCCTACCTTTTGTTTCAGTCTCTGGGACTCTTTGAACACGGTGCACACCTGATTCAAATTTCATTTTTGAATATACTTCTTCACCTTTAACACTAAAAAATATGTAATCTAATCCCATGCCATTACTTGATGCATCCATAACAGTAATGCGTCAATGTTTACTTTCACAATATGCTTTATAACAATTAAATAAATCTTCAACAAATATTGTTGATTCATCACCACCTGCAGCTGGTCTCATTTCAATAAAAATATTTTTATCGTTATTAGGATCAGAAGGAATTAGCATTATTTTTAATTTTTCTTCTAATATTGGAATTTGTTCATGAGCTTCAGCTAAATCTAGTTTGGCTAATTCTTTAAATTCTTCATCTTTAGAATTAAAAACAATTTCTTCAGCTTGCTCAGCATTCTTAATTAAATTATTATATTTGTCAAATTCTATGACAATAGCCTCAAATTTTTTTGTTTGTTTATTAATACTAATAAATTGTTCGGTTGTGGTCGTTTCAGAATTTTTTTGATTTTCTAAATCAATATATGTTTCTTTTATTTTTTGCAATGATGCAAAAAGATTTTTATTATAAATCATTAGTGAATCTAAGCAGTTTGCGTATTGTTATTAGCTTTTTTAGTATAAGGATTAACAACTAAACCTTTTTTCTTTAAAGTTTTTAATGTTTTAGCACTAACTTTAATAGTTTTGTAATTACCTGGACTAACTTCATATTTAACATTTTGTAAATTTAGACTTCAAATACGACGAGTGTGTCTAACAGAGTGAGACACCTTGTTACCACTCATTGCTTTTTTACCTGTTAAAAAATCAGATCTTGACATATATCTTAATTATACTTATAGAATTATTTTTGTGTAATCTTTTTAAGCATTTTATTCATCTCTTCTACTTTTTTGCTTAAATCAGCATAATTACTCACTGAATTTTTAATTTCAGTAAATTCTGCATTACGACGGTAATTTTGATATCCATCTTTTTTTAATTCATCATTTTCAGTCTTTAAAAGTTTAATGTAATCATCTTTAGATGCCAACTCTTTCTCTAAAACTGTTATTTTTGACATTAAATTAGCTGAATTATTTTTTTCACTTTGAAAAGCAGCTGAGATTTTATCTAACCATTCAATTACTTTATCAAAAAAATAATCAACTTCGTCTGGATCATAACCTGCATGCAATTTTTTACCAAATTTTTTTTCTAAAATATCTTTTTTAAGTAATTCAATTTTGTTTGTCATATGTATAAATTATATTTTATTGTATGTACTATTTTTATATATCTTTATTTAGTAATAATTCAATGTGATCATTATTTACAAAAACTTGCAATTTGAAGTCTATTTTCATTGTTCTTTAAATTAGTGTATTAACCAGAATATGTTCCACATACTATAGCAGTAGCACATTCCACAGTGGTTTGGACTCCTTGTGATGAGGCTCAAAGAAATTTGCCAGTGAGAGTCAGTAGGGTAACATCACCAGTTTCAGTAATAGCTGTGCTATTCCTTTTATAGACAACATTCAATGTTATCAATCTATCAGCTAATTGTGTATAACGTACAACTGATTCAGTAAAATACTTTGTATTACAGTTTCTAGTTACATTTGTTAGTGTTTTTCAATCACTCTCAGTGCCTTCTGCAGTATAAGTCTTTTCGAATCAAATATAATAATCTTTAGGTATGCTTTTTGCTGCTGCATTTGTTAAATAAAAAATATTTTTATCTCTCATTCCTACTTCTACAAAATTAATTGATGGAGGTTTTTTAGTGGTATATGGATGTGCATAAAATGTTCAATAAGATTTATAACTCACAGTTTTTTCAGTACCATCTAAATCTTTTTCTTTTAGACTAAGAGTTGCAGCTACAGTATAAATTCCACCAATATAATCTATTTCTTGTGAAAAAAATTGAATTTCCCCATTACTTTTATTAAACCTGATGTTTGCATCACTGTCAACTCTATCTAATGAACTGTTACCACCAGAATATTTACCACCAATAATAGAATATGAAATAGTTTTTGTAGTAAGTTCAGACACATTTTTATCATGATAATAAAATGTTGGTAAATATTTAGACCCTCTGGCTAAATTAGTTGTAGTATATTCAATTCTCACTGCATGTGATAAATTTACATAAATAGGTAAAGGAGTATCAGTTTTATATACTGTAGATGTAGGTTTTGCTTTTAATGTAATTACACCAGCATTTGCATTAAAATCTTCAATAGTTAATTCAGAGAAATTAAGGGTTTTATTTTCTTTGGCAAGAATTTTAAATACATCTTGTTC
>JAIRTE010000030.1 GCA_031255095.1 Mycoplasmataceae bacterium
TTCGCGGATAGAATTGAGGCAAGATTAGATAAAATTGAAGCAAGATTGGATACAGTGGAAAATGACATTTCAAATATTAAAAATTGTTTGAAAAGAAACAATATAGTTTAAGATTTTTAACAAAGTTTTTCGAAAGACTAAGTAATTTAGATATAAGTAAAAAATATAACAATTCAAAATTTTTAAAATGCATAACTTAAAATTTCCATTTCTTAGAAAAGCTAAAACTGCTCAAAGTATTGATAAATTATTGAATTCCCAACAAAAATTGTACAATAGCAAGCTAACATAATTTTTTACAGTGCATTTAACACTTTAAATTTTAAAATTGTGTTTTATAATTAAATTAAGCCGTCTTAGCTCAATTGGCAGAGCAACTGACTTGTAATCAGTAGGTTGTAGGTTCGATTCCTATAGACGGCACCAAATTTTATAGTTATTAGGATAGTAGAAAGTATAATATTATTATTAAGCTATGGTTGGTAACAACAATTTAATAAAAATTGACATTAAATTACTTAAACAAATGTTTTGTAATGGTGCAAATGAAATTAAAAAGAATTATGAATATATTAATGATTTAAATGTATTTCCGGTACCTGATGGTGACACAGGTAACAACATGTGGGCTACAGTTGAGGGTGGAATTAAAAAAATTGAAAATAATGAATTTGCAGATTTAAAATTACTTAATAAATCTTTTTATACCGGTTTATTATTTGGTGCAAGAGGTAATTCTGGAGTTATTTTATCACAGATTTTTAAAGGTTTCGGTTCAGTATTCAAAGAAGGACAAACAGAAATAAGTATTGAAGATGTTTCAAATGCTTTAATAAATGCTAAAACATTTGCTTATTCTGCAGTTTCTCAACCCGTAGAAGGTACAATTTTGACTGTAATTAGAGTTACTAGTGAAAGAATTGCTGAAACTATTGCAGAATATAAAACAATGTTAGAATTGTTTGATGCAATTGTTAAGGAATCAGAAATTATTTTGGCTAAGACAAAAGATATTTTACCTGCACTTAAAGAAGTTGGTGTTGTTGATTCTGGTGGTTATGGATTGGTTAAATTTTTAACTGGTATGAGAAATGTTCTAAGTGGTAATGTTGATGTTGTTTCAGCTGAGATAACTGAGACTAAAAAACCTGTTGAGGAAGTTAAAAAAACTACTCCATCAGCAGTTGATAAAGTAGAAGATAATAATGATGGATTTGGTTATTGTAATGAATTTATCATGACTTTAGGTCAGAAAGTTGTTTTACAACAAAAAAAGAAAGATCAATTTATTTTAGATGCCTTTAAGAAAAAATTAAATTCATTAGGTGATTCGCTAGTTGTTGTGGTTGATGACAACATAGTTAAGGTACATGTTCATACACCTTACCCTTATAAAATCTTACAATATGCACAAAAATTTGGTGAATTTAATAAAGTAAAAATTGAGAATATGACTAACCAATTTTTGGAAAACCACCCTGGTTCATCACTATCTGGCAATGCAAATAAATCATCTAAAGATGACGAAAAATCTGTTAAGATTGTTGCAACTGTTCAATCAGAAAATTTAGTTAACATTTATAAAAATGAATTAAATATTAATGATACGATTAATACAGAATTAACAGGTAATCCTTCAATTAAACAATTTGTTGATGCTATCGAATATGCAAAAGCAAACAATATAATTGTCGTAGTCGATGATTCTAACATCATTATGGCTGCGACACATGCTATTAAATTATCAGAATCTAATATAGAATTAATAACTGCAAACAATGCTGTTTCTAGTTATGTTGCTTGTTTAGCATTCAACCCAATGGAAAATATTAAAAAGAATGTCAAAAATATGAAAGCAATCATTTCAAAATTGGTTGTTGGTAAAATTTCCCAATCTGTTAAATCTGTTAAATATAAACATATCAATGTTGTTAAAAATGATTACATTGGTATTATTGATAAAAAAATCATTATTAGTGATAAAGATTTTTGTGCTTCATTAATTAAACTAGTAGATCAATTATTTTCAAACCTTAAATGAAATACTAAACCAAAAAATGTTTACATCATTAAAGGTGTTGAATTCCCAAAAGAAGATGTTGAAAAAATTACTAAATATTGTGTTGATAAATATAAAATTCAACCAATTATTATTGAAGGTGAACAAAAAGTATATTCTGCATATATCGCTATTAATTAATATGAAGCAATATTTAGAATTATTGCAACATATACTAAAAAATGGTAAAAGACGTAGTAATCGAACTGGTATTGATACCATTTCTACTTTTGGATATCAAAATAGATATGATATCTCAGAATTTTTCCCACTAATGACAACTAAAAAAGTTGGGTTTAAAACTGTAATGAGGGAATTATTGTGATTTGTTAAAGGTGATACCAATATTCAATATCTTGTTAAAAATAAGTGTTATATTTGAAATGAATGGCCTTTTAGAGCATATATGGAAAGTTTAGGGCATGATGTTTCAACACAAGATAAAATTGTTGCACTTAAAGAAAAATACATGAATGAATTTTTAGACAAAATTATTAACGATGATGAGTTTGCTAAAAAATGAGGCGAATTAGGTCCAGTTTATGGCAAGCAATGAAGAAATTTTAATGGTGTAGATCAATTGCAAGAAGCAATTGACACAATTAAAAATTCCCCTGATAGCAGAAGAATTATTGTTTGTGCATGAAACCCAACTGAAGTAAAGGAAATGGCCAAAAAAGGTCTTCCGCCTTGCCATTCTTTATTTCAATTTTATGTTGATTTAGAAGAGAAAAAACTTTCATGTGAATTATACCAAAGAAGTGCTGATTCATTTTTAGGCGTGCCTTTTAATATTGCATCATATGCAGCACTTACTTATATGGTTGCTGCTATATGTGGTTTAAAACCAGGAGAATTTATTCATACATTCGGTGATTTACATGCTTATGTTAATCATATTGATCAAATTAAGGAACAATTATCTAGGACTCCTAAACAATTACCAAAATTAATTATTAAAAGAATTCCACAAAAAATTGAAGATTTCAAAATGACTGATTTTGAACTTGTTGGTTATGAACCAGAAGAGAATATTAAGGCTACAGTGGCAGTATAATTAATATAATGATATTATCTCGAAATTTAATTGATCCAATTAATCATGAAATTAATTTTAAATTAGTTGATTCTAAAAACACTAAAAATATTGTTTATATCCATGGTTTTAGTGCAACCTGATCATATTACAAGTCTTTTTTTGAACAATTGCACAAACATGGTTACAATGTTTATGCATTTGATTTACCAAATCATGGTGCTAATAAAGATGTAGACCACCAATACACTTTTTTAGAATATATTGACTATTCTAAAAAATATATTAAAGATTTGAATTTAGATTCTTTTATTTTGATGGGACATTCAATGGGCGGAGGAATATCTACTGCTATTGTAAATTCATTCACTAATATTGAAAGATTAATATTAATTGATGCATTTAACTATGGTTGCTCTAATTGAGCAATGAATGCAATATCAATGATTAGTAACAAAGTAGAAATTCCTAATTTTGAAGGTTGGTTTACTAATAATGCTAAAACACCTTGGTTTCAACCTGCTAAATTAGCTTTATCACTTTTTAATAAAGATGCTTTGGCATTATTAAAAAAGGAATTTGAAAACATTAAAGTTCCCACATTAGCAATGTATGGAATTAATGAAAACATTATTGATCCTTTAGCCGCCTTTAATTTCATGTTTCCAATATTAAAAAATATTAAAGGGTCTACTTTTACATTAATAGAAAATGCCAAACATACACCACATTATGAAAATACCACTAAAACAGTTGAAGTTATTACTAATTATTTAAAGTAATTAATTTTCATAAAATGTTACACCGTCTTTTTGCAATGTATATTTTGTGGAAATATTATCACTTTTTCTTGCAAAATAAGTTTGAAAATATTCTTTTATATTTTCAATCTCAAGTGTTGAGTTAATTAAATTAAATGTTGGCCGAGAATCGACAGTTTTGGTTGCAGTAATGTTAAATAAATTATTCATATCAAAATTCAGATTATTAAAATTTTTTAAATTTATAGCATATACATTAGTTTTACTAAACGCAGGAAAAATACCTTTTGTATAATTAGTGGTAAAAATTAAATTTTCAAAATCTAACGCAATGTTTCGAAGTGTTGCTATACCAACAAATGCTTCTTGCGCTATTTTTTGTACATTAGAAGGAAGGAGTAAATTGGTTAGTTTTGTATTGCCAAATGCATTTGTTCCAATGTGTTTTAATGTCTCAGGGAATACAACATATTGAATATTTTCAAATTTAAATGCATAAGGTGTTATATTGACAGTCTTCTCTAAAAAAAGCAAATTGTTTATATTAGCATTACTTGTAGATTTTGTTGGTTTATTTTTTGCATCAGGTCTAAGAACTCCAAAACAATAATAATTATTATTTCTGGTTTTTAAATAATATATATCCTTGTCATCTTTAAATATTTTGCCTTCAGATTCTTCGGAACTAACTAAAGATTCAGGAAAGCATGATCAGAATTCTTTACTTGTAAACTCTATGTTATCGCCAATAAATAATTGTGTAATATTAGGTAACATAGTTGTAAAATTTCTTACTTTAAATTCTGTGATAGAATTAGGTAAACTCAATGAACCAGAAAGTTCCATTACAGAATTTGTATTTGGAAATTCTATTGCGGTAAGCAAATAATTTTTTCCCATATGTGCAATATATTCAGGAAATTCTAAATCTACTCCTGCAATATGAGTATTTAATTGTATACGCAACGAACAAGTTTTTTTAACATGATCAGGTACAAAAATTATATTTTGATCTCATTTTGTTAAACCAATTCAATTTTCTCCTTTATCAGTGTATATTGACAATACTTCTTCTGATTCATCAAAAATAATTTCTGGTATGTCAAAATCTTCTTCAGTATTTCTAAAAATTTCATTTGTTTCTTTAAAAATTTTATAGTGTACTGTCTCTGCAAAAAATTTTTTTATGTCGCTGTTGACAAATTCTTTTAACTCTTCATCGGATAATGAAGAATTTTTAAAATGGATACTTATTATATTTTGATTTCCCGCCAATGATGTTCCTGTGAATAAATTATTTAAATTATTTAATTCTTTATTATTAAAATTTTCAAATGTAATTTCTGCAATTCGTGACAAATTCATAAAAATATTCGAACCTAATGTTACATCATCACTCACATTTATATGTATTTTTTGACAAGTTGCCCCAAATTCATCATCCGATTGAAATGCACTTGTTCCAATAATTTTTACACTATTAGGAATAATAATTTGATTTATTAAATGGCAATTTCGAAATGCATTGGCACCAATTTTAAACAATTCATTTGGAAAAATCAATTCAGTTAATTTTTCGCATCCCTTAAAAGCAGATTCGCCTATGTTTTTAACACTATCTTGAAAATTAATAGTTTTACATTTTTTTTCATTTTCAAAAGCATGATCTAAAATTATTGATGTATTTTCTTTTATGTAGATTTCATTTTGTTCTGGAATACCAACAAGTAATTTGCTTTTTGCATTCATTTGTTCTGGATCAACAGGCAATGTTCCTAAGCAATAATATTTTTCTGATTCACCAATATTATTTTTTAAATAATATACTCCATTCCCATCATTACAAAATTTTCCATCTTCAAAATCATTTTGGCTAATAATTTTGTTTTCGCCATTTTTAATTTGTTCGACTAAAAAATCTTTAAACATACCTGTATCAAATTCCATGACATTATCTCCAATATTTAATCTCTCTAATGTTTCAATACCAGTAAATGCATCTTGACCAATTTTTTTGATCGAATTAGGTAAAGTAATGGATTTTATACCATCACTAAAACTCCATATTCGTCTACCATCTTGTCATTTTTTAAAAAATGTACGAGGTGCAATTGAAGTTATTTGATATTTTTTCCCATCATGCCAAATAAATTCCGGTATCACTAAATCTTCTGCTTTATATTCATCAATACCTTCACTTGAGAAATTAAAATCATTAATTGAGCTTCAAAATGATCGTAATTCACAAGTATTATCGGTACTATTAAATTCAAATGCCAATTTGCCTTGATTATTATAACCAATTCAATTTGTGCCATCATCATTATATTCTTCTACAGGTAATTCTGGAGTATCTGGTGAGGGAGGGGTAGTTGGCTCATCAGGAACTACCGGTGGAGTAGGCAAAACAGGATTATCCGTAGGGGGGGTGTTTCTTTTTTAGAGTTAATAACACCTAATGCAACGCCTGTGCCTATACCTGCTAATAATGCAGTAGACCCTAAAATAGATCAAAAGATGACCAATTTTTTATGCTTGCGCTTTTTGTCATCCCCTTCATAAAAATGCTTCATATCACTCTAAAAGTATTATCATGAAATTATTACCTTTAAAAATAAAAAAAATAGTTATATAAATATATATAAAATTGTAGCATTTTTTGTCTAAATAGTATTATCCTTTTATATTTTCAACTATACATTTTTAACACTTTTGCTAATTTTGTATAGTTGAAATACTTAAAACATTTACTTTAACTATACATTTTTAACACTTTTGCTAATTTTGTATATAATAGACATATGGAAATATTGCGATTAAAGGAAATTGAACTATTAAAAACACTCAAAGATAAAAAAATAATAAAAATATTAATTGGAACTAGAAGAGTCGGCAAAAGTATTTTACTTGCTCAATTTCAAAATAAAATAATTAACGAATATTTAATTGATTCCTCTTGTATTCAAGTTTATGATTTTAATGATAAGAGATTTGTAAAACAATATGATTGAGAAAAATTACTTAAAGAAATTGAAAAATGTGCAATAATTGGTAAAATGAATTATTTATTTTTTGATGAAATCCAATTATTAGATAATTTTCAAGATTTAATAATTACTTTATTTGAAAATAAAAAATATAAGTATGATATTTATTTAACTGGTTCTAATTCAAAATTACTAAGTACAGAACTAAGTACAAATTTTACAGGTAGACATTATGATATTAATGTATATCCTTTTTGTTTTAAAGATATTAAAACATATTTATGAACTAATTTATCTAATGAAGACGCATTTGGTCAATATATGGAATTTGGTGGAATGGGCATTATTATTCCTTTTATTAACAATGTTACAGAAACTAAAAATATTTTGAATACTGTCTATGCTGATGCCATAGAAAAAGATTTAAAATATAGACATCCAATTAAAAATAATGTGGAATTTAAAAAAATTTGCTCATATTTTTTTAATAATATTGGTAATAAAATATCAATTAATAATTTAGCCAAATATTTCCATAGTAATAATGAATCAAAAATTACTAAGGTAACAATCAATAAATACATTCAATGAATGGAAGAATCAAAATTATTAAAGAGAATTAATTATTATGACATTAAAGGTAAAAGAATGCTGCAAACTAGTGGTAAGTTATATGCTACAGATATAGGAATATTAAACGCTAATACATCATTTAATAATGAAATGAATATTGGTTTTAAATTAGAAAATGTTGTATTATTAGAGTTATTAGCAAATGATTATGAAGTATATACATTTAAAACAAGAAATGGCAAAGAAATTGATTTCTTAGCAATTAAAAATGAGAAAAAAATATACTTTCAAATATGTAAAGATTTTTCAAGTAACGAAGTCTTCAAAAGAGAATTTGAAAATTTAGAAAGTATTAGAGATTCAAATCGAAAAATTGTTTTAAGTATGAATAAAAAAGATTTTGTTAATGATAAAGGCATTGAACATAAATATTTAATAAATTGGCTTCTTGAAAAGGAAAAATAATAGATTACAAGTTTACTTGTTAAATTTAATAAAAATAAAATCTCTTTTACCTTTTTTAATATATGTGTATTCTTTATTATTTTTAATAACAAAATTAGTATCAGTTATTAATTGGTCTTCAACAGAAATAGATTTTTGTTCAATTAATCTTTTAGCATCAGATTTTGAATTAACAATGTTAGAATTTAATAATGCATCAATAATATTAATTTCATTGTTTAATTTTAAAACATATTTAGAAGAATTAATTAACATTTCAAATTGTTTATTATTTAAATTTTTTAAATTACCACTAAAAATTGCTTCAGTCATTTCCAATGCTTCTTTTAAGCCACTTTCACCTCTAATATCTTTAGTAACAGTGTCCGCAAAAACCTTTTGGCCATAATGCTTAAAAGGTTCTTTAATATGTTGTTCTAAAATAGTATTAATTTCTTCTTGAGAAAGCATAGTAAAACGTAAAAATAATGATTTCAATGCATCATCGGGTTGATTAAATAAATATTGGTAAAATTCATAATTAGATGTCATTTCTTCATCTAATCAAATTGCACCACTTTCACTTTTACCAAACTTAGTGCCATCTGGTTTCAAATATAATTGAATACCAAAACAACAAGCTTTATTTTTAACACCCTTTTCATTGCATAATTTACGAATAAATTCCATACCAGTTGTAATGTTACCTCATTGGTCAGCACCGCCAAATTGACATAGCATTGGAGTCTTAACAAATTTTTTATCTTCAAGACCATCAAAATACATTGTTGATCAATCTCAACCTTGTAAAATTGTATAACTAAATTCAGCATAAGAAATACCAGTCTCTAACCTCCTAGCAATAGTATCTTTTGCTAAAAGATATCCAACATTAATTCTTTTTCCAATATCCCTTAAATAATCTTCAATTTTCATGTCAGCATAAAAATCAATGTTATTAACAACATTTTTAGAATTTAATATATTAATATATTGTTTTGAAATATATGAAACATTTTCCTCAATCATTTTTCTATCAGCTGTTTTTCTTTCAACTGCATTACCACCAGAAAACTTTGGATCCCTTGGATCACCAATTAAACCAGTGATACCACCTGCCAAAGTATAAGCTTGATAACCAGCTTTTGCTAGTCATTTAACAACTATAAAACTAGAATAGTTTCCCAAATGTAATGATCTCGCAGATGGATCAGCACCAATATATGCTGCTTTATTTTCTCTATTTTCCTCACTGAAAAAGTCATCCAAATTACCTTTTTCAGCTTCAGCAGTATATTGTATGATACCTCGTTCAGTAAGTTCTTTTAGCAAATTCATATAAATATTTTATAATATAAAATATAATATTATTAGAATATGAAAACTAGTAAGACTTTCAAATATTTAAAGACAAATGATGATTTATTACCTGTTGATAAGCTACAACCCACTAAACAAGTTGACATTAGTAGTAAAGCGATGTTAAATTCTTTAACTATGAATGATTACACTGAAAAAGAGCTAATTTATAAAATTAAATATGAATTTGACGGTGAAGAATTAAAAATGGCTAAAGATCTTTTGGCTAGTAAGTTTGGTAAAAAAGTATAATTAAACAAATAAAAAATGTTTACAAACTTGTGAGTTAGATCAAATTATACTTTATTATCATCTGCACTTAGTATTGATGATATTATCAACCATGCAGTTAATAATAATTTCTCACATGCTTCTTTAATTGATACTAATCTTTTTGGAGCATTGGAATTTTATGACAAATGCATTAAAAAGAACATTAAACCAATTATTGGTGTAGAAATTTTTTTAAATAAAGAAAAAGTAATAATAATTGCTAAAAATTATAAAGGCTATAAAAATATGATTTTGCTATATTCATTAATGCAGCAAAATAAGAAAATAAACATTAATGAATATTCTGATTTGCTTGTACTACGCACATGCGAGAATTTTTTAAAATGCTGTATTTTTGAACAAGGTAAAGAAACAATCCTTAAAACCCTTTATGCAATCAAAAAATCAACCTTATTAAAAAATATTTACCTTACAAAAAATGAATTAAATTCTTTTTTGTTAAATAAAGACAATTACACACAATTTTACACTCCTGAACAATTAAAAAAAATTGAAGAAATTATCAAAAGTATAGATTTAACAATTGAAAATGAAGAATTAGATTTTGTTTCTATCACCCCTGAACCAAAGAAAAAAATATTAGAAGAATGTTTAATTGGGCTAAAAAAAAGATTAAAAACAACCACTTATCCTAAAAGTTATTCAGAAAGATTAATACAAGAATTGGATGTTATTAAAAAACTTAACTTCTGTGATTATTTCTTGGTTGTTGCAGATTACATAAACTGAGCAAAAAATAACAACATCACAGTTGGAATTGGAAGAGGTAGTGCAGTTGGTAGTTTAGTTTCTTATGTTTTGGGAATTAGTGATATTGACCCAATCAAACATAATTTAATCTTTGAACGTTTTATGAATCTGTATCGAAAAGGTTGTCCTGATATAGACGTGGACATTATGGATAGCAGACGTAAAGAAGTTATCAATTATTTGATTGATAAATATGGCATTGATAATACTTGTGGTATTGTCGCATTTCATAGAATTAAGATCAAACAAGCCATCAGGGACGTTGGCAAAATTTTGAATTATTCTGATAATGTCATAAATTTATTGTGTCATTCAATACCTAAAGAAATTGAAGATAACTTTGCCACTACTTTTTTGAATCATGATGCTTTAAGGAAAAACTATGAGAGTTATAAAGAACTCTTTGATTTGGCAATTAATATTATTAATTTCCCAAAAACAGTCAGTATCCACCCAGCTGGTATAGTTTTAACAAAAAAGAAAATTTATGAACATGTACCTATTTATAAACTAAATGACAATGAATATGTTACACAATATACTAACGATTATTTAGAAAGATTTGGAGTTGTTAAAGTTGATTTATTATCATTGAATACTTTAACAAAAATACAAACAAATTTAGATACAATTAACAAAAATCATAATATTACCTTAACATTTGAAACAATTCCTAAAATAGATAGAAAAACATTTGCAATGTTATCAAAAGGTGAAAATAGTAATCTTTTTCAAATGGAATCTTACCAAATGAAAAAGATGCTTAAGGAAATTAAACCGCAAAGTATTGAAGATATTTCTATTATTTCTGCCCTAGGCAGACCAGGTACACAGGATCTAATACCTGAATACATTAAAAATAGAAATAATCCAAATAAAATAATATATTTAAGTAATGCTACAAAAGATATTTTAAAATCAACTAGCAACATTATGGTATATGAAGAACAATTAATGCAAATTGTTAGGTCAATTTGTAATTGATCCTGAGCTGAAACTGATAATTTTAGGAGAGCAATTAAAAAGAAAGACAAAAAAATATTAGCAGCAATTAAAAATGATTTTATAGCAGCAGGATTAAAAAATAATTATCAAAATGATGATGTTGAAAAAATATTTACATGGATTGAAAAGTTTGCCAGCTATGGCTTCAATCATGCACATTCGATTGCCTATGCACATTTAATATACATCGATGCATATATTAAAGCTAATTACCCATTAGAATTCTATCTTAATATGCTTTTAGCAAATGAAGGTACAATTTCTCAAAACAAAATGATTAATATGGAATTAAAAAAATTGTCTTTTAATATGTTACCACCTAATATTTTTATTTCATCAGCACATTATAAAATATACAATAACCAAATTTTGTTTGGTTTTTGTTCAATAAATTCAATTAATGATGAAACAGGTGAACGAATTGAAGAAGCAATGAAAAATTTTGCTGAAGAAAAAAATTTTATTAATGTTATTGGCCATTTAGCAATTAATAAAATTTCCAAACAAACATGTGAAATATTAATAAAATCTTGTTGTTTTGATTCATTAGGTATGAATAAAACCGAAATGATTTTTAATTTAGATGAAGTATATGAAAAAACTAAAATCATCATAAATGGCAAAAGAATGTTTTTACCAAAAATAATTAACAAAGAAAAAGATGAAAATTTTGAAAAGCAATGGATAAATGAATATTTAGGTATTGATTTTTATGAAGATTTTTTTATCAATATTAGAACAAAAAATCCAACTTTCTTACCATTATCAGCTTCATCAAAATCTTGAGGTGTTGCACATAGTTATGCAAAAATCATTGCCATCAAAATAATAACTAAAAATGACAAAGAATTTGCCGCCATCACTGTCGAAGATGATACTAAACTAATTGATTGTTTTTGTTTTGAAGAAAATTGGAAAAATATTAAATCCATTGCAGAGGAAAATAAATATTTTGTGATAAGTATTAAACAAAGTGACAAGGGTAATTTATTATTAAATTTAAAAAATTTATAATACAAAAGTATCAAGACAAATATTAATAGTTGTACGGCCCAGGTCTTTATATAAATTTGAAGAGAGTCTATAAAATACACCAAACCCTACACTTATATTATCATTGTTTTTATTAAATATTTAATATGGCAAATTTTATATCATAAATAAGGCTTGTGAGCAAAAAATGACATTCATAGTATTAGATATCCCAAGTATGTAAAATTATCATTAGAATGTTGAAATTCAATATTTTGCTCCAAATTTATGAATTTTTGAAAAATATTGAATAAAATTAAACCTACTTTTTTTGATGCATTTTTTTGGCCATGTTTGATGTTGTCCTGAGGAGAAAAAAAATTTAATATATACTTTGTATATATTACAAAAATTTTTTAAAAATCTTAGTTATATACTATGTATATAAAAGCCATTTTATTTTTACATTTTTTCCTATAGAAAATTTTGCTCAAAAATAGTAAATCTTGTAGTATAGGTATGGAAAACATTAAAAATAAATTCAATTTCAAATTAGTTTCAAAACAAAATATTTTAGATTTTCTAAATGCTTTGTTTGCGAAAGGAAGAAGGGAATAACTATAATCATCTATGAAGAGATTTTTTGGAAGAGTGGCTAAGTTTGTAATAACCAGAATAAGTGGTAAACCAATCAAAGAAGGCACTGAAATGACTGTTCAGTTTGAAAAAGTCAGTGAAGGAGAAAATGGTCATAAGAAAATTAAAAAACATCATAGGAAGAATAAACAACCAGCATGATTCAAAGAATTTGTTGACACTGTATTTTTGCCAACTATTGCAAGAATTGAAGCTAGATTGGATAAAATTGAGACTACTTTAGCAGAACATGGCAAAAGACTAGATGCCATTGAAGCTAAATTAGAAGAACATTCAAAAGACATTGCTGAGATTAAAACTAGATTAAATGCTGTCGAAACAGATATTTCTGATATCAAAAATTGTTTAAAACGCAACAATATAGTTTAATATTTTAATATGTAAAATATAATAATATAAACAAATGCAGAAGACAAACAATAACATTATTCCAAAAAAAACTGATTTGCTAGCTACAGCTTTCAATGAAGCAAAATTAGCAAAGAATAGCAATAAAAATGTAATTGATGCTGTTGTAGGTTCGCTTTCAGATGAAAATGGTGACTTTTTTGTTTTCAAATCTGTTAGTGATATATTTGCTAAATTATCAAAAAAGGAGATTTTTGAATACAATTCATCTTCTGAATCAGTCAAATTTAAAAATTATATGTTTGATTGAATTTTTTCTGATTTAGCAGATGAATTTAATAAAAAATTTACGATTTCTTCTGTGGTTTCACCTGGTTCTTCTACTTCTTTGTATATTTCCCTTTTTGTCAATAACAAATTTCCTACTCTTAATTCTTCTTTTTCTTGACCTGCATATAGAACAATGTCTGAAGTTGTAGGACAAGAATATCTTGAATATGAAATGTTTAACAAAGAACTTAAATTTAATTTCACAAACTTTTCCAATGCTGTAACTACAATTCTTAAAAAAAATAAGGGTATCAATATTATTTTTAATGATCCTTGTCACAATCCTACTGGATACACATTAGCAGAAAATGAATGAGTAGAAATTATTTCTTTTTTAAATAAATTTCCTGATAAAGAAATAAATATTATTCTAGATACAGCATATGCAGAATTTTCTCATCATAACCGATCTTTTCTTAAAAAGATATTGATGTGTTCAAAAAATATCAATATTTTTTTATGTTATTCGTGTTCAAAAACATTTACAATTTATGGGTTGCGATTAGGAATAATGTTTGCTCTTTCAAGCAATGACTACAGCAATGAATTTAAAAAATGTTCTAGAGCAATTTTTTCTAACCCTCCAGCTTTTCCTATTTCAATTGTTAATAAATTATTTGGAGATAAAAAATATTTTAATTCCTATGTTTCAGAATTAAATGAAAAAATTAAACTTCTTGATGAACGAGCAGAAATATTTATTAATGAAGCGAAAAAATGTAAATTAATTCATTGTGAATATCGTGGTGGTTTTTTTATATTAATACCATGTAAAAATCCAGTTGATGTATATGAAAAATTAAAAAAACAAAATATTTATATTGCTCCTTTAGATGGAGGTATACGAATAGCTATTAGTTATATTACTAAAAAAGAAATTAAAAATTTAGCTAAAAAGATTTATGATGCAATTCAAAATACCTAATTAAAATATTGTATTTTAAATAATTATTTTTTTTCACTAAATAAAATATCTTTTTTAGTCAAAATGTCTTTATCTTTTTTAGAAAGTTGTAATGCACTAGAATCTTTTTCACCACTAGAAAGTTCCAAAATTGTTTTAAATTGTGGAGCACTTGTTGGAGCAGCACTTGCAATAGCTAAATTTAAATTTTCATACACTTGACTTTCTACAGCATTTAAAGCAGCAGCATTATCAATTAATTCATTACCACATTGACTAAAATCACTAGTGAAATCTGTTACAATTGTGGTCAATGTATCATTGTCTAATAAACCACCAGTAAAAGAAGAAATTTCAGAAACATTATTGTTACCACTAACAATTAAGACACTTGCTGTCTTAGCTAAAGATTTTTTCATAAATTCATGTCTTTCTGCAACACTACCAACAAATAATGCATTTGTTACACTAGCATTTACAGTTTCTGAAGAAGCAATATTTTCATTTCCTAAAAAATTACAAACACCATCAATGTATTTGAATTGCATGTCATCAAGACCACAACTAGTTTTAAGTGCAACATCAATGTTATTAACAATTGTAGAATAATAAGACTTTGGTAAACCTAAAGGGTTTGTTTGACCAGCTTCTAATTTTTTAATATCACTAACAGCCTGTGCTTTTCTAAGGATTAAATCAAATAATTCTTTTTTTCTTTCAACTGGAGATAAAGTATTGTTATCAATGTTATTTACATCAGTAATACGTTTTTTGTACATAATTTTACCTTCAACATCTCTTACATACATACTAACACCATTACCAAATGTGTTACTTTCAACAGTAACCAAACGACCAAATTTATCAATTGTTCGATATTTTTTATCATTAACTCAAACTTTTTGTCCTTCTAATTTTAATGATTTATTTTTGTTCTTAGCAAAAGTAGCATAATTATTTAAAACCAATTTTGCAAAAATACCTTTTGTCCAAGTTTTAGACATTTTTTCTTTTTCAATATTGTAATGAATTTTATTTTCTATTAATTTTCTATTTGTAGTTTTGTTTCTAACAGAAGCATATGATACATGTTTTTTTGTCATATGTACAGCAACTGCATTTACATATTCTTCTTTTGATAAAAGCAAAGAAGCAAAATTTTTAGCAGTTACAACTTTTTTTTGAGGCATTTCAGTCTTTACTAATTTTGTTTCTCGTCTTGCTCTGGTAGTATATTCTTTATGTTTAGGTAAATTACCAGTTTTTATTAATTCAACCATATCGTTATATACTGTGTGTCCATCAGAATGGTCATAGGAAGTAATAATTTGACCATTGCTATGTGGATCAATAACATTAGCTTCTAATTTTACTCCACTTATAGAATCAGTATCAATAGTATATTGCATATTAATTAGTACTGTGTTACCTTGGGAATTAATATAAGGTACTAAAAATACAACTGGTTTAGACGAATCAGTATCCAATATATCTTTTGCAATAGAACTAGTTTCATTAACAAATTCGCTAAAATTACTGATGATATCTTCCTCATTATTGTTAGCATTTGTGGCAGCAGTTTGTGATTCTGTACCAAACAAATTAGAATTTTTAGGCATTAATATAGGTATGTATCTAGCATTGTCAGAAGTATATACAGGATAACCTTCAGCATGAAAATTTCCTTCTCCAAGTAAAATACCTTGTTGTAGATCGAATTCATAATATTCGCCCTCAACAGTGGCTTCTGCATCATTATGATCAACAAGGTTTCAAGCAATTGCACCAGTATTTAACCATCTATACATATCTTGAAAACTTGAATGTATTCCACTAGAAAGAGATGAAAAAAAAGTCGTATATGCATTGTTTGTAATATTTCTTTGTTTTCTGATTAATGGCATACTAGTACTATATATAAAAATTATAATTTATTTTTTTGATAACTTACAGTTAAAATCGCAAAAATGAATAAAAAATTAGTAAAAAAACGATGATTTTTTTGTACGAAATTACTTTTATAATTACTACATGGCTGTAAATTTTAATAATTTAACTGATGAACAAGTAAAAATTTTCCAAGATTTACTTAAAAAATATCACTATGCTTCAACTGATACCATTAATAAAGATATCCCAGCAAGAATTCCCAATAACCCTCAAAATGATTTTATCATAAAAATGATGATTGGTATTTCTAAAAGAAGACACATTATCGAAGAATTTTTGACTCGTTATCCTTGAATTATTGATGAATTAAAACATCTTTCTGAATCTAAAGAAAATAGCAATATTTTTATTTATGATAATCTTAAATTAACATATAAAGATCTTTGTCGTAAATTTGATTCAAAATATGCATTAATTTCAAGAGAAGCTTCTAGAATTATTTACACAATCAAAGATATTTGAAATTTGCAATTATATCAAAATGGTCAAATACATCTATACAATGATGGCAAATTAATTGATTTTACTAAATCTACTCGTTTTACTCCATCTATTAATAAAACAATTGTGGCAAAATCTATGTCTGTAAATACAATCATTCATGATAAACCTTTCAAACCAACTGTAAGTTTAATCAGGAATAATAATGCACAACCTGCTACACCAGTTTCAACACAACCAAAAGAAAATCCTAAACAAACACTGCCAGTTATTTCAACAACACCTACTTCACAAACTAAAACTGAACCAAAAAAACTTTCTTCACTTTGGAAAAAATAATTTATGGCCTTACTTAGAGATAATTCAAAAACAAAGTTTTTTTCCAATGGTGTAATTGGTAAAGCATTTGGTGTATTAAGTTTCTTTTTTATAATTTCTATTATTTTAATGATTTTAGGAATGATGGGTTATGGTGATACATATTGAATAATAGGTGTCATTTTGGGTGTTATAGTTCTTTCATTGCTTGTTGCTTGTTGCGTTTCTATATCTAAAAGCTACAAACATGTATACAATGAAACATTTGTATATAAAAACCATTTATTGCGTGCTGCCGCTGAAGCAGGAGCAAATAAAAAAGCTGAATTAGAGCAACAAATTCAAAATTCTTTGGAAAAGGAAAAAAATGGTGCAAAAATACCAGAAAACCCTGACACAACAGAATTTATTACAACTGATACAGCACATGAAGATAATCAACACGATATTGCTAAACAAGATGTCAATGATGACTATAAACAATATCTTGAGGATTATAACAAAGATTTAACTAGCAAAAAGAAAAGCATTAAAAACTAATGAGACTATTAGGTTTGGACTTGGGCACAAAAACAATGGGTATAGCAATTACAGATAGTTTACAACTAACTGTTAGAGGATTGGAAAACTTTTTATATGCTAATGAAGATATTACTAAACCAATTAACAAAATTAAAGAGTATATTGCGACATATAAAGATATAGAAAAAATAATTTTAGGTTATCCATTGAAAATGAATGGCGAAAAATCACAATTTACCCTGTATGTTGAAAATTTTAAAAAAGAATTAGAAAAGTGTATTGATACAAAAGTGGAACTTTATGACGAAAGATTAAGCACTAAAATGAGTTTTGATTGAATGTATGAAAATAAAATAAAAAACAAAAAAGAACAAAAGGATAAGATAAGTGCAATTATCATTTTAGAACAATACTTGATGTATGCCAAAAAATAAATTAACAGAATTAAAGGAGTTATGTATTGAAAACTCAATACCTATCATTAGGGATAATACTGCTAAATATATTGCAGACTTGATAAATGATCAGCAATATAAGAGTTTATTGGAAATTGGTAGTGCTTATGGCTATAGTGCATTATATTTTTATCAATTTATTAAAGATATTACAACAATTGAGAAAAATATAGATAATTTCAAAATCGTTTCCAAATATTTAACAGGTGAAAATATTGTTTTTTTATGTGCAGATGCATTTGAATATGTACCAAATAAAAAATATGATGTAATATTTATTGATGCATGTAAATCTCACCAAGATATTTTAGTCACAAAATATTTGGAATATTTGAATTTTAATGGTGTGATGTTTATTGATAATATTTATTTGAAAAAATTTGATAAACATGATGTATTGACTAAAAATCAAAGAAACTTAATGAAAAAAGTTGTCAAATTTCAAGAATGATTAAAAAAACTTAACGATAATAAAAAAATAAGTGTGGAAATATTAGATATTGATGATGGTTTGGCAGTAATTAAATTTTGCTAAACTCTTGTACTACACACATACGAGATTTTGTTATTTTTTTGTTATATTTGTGCATTGGATATTTTTTAGGTTCTATAACGTTTTGAGTGGAAAATTTTGCTCATAATTTAATTTGCCACATACTAAGAAAATAATGCTTTTAAATCAATCAAAATTTCTAAATCCCTTAGCACGATATCTACATTC
>JAIRTE010000001.1 GCA_031255095.1 Mycoplasmataceae bacterium
TTACTTTCGTTTCTTGGAATTTCGAAATCAACTTTTTATTTAAAAAAACAAATTAAAACTGTTTCAGATGAAAAAAAAGAATTAATTGAACAGGTTAAATCAGTACACAAAAATAACAAAGGAATTTATGGCAGAAATAAACTTTTATTGGCTGTTAATAAGATACGTTTAAGTTTAAAACAAAAGCCCATTACTGAGTGAATATTGCGTGATATTATGCAAAAAAATAACATTTTTGCAAAGCTCCTAAAACAAAAAAAATATGTAGATAAGAAATACATGAATTGTAAGTTTAAGGATTTAATAAAGAGAAATTGATTTACAACTAAACCGGGAACAAAATTATTTACTGATGTAACATACTTTCACACTCCTGATGGTTTTGTTTATATTAGTTCAATAATAGATACTTATGATTGAAAAATCATTGGCCATGCGGTTTCTAAAAGAAATGATAACAAATTAGTAATGAGATCATTAAACTCAATAACACGCAATATCAATGGTGCAATCATTCATTCGGATCATGGATATCAATATTCTAGTCATGAGTATGTTGAATGATGTAAAAAAAGAAATATTAAAATTTCTATGAGTAGAAAAGGAAATTCTCTTGACAACTATCCAATCGAACATCATTGAAGCTTTCTTAAATCAGAATGTTTAAGTTATATTCAATACAATAAAAGAACTTTTGATAAAATTAAAAAAGCTGTTGATAAATATTACATTTGATTTAATAATGAAAGAATAAATTCATTCTCACTAAAAAAATAAGTATATTGAAAGTAACAATTAGTTGTCCAGAAAAACCTCCTAACTTAAAATCCAAAAGTATTACCAAATAGGTGCAGTAATGTCTACTTTCATGGCAAATTAGCAATTTTTTACTTATAGTAACAAAAAAAAAAAAAAAAAAAGACTAAAAATAGAAATATAAAAGAATGGTATGAAAAAAAGTTTAAAATATTGTATTTGTGGATTAATACTTGGCACTGCAGCTATATCAATTTCAATACCATTCATTAGTTGTCAACCACAAGCAAAGAAAGAAGGAGAATTTGATATTATTTTAGAAGAAAAATCACCAGTGTATTCTGGAGATCCAGAAGATACAGAAGGACAAACAGTTGGTGATAATGGAGATGATTCTGTTACTGAGGGTCCACAAGAAGAAGGTGGAGAAGGGCAACCTCCAGAAGCTACACAACCTGTAGAAGATACATCACATGAAAGTTCTGAAGATGATAATAAACCATCTGATAATGAGACAACTAATGAGGATCCAGATAGAGAAGAAGATCAAGAAGATCAAGCTGATGATAATGAAGATACTTCTGTTGATAAGGATTCACAAGGACAAGGTGGAGGAGAAGAGCAGCCTGCAGAAGATACACCACCTGAAGGTTCTGATGGTTCTGAAAAAGGTGGTGAACCATCTGAAAATGAGACTCCTAATGAGGAATCAGGTAGTGGTGAATTAAATCCAGTTGATTATGTTGGTTATTTAACATTTGAAAAGGTTGGTGATGGTGATGGTAATGATGCATATGCAAAAGTAACAAAATTACAAAACAAAGGTATGAGTGTTGTTGAAATACCTAATAATGTTCGATTAGAAGGAAAATTGTTATCAGTGAGGGAAATTGGTGATGGTGCATTTGATAAATGTGAAAATTTAAAAGATATAATTATTCCTGATTCTGTTAAAACTATTGGACAAAATGCATTTCTAGACTGTTCAAGTTTGGAAGAAGTAACTATCAATGATGTAGAAACTATTGGACAAAGTGCCTTTGCAGGATGTTTAAGTTTAACCAAAGTAGATATGACTAATGTTAAAAATATTGGACAAAATGCCTTTTCAGGATGTTCAAGTTTAGAAGAAGTAACTATTCCTAATGTAAAAACTATTGGACAATTTGCATTTCAAGGTTCAAGTTTAAAAGAAGTAACTATCAATGATGTAGAAACTATTGGACTAAAAGCATTTTTTGAATGTTCAAGTTTAACCAAAGTAGATATGACTAATGTTAAAAATATTGGAGATAGTGCATTTCAAGGCTGTTTAGGTTTGGAGGATATAACTATTCCTGATTCTGTTAAAACTATTGGAGAATTAGCATTTCAAGGTTGTGAAAATTTAGAAAAAGTAACTATCAATGATGTAGAAACTATTATGAATGGTGCATTTCAAGGATGTTCAAGTTTAACCAAAATAGATATAACTAATGTTGAAAATATTGAAAATAGTGCATTTCAATTTTGTTCAAATTTAGCAAAAATAGATATGACTAATGTTAAAACTATTGGACAAAGTGCATTTTATGGTTGTAGTACAAGTTTAGAAGAAGTAACTATTCCTAATGTAGAAACTATTATGAATAGTGCATTTGAAGGTTGTTCAAGTTTAACCAAAGTAGATATGACTAATGTTAAAAATATTGGAGATAATGCATTTCTAGACTGTTTAGGTTTGGGAGATATAACTATTCCTAAATCTGTTGAAACTATTGGACAATTTGCATTTTATGGTTGTTCAAATTTAACCGAAATAACTTTTAAATGTAAACCAAGTGCTTCATTAACTTCATGTGCAAATATTTTCAGAAGGATTAGTACAAGTGGAACAATTATTCTAGATTATACAAGTGCTAATGATAGTGATATTGATGAAATCACTTTACATCAAAAATGAGGTATCACCATTAAAGAAGGTTTTTGAAATATAGAAATACAAGAAATAAGCTAATATCTCAAGCAAATTGTTTATAAAAAACATCCTAAATTAGTAAATTGATAATTATTGTAGAAAAAGTTGTACAACTTTAATCACCTGATTTAATTATTTATAAATGTAATTTATAATTAACTTATGGCTCTAGAAAGCATTATAAGCAATGATCAAAATACATATGATGTAATTATTGTTGGTGGTGGACCAGCAGCTCTAAGTTGTTCTATTTACCTTAAAAAATCAGGTTTAAAGGTTGCTTTTATTGAAAAAAACATCCCTGGTGGTAAATTATTATCTTTAACAAAAATTAATAATTTAATTGGATATGAAAACATTTCAGGTGCAGATTTAGCAATTAGTTATTTTAACCATACAAATAAATTAGGTGTAGAATTTATTTATGATGAAGTATTAAGAATTGCTAAAAAAAATCAATATTATATATTTTACACTTCTTCTAAAACAAATTATTTTTCAAAATATGTTGTTATTGCAACAGGTGTTAAAAATGCCTCATTAGGCATACCTGGTGAAAAAGACTATGTTAATAAGGGTGTATCATATTGTGTAACTTGTGATAAATCATTAATTAGAAATAAGACAGTAATACTAGTTGGTGATTATGAAGAAGCAGTCGAATTAAGTTTATTGGCTAAGAAAGTTTATTTCTTATCAACTTATAGTAATAACTTAAATCCTAAAATTAAAGTTATTAATTCTACTATTGTGGCTATTATTGGTAATAATGACCATGTTACTTCTGTAATTTTAGATAACGGTGAAGAAATTGTTATTGATCATGTATTTATTAATCAAGGAGGTAAACCAGAATTGTCTTTTGCTTATGAATTGAATTTAGAAATTAAAGATGGAATAATAACTACTGATCCAAATAGCAAAGTTTCTTCAATATCAGAAATTTATGCTATCGGGGATGTAAGTAAAAGTGAAAATAGGCAAGTTTCAACTGCTATTTCTGATGGTGCTTTAGCAGCAATGGATATTGTTGCTAAAATTGTTAAGAAGTAAAAACTGCCAAAACAAGGCTTTTTTATGAGATATAATGTTTGAATATCAATTATAAAAAAGTGATAAGATTTTTCATTTGTTTTTATATATCACTGATATAGCATTGGAAATTGCAACAACATATTGATCTTCACTTCCAGTTTATAAAAAATGATAATTACAAAAACAAATTGGTAAACCATAAATTTAAACTTAAAGCATCTAAAATCTTTCTATATTGAAAAAGAAATAGAATATTGTTTTGGTAATTAATTAAAAATATTTAAAAAACAAAAATAACTAAAATACTTTTTTATGTGGTTCGGAAATTTCTAAACCTTCGTAATTATTTTGTTTTGCATATTCATATGCAAAAATTGCTACACAATTAGAAACATTCAAACTTCTAACATTAGCGGAACTAGGTATCCTAACAGTCATGTTAAGATTTTGCTTTAAAATTTCTTTGTTAATGCCAGTTGATTCTTTGCCAAACATAATATAAATATTTTTATTCATTTTAAAATCACATTGTTCTGGAGTATTTTGACCATATCGTGTGATAAAAAATATATTTTTACTACTAATATTATTAATCTTCAAAAAATCATCATAACAATCATATTCTTTAATAATTATTTTATCAATATAATTGGCACTACTGCGTTTAAAGATTGGATTAGTACTAGAATAAAAAAAACCATATGGTTTTATTAAATGTAGTGTGGCATTAAAACCAACACAACTACGAATAATATTGCCAACATTTTCAGCAATCTCTGGCTCAAACAAGATTACATTTAAACCCATACATTAAATTATAATTTAATTATGTTTAATTTATTTAAATATTTGAAATGACAATATTGATTTTTAGTTGTAATAATCGCCATTTTTTCTGTTGGTAGGGTATTTTGTGAAATTCAGATTCCACAATGTCTAAATGAAGTATTGAGAAATGCAACAACCCCTAACAATGATTCTCGTAATTTAATTATGACTAGTGGAATTATAATGTTAGCTTATGTTGGAGCTTCATTTATTCTCTATATTTTATCAATGACTATTGCAAATTATATCGCAGGTAAATGAGTTTTTAATGTTAAAAAACATTTATATATTAAAATTTCCGGTTTTACTCATGAAGAAACATCCAAATTCTCACCAGAATTTTTGTTAAATGTTTCCACTGAAACTTCAAATTCAATCAAAGCTTTTTTTAATTCTTTTTTTATCGTGCTAACTTTTTGTCCTACAATGTTAGGACTTGGTATTTACTATATGGTTCAAACAAGTGCAATGTTAACACTAATAATTATTTGTTTTCTGATTATTTGTATTGTTGTAATTTCTATTTTGGCGGGAAAAATTTCAAATAGTAGTGTCAGACATTTAAATTCTTGTGATAAATACAAACAATTCTTAAGAGAAGATATTGTTGGCTTGAAAACAATCAAAGCCACCAATAGTGAAGATTTTTTTGTTGATAAAAATAACAAGTTAAATAGCAATATTGTAACAGCATTTGCTAAAGTTGACGTTACTAACAGTACAATGAACTATATTTTTACATTTTTTTCAACTTTCACATTGGTATTAATTTACTTTTTTGCTTCAGTTATCATTAAACATGGATTTTCTGAAATTTCTGTTGTTGATATTATTTATTTTTCAATATTATCAGGAGTTGTTTCATCAGCTATTGTTTCATCAGCTTTCTTTTTGGGATCTATGCCTTATAATTTTGCTCTATTCAAACGTATTAATATGATTTTAAAATTCAAAAGTAGTGCTGATAGTTATGATAAAGGCAAAAATATCAGTGATTTAAGTATTAAAGGTAATTTAATTTTTAATAATGTTTCATTTAAATATCCTAATTCAAATGAGTTAACATTAGAAAATATTTCTTTTTCTATTAGACAAGGTGAAACATTAGCAATTGTTGGACCAACAGGTAGTGGAAAGACTACTTTAATTAATTTGATTCCAAAATTAATTAAACTTACAGAAGGTGAAATAATTTTTGATGGTGTTTTTATTAATGATATTTCACTTAAAGCATTGAGGAGTAGGATTGGATACATTTCGCAAAAAAATATATTATTAAATGATACTATCTATGAAAATATTTCATTTGGTGTTGCTGATAACAAAAAGAATTTAGAAGATGTTGTTGACTCAGCTAAAATATCAAATGCTGGAGAATTTGTTGAAAAAATGCCAGAAAAATATCAATCATATATTTCTGAAAATGCTTCTAATCTTTCTGGTGGGCAAAAACAAAGAATTGCCATAGCTAGAGCATTAATTATTAAACCAGAATTTTTAATCTTTGATGATAGTTTTTCAGCATTAGATTTTAAAACTGATTTAACAATCAGAAAAAATATTAAAAAAACTATGAATGAGACAACATTCATTATTGTTGCCCAACGTATATCAACAATCATTAATGCTGATAAAATAGTTGTTTTAAATAAAGGCAAAATGGTAGGGTATGGCAAACATACTGATCTATTCGAAAAATGTGAAATTTATCGAGAAATGGTAATTAATCAATTAGGTGAAAAGGCAGATACAGGAGGTTTTGATGCGTAAAAATAATACTTTTAAAAATATTTTTAAATTTTGCAAGGAATATACTTCTGTATCTTGAATTAAAATTACACTTTTTTATACTTTATCGATTTTAAATGTAATAATTGGTATTTTTGCACCAATTAATATTAATTTTATTGTTGAACAAATTAATAAAGGTGGTGATAAACTTGATATGAATATTATTGCCCTTTTTAGTGGAATAATGATTCTATGTTATTTAATTTGCTTTATCATTGGTATCATTGTTAAAAAAATAGAATTAAGTATTAATATTAATGTTTGTGTTAAATTACGTGGAAGATTAATTGCAGCAACCAATCATGCAGAATATGAGAATATAAAAAATGAAAATATGGGTGTAATTATGGATATTTTAGATGGAACAACATGAGGTGTTTCAAATAGTATATTTTCTTCAGTTTGCAAATTTATAATTTGTGTTGTTCAAATTGTTCTTATTTTAATCATTATTCTCATATTTAATTGAATGATTGGTTTGGTTGTGACAGCTTTTTCAATACTTTCAATTCTAATAAGCTGTATAATTTTTCATTTTTCTAAGAAACTTAATTATAAAAATTTTAGAGCATCTTCACATCTTAGTGGTAAAATCAACGAAATGGTTAATTCACTACCAATAATTAATTCATTTAATGCTCAGGACAAAATTAGTTCAAAATTAATTCAAAATAATCGAATAATTTTAGGTTCACAATTTAAAACTGATTTCTTTTATGGTTTCAATGCACCAGTAATTGAATTAATTAATAAAATCTGTTTCTTTAGTGTTATTATTGTTGCTTGTATTTTAATTAATTTTAATGACAATAAATTGGGATTCACACAATTACCTTTCTTTATTGCACTTACTTTTTTGATTCAAGGACCAATATCTGAAACATGTGGAATAATTAATTCATTTAGTTGAATAGCTGTTTGTTGTGATAGAATTTCTTCTTTCTTAAAAAGAAACGAAATAAAGAAAGACGAAAAAGATTTAAAAAATAGTGTCATGATTAGTGAAATCAATTCAATTGTTTTTAAAAATGTTGATTTTTATTATGGTAAAACACAAATTATTCATGATTTTAATTTAACAATTAATAAAGGTGAGAAAATTGCTTTTGTTGGTAAAACTGGAGCTGGTAAAACAACATTAATTAATATTTTATTAGGTCTGTATGACATTAAAAATGGGGAGATACTAATTAATGATATACCTTTTCAATTAATTAATAAAAAATCATATCGTGAAAAAATAAGTTTTATCGATCAAGAAACATGAATTTTTGAAGATACAATATATAATAATTTAACATTGGGTGCAAAGGATGCTAAAATGGAAAATGTAATTGATATATGTGAGAAAATAGGAATAATCAATTTTATTGATTCATGCACAGATAAATTTCAAACAATTTTAAGTAATAATTTAAATATTTCTGCTGGAGAAAAACAATTATTAACTTTCGCCAGAGCTTTAATACAAAACCACAGTTTTTTATTATTTGATGAAGCAACAAGTAACATTGATACAAAAATAGAAAAACAAATTCAAGAATCACAAAAAATATTACTTAAAGATAAAACAAGTGTATTAATTGCACACCGTTTAAGCACAATTTTAGATGCTGATAAAATTGTTGTTTTAAAAGAGGGCAGAATTTTACAAGTTGGTCGACATGAAGAATTATTAGCAATAGATGGAGAATATGCTGATTTATATAAATCACAATTTAGTGACGTGGAATAAAGATTATGCAAATGATTAAAAGATTTAGTGATGAAAGAATAAATACTTTTGGTATTAAATATAAAAATTATGAAATTCCTTGTATTATTATTAAACCTAAAAATATTACTAAGAATACAAAGATATTCTTTTATAATGGTGGAATGGGAATTACATTAAACAATGTTAAAATTATGGATCAATATGTATTTGATGAACATTATTTGGTTTCATTTGAACGTATGGAACATGGTTCTAATAAAAGCAAAGCTTCTATGTTTATTAAAGATTATGTTAAGGAAATGGATTGTGTTATAGAATATATTAAAAAAGAAATTAATTTACCAATTACTTTAATAGGTGAATCTTGAGGTGGGGCAACTAATTTTGTTTATTATACAAAACACTATGATAAAATTAAAAATATTGTGTCATGAAACATACCTAGTGTTATTCTTGACCCTTCACCAAAACCATTAAAAGTTAAAATAGGTAATTATTTTAAGGTTTTATTCACATTTCTTACCAATATCACCACATATGACAAGCATGCAGAAGAACCAGTGGATAAAATTACAAATAATCCAATTTTAATTCGTACTAGAGTTGTTACTGATAATTCTACAAGCAAAAATAATAAATCTGCATTATGTGCCTGACAAACATTCCCAAAAGCCTTTAAAACCTTTAAAAAGCTATCGAATAAAGCTAAACCAATGTATTACATTCAAACTGGAGAAGATTATTTTTATAAAGCCAAAAAAATACAAAGATTATTTTCTAAAATTAAAGATAAAAAACATTGTATTTTTTTACCAAAAGGTTATCATGTTTTAAGCTTTGATCCAATTACTGGACCAAAACTATTAGAAATTATTAGCAAGGTGTAGAATTTAATACTGTAAATTATTCAACTGGTGCTATTGGTACATATGGTGTTGTTCAATTTGTTCAATCACATGGAGAAATTACAAAATTGTATCCATGACTTGCAGATTCATGAAATTCATCTTCCAATGAAAATAAAAATTTGGGATCAATATATTTTTCTCCTTTTTCACCAATCAATATATGTAAGTTAGTTTTATCATTATTAATGATATTTTTTTGTTCCCACGCCCTGCTAAATGATCTAGAAAAAGCATCAAATGGCACAAACCTTGGACTGAAAACTTCAAAAGTACTAAAATATTCAGTATTGGAATTATTTTTTATTATTGAAATTTTTTCTTGTACAAAATCATCAATACTTTTGGTCACTGAAAAATTATTTTCATTTTCTTTAACTATTACAATTTCTGTCTGCAAATCTGTGTTTTCCTCCAAAATACTCAAATTTAAAAAGTTGCCTTCATGACCATAATAATCCATTGATATTAATCCATTGACAAAAGTATTTATTAAAAATTGTGGTGTAAAATTATTTTTAATAAATGTTGACGTCATTTCATAACGATTATTTGTTATTGTCGGCTGCATATTTTGTTGATCAAATTTTACATCAACTTTGTGATTTTGTAAATAATTATCCACTTCTTCAGTATTCAATGGTGTACAAGTATATTCTTTAGTTGTTCCAGCACCTTCTTCTAGAACCAATTCATTCTCTGGAGGCAAAAGAACCAGTGGTGGCAAAGATTGTGTTGTGATTTCATCAAAATGTGAAGTATATCTCAAAACAGTAGTTTCTACATGATTAGTACTACAACTTTTAAGTGCCAATAAAGTGGATAAAGTTGCAATAGTGCCTAGTGAAACTATGCTAAGTACAATAAATAAAATTCTATATTTTTTTCTCACTTCCATAATATTTTATTTTCTAGTCGGTATTGGTACATATTCTGTTATTCAATTTGTTCAATCAAAAGAGGAGATTGATGTTGGAAACCCTCTTTTAAAATTTTCTATAATATCACTACTTGTAAGAAGCCCGTTTTTTATATTTTCATAATATGTATCACCAAGATACATTAAAAATGTTGAATCAATATATTTTGTTTCATTTTCATCAATTAATATATGCAAATTAGTATTATCATTAGTTATAACATGATGTTGATTATAATTTTGGCTAGAAAAGTCAGCGAAGTTGTGACTTTGTTTACGTTTACAAAAAAATTCTGTGTTAGAACTGTTTTTGTTTATTGAAATTTTTTCTTGTATATCATTTTCAAATATTTTAGTTACAGAAAAATTATTTTCATTTTCTTTAACAATAATAATTTCAGTTTCTAAATTTTTAGAATCACCAAAATGAACAGTAAATTTGTCACTTTCTAAAAAAGAACGTAAATCGCATTGCATTAATCCATTAACAAATGTATTTATTAAAAATTGCGATGTAAAATTATTTTTAATAAATGTTGATGTCATTTCATAACAATTATTTGTTGTCACAGGTTGCACATTTTGTTGATCAAATTTTGCATCAACTTTATGATTTTGTAAATACTTAACCACTTCTTCTGTGTTCAATGGTGTACAAATATATTCTTTAGTTGTTTCAGCACCTTCTTCTAAAACCAATTCATTCTCTGAAGGTACTAAAACTGTTGGTGCTAAAGATTGTGCTGTGGTTTTGGTAAAATTTGAAGTATATTTCAAAACAGTAGTTTCTACATGATTAGTACTGCAACTTTTAAGTGCTAATAAAGTGGATAAAGTTGCAATAGTGCCTAGTGAAACTATGCTAAGTGCAATAAATAAAAATTTGTATTTTTTTTTTACTTCCATATTTCTTTTATAAGGCCAAAAATAATAACTTAAAATAAAAAAATTTTATTATATAAGTTTAACAAAAAAGTATTATTTTTTCTTTTTTGGAGTAGATTTTTTTGCCTTTAAAACAGGTTTTTTTGTAGTTTTAGCAACTTTTGGTTTAGAAGTTTTAACAGCTGATTTTTTAACACTTTTTGCTTTTTTGTTAACTGCTTGCTTTTTAGCAGGTTTGATATTTTTTTGTTTAGAAACAACTTTTTTAGTTTTTTCTTTAGGTTTAGGTACTGCATAAAAATCATCATTAACAACATCAGATAAAATTTCCTTTGGTGAATTTTTAAGTATTGGATGACTTGCAATATTATTATTGTAATAATCATCCACTAAATTTGCTGCTTGTAATTCAGGATCAGATGGAATTGAGTCGACGATTGGTTCAGCTGTTGGAATAGAAGTAGGAATTTGTTCTTGTACAAAAGCATTTGTTGTATTAGTAAAAGTAGCGTTGTCATCAATTTCTTTTACAGCTGGTATAATAGGTGTTGTAACCACAGGTTTGAATTCATCAAGTTTAGATAATTGAATATTAACAATTGGTTTAAATTCAGAAGATGCAATAACATCTACTTTTTCGTCATTACTAACAATACCAACAGAGTTATTTTTTGAAGTATAAAAAGCAGCTAATGCTAATGTTAAAGCTACAAATAATAGTAATACAAATACTGGCATAATATATTCTAATAATGTTTCAAATTCTTCTTGGTCACATGCAGCATAAATCAAGTTGTAAACAACTCTTATAAAACTTACAACAAAAGATACAACAATAATTAATATTGATAATATTGCAGCAAACGGGAATTTCTTATCTTTTTCTACTTGTATTTTATTTGTTTTTCTATTTTTTAAACAACCATAGGCAGCAATGGCAATTAATGCAAAAACTATCAATGATGTTCAATTACCCATTTCATCAGAAAAAGTAAGTATGTTACCAAAATGATCCCCATATCCTTCATCATATGTACTTAAATAAAAATAACCAATTGGTGTTAAAATAATATAGATAATAATATATAAAAATAAAGAATAAAACATAGCATATTTTTTACTATTTTCCTTTTCCATAAGAGGTAAAAATTTCTTACCACCTATAGCACATTTATTTTTAATTAAATCTCGATAGTTTTCACTACCATATAGTGCATAACCATTTACCACACTTAAAATACTCATGGTAATTAATACTTGAAATGTTTTGTATAATCCTTCAGGCATGATTTCACTTTTATCAAATGCCCCAGCATTATATAAAATTAAAGAAACAGACATAGTAATATAAACCAAAGAAACAAATAATATACCTACTACCATAACAGAAGTTATTTTTTTTGGTTCTTTTAATTCATGTGTAATACTAGTACCCAAATAAAACCCATCATATGCAAAAAATATTGCAGGCACACACATTAAAATACCAAATGTTGGTATCGCTTTTAAAAAATGGTCTTTTTCACTTACAGTTATTGAATCGGTAGATGCAGGATTATTTCCCATAGCTATTCAAATGAAACCAATAACCATAGCTGCAATGACAGGTAAAAATTTTAATGCCAAAAAGATTCAATTATGCAATAATGTCATTTTTGAAGAAGCACCACACAACAAAACAAAATAGCACATAATTCCTAAACTAATTAATGATGCTATCCATCAATTAATGTGTGCAGAAAGACCTAATCCTGAAGCAAATTGGTCAATGGCATACATTGGCATGATATAAAAATTAACAGGTAAATAAATATATGCCATGAAGATATTGGCAGCATTGTAAGTAAATTTTGAATTATATGTTTTTACTCAACCTGTAATTCCTTGTGCTTGATCTTCATGTTTAACACCAGAAATTATTTCTTTTAGTGTAAAAGCTAAAGCTATAATTCCCAAAATAGCAATACCAAAACCTATAAGTATTGAAACTAAGTCACCATTATTGTATTCTAATAGACTTTTGTTTTTAACAAACATCCCTGAACCAATAGTTGAACCAACTACAAAAATAACTCCTGATAGAAACCCAATTTTCTTTTTTAATGTAGAATTCATATTTATTTTTTTAATCTTATTATAATAAACATTATAATATACATAACTTATAAATGTCTAAAATAGAGTTCATACCATTGGGTGGTATTAATGAAAAAGGAAATAATTGTTACCTACTACATGTAGATGAAGATATTTTTGTAATTAACACTGGTATTTATGTGCCTACCACTGTTAATTTAGGTATTATGAATACAATTCCTGATTACACTTACTTAATTGAAAATAAAGCAAAAATCCAAGGTATTTTCATTGGTATGCCAAAACATGATAACTTTGGTTCTTTACCTACATTAATAAATAAACTTACTAATAATTGCAAGGAGGAATTGGATATTCCTATTTTTTTAAATGATATTATTGAAGAAAAAATTGCAATCTTTCTAGAAAATAACAATGTTGATGTTGGTTTAATATCTTTTAGTAGTTTAAAAAACTTTGGTAATACTAAATTAGGTAACACTTTGGTGTCATCATTTAGTACTTTTACTAAATTCCCAACTTCTTTTGGCTTAATTTTTAAAGCAAGTGATAATACTAATGTACTTTTCATTGATGAATTCATTATTTCAACTGAAAGAACAAAATTATTTCAAAGTAGTTTATTACAAATAAACAGTTTTACTCAAGGCAGAAACAATATTTTAATTTTAGGTGTAAATAATATTGATTCATATGATGGATTTGTATCTCCAAGATATCAAATTAGTAATGAAATGAACAATGTATTAATTGATACAGATGGTAGAGTATTCTTTGCTTCATATGAAGATGATATGTATAAAATTTTACAAGCAGTTAAATATGCTTCTAAATTTAAAAGACCAATTTGTTTTACAAATGAAAATGTTAAAAAATTAATTACTTTTATGATTGAAAATGGTTTTGTCAAAGATCAAATTGAAATTATTGAACCTTTAGACATGATTAAGTCTAAAAATGCTGTGGTACTACTTTCATATCAACCTGATGTATTCTCAATCAAAATTGAAGATGTGATTGCTGGTAAAATTGATGGTGTTGAAAGTGAGATAGAATTCAGAATTAGCAAAGATGATTCTTTTGTTTTTGCTTGTGAAACAATTAATGGTTTTGAAAAACAACAAGCAGAAATGTTTGATAATGTTTCAAAATTATTTACACGTATGTATAAATTTGATTCTGTTTTACCAATAAATGCAACAAATGAAGATCATAAAATGTTAATTTCAATTTTACAACCACAATACATTATTCCTGTTTCTTGTTTACAAATGGATTTTATTAAATATTTAAACCTAATTACTACAACAGGTTTTAATATTTCTAATTTATTATTTGCTGACAATGGTAAATCTATTGTATTTGAAAATGGTGTTTACAATGCTAAAGATGAAGGTAAAAATATTAAAATTTCACCTCAATTTATTGGCAGCAGTGGAATGATTGATTCTAATACTTCAATTATTGAAGAACGTAGCACTATGAAAACTTCAGGTGCTTTGATTATTTCTTTATTATTAGATGATACTAACAAAAAAATTATTAAGCAAAGCTATTCAACAGTTGGTATTGTTGGCACTGATAATAAATCTATTAATAGTATTAATCAGATCAATGCCGAATTAACAACTAAATTTAATAAATTTTTAGCATCTAATCCTTATAATGTTAAGGAATTTAAAAATATTATTAGACGTGAATCTACTAACAAATACAAAAAAACATTTGATAAAGAACCTTTGGTTATTATTACTATAGTAAACCAAAATCAAAACTTTTAGTTTATGGTTGAAACTCAGTTAAAAACAGTTAAAATCAAATGCGATGATTTTGACACAGCAAAAAAAAATAAAAAAGCAATTAAAGCCAATCCAGTTGCCTCTTTGATTATTAGAATTGTTCTTTTAGTATTATTGTTAGTTTCTGCAGCAAGAGTACCTTATACTGGTTGTTATTTAGATTCTATATTCTTTGAATTTTTATTTGGTATTACAAAATACTTTGTTTATTTGTATTTTTTATTATTGTTGATATTATCTTTTATTAAAACTTCAATTGCAACAAAATTATTAAGAAAAATGAGCATGATTAAAGTTTGATTTTTTATTTTAATAATTTCAATTTGTACAATTATTGCTTCTGTTAATTGAGAATTTAATATTGGTGGTGAATGAGGAATTGATTTCAAAACAATTAATAAAACTTATACTTTTGAATTTTTTGAATGAATGAAAATTGCCAATAATTATGACCATTTTTTCTTCTTTGTTAATGGTGGTTTTTTGGGTATGTTTATGGTTTCAATATTTGTTTCCATATTGTGAGTAACAATAATTATTATTTTTATATTATTATTTATTTTTTCAATTATTGCAATTTTAGGCAAAACTAATTCTACTTTTATATTAAAATTAAAAGCTAAAATTATTAAAATGCTAGGTGATGAAACTGTAAAAGAAAAATTGACACAAAATATAGAATTGAAGAAGAAACCAGAGGATACCGAAGTTGTTAAAATTAAAGATTCTCAAATTAAGGAAAAATTATCTTTACCAACTCCTCCTGTAGAATTTTTAACTGATACAAGTATTCTAAATTCACAATTAATCGAAACTGAAGCTAAAACATTATTAGAGAGATTAATAACTTTTTTAAATTCTAAAAATATTTCTATTACTTCAACTAATATTAATGTTATGCCTTTGTTTAAAGAAATATCTTTTAAAACAAAAAATGTCAAGGATTCAGATGCTATTATTAGATTGCAAAGAGAAATTTGTAAAGCAATGAGTGTCACAGAATGTAATATTAATTTTAAAGACACTTTTATTTCTTTTGAAATTCCTAATGTTAATAAAGAAAAAATTTCAATTAGTAATTTAATGGAAAAAGTCAAAGGAACAAAAAATACAAGTGTTATTGGTATTGATAATAATCACACACCATTAAACTTAAATTATAATAATTCACATATTAATTTAATTATTGGTAAAATTGGTGGTGGAGGAAACATGTTATTAAGTGTTTTAATAACATCCTTTGCTTATTTAAATTCTGTAAATGAAGGAGAAATAGTTATTTTCAATGTTTTAGAAAAAAATCTAACTATTTTTAAAGATTTACCTCATTTAATAGAACCAATTGTTATGCAAGAAAATACATATACCAAGTTTAAAGAACTTAAACAACATTTAGAAAGCAGAATTGAAAAATTATCTATTTTTAAATATGTTGATGCTTACAATAAATCAAATAGTGATAAAAAAATCAAAAATTTATTAATTGTTATTCCAAATATAGATTTCTTAATTAATTCTAATTCAGAATATTTATTATTAATTGATGAATTAATTTCATTGGTTAAAAAAGCTGATGCTTCAATTATTTTTACAATGCATGGTATCAATGGTGAATTTGTTAATTTACCTAATTATAAAAACATCAATTCTAAATTTATTTTTAAATTAGGCACTGAATATGAATCATTATTATTATTTGATAATTATCGTGGTTTACAATTATATGGTAATGGTGATGGTTTTGCTTTTTTAAATTCTAATAACAAAATTCGATTCCAATCTTGTTATATAAATCAATCTGAAATTAAGAATACAGTTGATACACTAAATAGATTTTATTTAGAAAAATTAAAATAATTATTATTTTAATAATAATTATATGTCATTTTAGTAAATAAAATTTTTGTTACTTAAAATTATTATTTTATTATCATATTAATATGATAATAAAATTGGTTAATTCTCCCATACATGGTTCAGTATTTTTTAATGATAAAATATTAACAGTGGTTAATGATTATGCTCAACTTCCTGAAGGAGTAACTGCAATAGAATTTGTTACACCATTTATTGATAAACGTCAATTTATGCCCCTTACTGGTACTACACATGATGAATATTTTATTGATGTTGACAAAGACAGATTGGTTAGTGCCTTGTATGTAGCAAAGATTGATGATACTTTAGTTAGTACTATATTAAATGACAGCGTTTGCATTACAAACAAAGATGGTAGTATAGTTCCAAAATATCAAAGTTATTTAATATTTAATGAATTTGATCGGAAAATAAGTCTGGCAAACACATATGTTATGCCAACATCTAAATTTGCATTTTTGTGTCCTGAAAGAGAAAAAGAGGAATATATTTGTGATCAAAATGTATTTATGACACGTGAACAATTAACTAAATTTATCCCCGATATTTTTAAAATTGTATATGATGGTTATATGAATCTATGTGCTATGGCTCATATTTGTCCTAACCCAACAAGCACTACAAAGGTGATTGATTTTAATCGTCCACAACCGAAACTTTTATGATTACAACCAAATAACATTTATGACTATACTGGAAGGTTTGCTGAACCAGACTATCGTTATGAACTAAAAACTTGAATGGCAAAAGCTTTTTTTGATGCAATGAAAAGTACATGCGATGCTTTAGAAATTTTGGCAACTTTGGAAAAATGTAAAGAAAAAATTATGCCATTTGTCAATGATGTAAAAAAAAGATTTGATATTGATAAAAATATTGAACATGTAGAATTATTAGCACGAACAAATCCTCCAGGTTTATCATTATATTGCGAAACAAACAAAGAAATATTTTTAAATAATTTACATTCTGTATTAGCAAATAGAACAAAAAAACATACAACAGAACTTGAAGAATACATATTACCACCAGGTACTCAAGAAATAATTCTTAATCGTTCAGGAATATATTCTTACTTTGGCACTGTAAAAAAACTAGCATTAGGTGAACCAATTGAATTGGTTACCATTGATCCTAGTAATTATAAATCATTATTAGTACATGCAGGAATTGGTGTCAGCATTGTTAATACTAGAAACAATCCTATTACAGTAATTACTAATGATGAGGTTTCCGTTCTGCCAAATCGATATAAAATATTTTTAGCTTCAGAAAATTTCATTGATTTTATTCATAAAAAAGCCCTTGCACAACGAGATCAAGATTTATTATTGCGAACTTCATTTCATGGAATTTTCACATATCTTCCTGAACAAGATAGTATATTATGTAGATGTAACCAAGTTGATATTTCATTTTCAAAATATGATCAAAATTTAGGATATATTGATAATTTTTTAAGTACATTGATCGCCCGTGTACCACCTCCGATACTACAAACACAAACGTCGATTACACGCTCTATTCCACTTACAGAAACATTATTTCGTAAGATAAACGTTGATATTTTAGTTGATCAAATAAGAATTGCAAATGCTAACAACCCAATGGTTGATCAAAGAATTAATGCTATTGCTCCTCTTTTATATTGTTCGAATTATTTTAATAATAATCTTACTGCTACGCCAAATACATATAAACATATATTAAGTTTATTTAAAGGAGAATTGACTTTTTTCCAAAAATTTGATAGGGATTTTCCTGATCAAATACATTCAAAGCATGGCGACATTTATAAAATTGATAATTTGGGACGAATGTTATCATTTTCTTTTGATGATAAAAATAACTATGGTGTAGTATGGAAAAAGCCAAATTTAGTTTTAGAAAATTTTAGTGATAATGTATCAAAACGTCCTAATAATATGCGTGAAGAAATTCTAAATTTGTGTCTGCATCGTGCATATTTGGCAAATAGAATTTTTGATTATACTGAACGAAAAAAACCAAAGGAACAGCTTAATTTATTAGAATTTTTTCATGCTAACACAACATTAAAATTGCAATCATTAGGTCTATCAGAATATCAAATATACAAGACTACAGAATTATATGATAGTTTTTTAAAAAACTCTAAACCTGAAGAAGCAGGTCCCATAGATGCAATTGCTTCTGATTTATTATTTGATAGTGGAAAAATTAGAAAATTTTCTCAGGCTGAACTTATACCATTGATTTCTAGAGATGTTGCAGAATATTCTAGGGATCTTTCCGTTGTTGTTCGTAATGATCCTTCTGTGCCAGCAGCTGTACAAGCAAATGCAAAAAGAAACATTCTCAGAAATGAAATGAAAATTGGTGATATTTCTTTATTTGATGTATTTCAAAGATATGGTTTTTCTACCAGCACTGAAGTTTTAAATGAAGTTGTTAGACATGTAGCTGATGAAAAAAATACTATTTTCGAACAAAAAGAATCAACATTATTACGAACTGTATATGATGAAAATACTCCTTATAAAGCAAAACGTAATGAACAAAAAAATAAGCAAGCATCAATATTATCTGCACAGTCAACATTTGAATTAGAACATGCACAATCTCAACCATCTCAACCACCTAAAGAAAAACCTGAAGATTCTGATAAGATTAAGGATGATGATATAGAATTAGAAGATTTCTAAAAATAGTATTTTAAATACTTATTTAAATTTCCTCAAAAATAGCTTTTAATAAATCATAAATAAAAAATATTGATTTAATTTCAACATTTTCATTAACAGAATGAACATCATATGTATTTGGTCCAATACTTGCTGGAATCATATTGGGATATTTCTTTAAAATATCACTCATTTCTAAACCTGCATGGACAGAAACTATATCCATTTTATGTTTAAATTTTTTATTTGCAATGTTTTGGATTTTTTCTGCCAATGGATTATTAACCATTGGATCCAAACCTGGAACTATTTCATCGATTTCAAAATTGGCATTTGCTAAATTAGCAATTGCTTGAACGTGGTTTTTGAAATCCTTCATTAAATACATATTAGAACTTCTAAACATTGATTTGACAGTTAATGTGTTATTATTAAAATTAATAATACCAACATTGGTGCTAGATAAAGTAGAACTAATTTTGAAATCATAATATTTCATTCCACTATATAAAGCATTAACAATATTAATGATTTTTGTTGTGTCAACAACTGATAATTGTTTAATATTTTTATCCTTATTTTCAATAATTGTGTAATTAACATTATTATCATTAACAAATGCATTTTTTAAATTTTTAAATTCTTTATCAAACTCCTTTTTAAATTTGTTAATGTCTTTAGTAGAAATACTAAATTTAATATTTGAGGGAATAGCATTAGTTGCTTGACCACCATCAATATGATTTGTAAGAACAAACTCAACATTATCATTAATGTTTTTTAATACATTAAAGATTTCGACAATAATATTCATTCTAATTTCATGTATTTGTACACCGCTGTGTCCACCCAAATTACCATTAACAGAAATGGTATATTTCTTATCACTAGTTAATTTAGGCTTAGTATTGTATTTAATAATTCCTGTGCCAGAACCAGCACTACCAATAGTAATGAAATAATCTTCTTCAGAATCTAAATTAATTAGATATTTAGACTCAAAATATTTAGGCAAAAGATTTTGCACACCTTTAAAAGTTGTTTCTTCTTCAACAGTTAATAATGCTTCTAAATTAAAATTTTTTGTATTATCATCAGTCAAAATTGCTAAAATCATGGCCACACCTATACCATCATCTGCACCCAATGAAGTTTCTTTAGCTCTAATAAAACCGTTGTCTTCATAATATGCAATTGGATCTTTTGAAAAATTATGTTTTGAGTTTTCTGTTTTAACACCAACCATATCCATATGTGCTTGTAATAATATAGATGGTTTTTTATTGTTGACAATATGCTTGATATAGATATTGCCAACTTTATCAACCTTATAGACTATTTTATATTGTTTTAAAATATTAACTATATAATCAATTACTCCTTTTTCATTACCAGAAACATGGGGAATTTGACAAATTTCTGAAAAATATTTTAAAATTAAATTTTGTGTCATAATGCTAATATTATAAAAATTATTTTATTCTAAACAGACTTTCTATTTTTGGAGTGTTTCAAAATTCATCTGAAACACATTATGAAAAAGCAAAGTCCTATTGATTGAAAAATTAAATTTAAGACAGTTGTAGCACATCAGTTTTATAAACAAACTGCAACTGAGCTTGGTTCAGAATTATTTAAAAGAGGATTTGTTGTTACAAAGGCATATAGATGAATAAGCCTGGAGGTTTTTTCTGGACAACTAATTCAAAACAAACTTCATGAAAAAAATCAGAACATCTTTAAAAATAAAATTGCCATATATCTTTAGATTTCTTTTATCAAAGAATCAACTTATTCGATTGGAAAAGAAACTTACTGGTATAGGTACTTATAAATACAATGAAAATTATCCCGGAACATTGGCATTGTATCAATGGATACGTTATTATTTACTATGTAAAAAAATAAAATGTGGCTTCCCATTTAAAAAAAGAAATATACTAAAAATAAATATGTCTAAACATTCTGAAACGTGTATAAATAAAAAATTAAAAATCGAAAATGAGAAATTAATTAATTCTAACAAACGTCTACAAAAAACCATCAATGAATTTCAAGATGTTATTAATATTCAAAAAGAATTAATAAAAGAATACATTCCTAAAATTCAAAAAGA
>JAIRTE010000016.1 GCA_031255095.1 Mycoplasmataceae bacterium
AAAATTTTTTAAAAATTTTAGTTATATACTACGTATATAAAAGCTAATTTATTTTTACACTTTTTCCTATAGAAAAATTTGCTCAAAAATAGCAAATCTTGTAGTATAGGTATGGAAATTAAAAGTATTTTGAACTTAGTTTTGACAACAACACCAATGCTAAACAATACAGCATTTGTTACAGAACAAACAAGCATTAAATACTATTCTGATAATGCTTCAGTAACCTTAGCGCAATCACTTTATGCTGACACATGAGATATTGATACTATCGTGGATGGCTGAAATACTTGCCCAATACATTTTAATTTTAATATGAAAAAAATATTTTTAAATGGAATTAAAACATCAATTCCTCTAAGTTTATTGTGCAATAATTTTGCACAATTCGAAAAATATGATACTGTAGAAGCATGTGGTTCATTTGATAATACAGGTGCTATTGATCCCATATATGAAGCACGAGAAAGAGTACAAAACTGAAATGAAATTGCATTAAATAATTTATATGTTTCCACTTCTACAATCAATACTACAGCACTAGATAGTGATATCAAATTATCTGCTAACACAAAATTAATTTGAGATGCTAAAAAATCTTATAAAGACATAAATGCAAAAATACATTACAACACTGTTTTAAATAGTGGCAAAGATATAAATCTTGCTTTTGGTATTAATAGAAATTTTGATAGTGGTGAAGTATCGGTAAAAGGAATACCAGAAGTGTATTTTAAAGAAAAATTAAAAACTGGTTTCTTATGAATTATGGAAATTTGAAGATTTTTATGAACTTTGAATATGGAAGATACTAATCAAAATATCAAGGGTAATTATATTAATCTTGCCGATTTTGTAAAAATTAGAAATGTGGATTACACAAACAAAAGCTTTGAATTAGTACTGGAAAATGATATAGCAAAATTTAACGACATGTTTGAAAAATGTAATTTTACATTTTCTTATGATACTTATGTTAATGGTAAAATGACCACAGTTAATAAAAATTTATTTTTTAATGAACAAAATTCATATAAAAACAAAATGTATATTGATGGAGATGATATGGGAAATTTATTTTTCAGAATGAATTATTTAAAAATGAATGAATACATTGATGCAGAAAATTTTGTACAAGAAAACAAAATTACAAGTTTGAAAAATATTAAAAATTATTTCAATGACAACAATATTATGACAAACACAGATACCAAAAAAATAAGTTTTTTATCTGGTAAAAACATCATTGATGGTAAAAAATTTATTGATGATGTAGATGTAGTAAAAAATATCGACAAATTCGTCAATAAAAATGATAAAATTTGAAACATTATTGATTTCAAAACTACTGATTTCCAAATTATTAAGAATTACTTAAATGGCAGTGTGACGATCAAATATGTTCCTAATAATCAAGAATGAACATTTTATGGATGAAAAAAACCAATAATTGATAAAAAAGTTATCAATGTTACACCTAACGACATCAATCATTTGCATAATTATGAAGATTTAAAAAAATTATTATTGCAAAATGAAAGTATTGATGAATATGTTGCCAACAATGCTGATTTATCACTTAAAAATAAAATTATTCATGTTAAACTTGGAAATAGCATTGATGAGGATATTCAATTAAAAGTAGTGAATTTAAGTGCTAATGCTATTAATTGAATTATGATTAGTGTAATTAGTTTGGCAATAATCACCTTGGGTATAGGAGGATTTTTTTGGTTATAAATATTACAAAAAACACAAGTCAAATAAAAAAATAAACTAATCTTGTAGAAGAATAATCAATAAAAAATTTGTAAAGAAGTTATTGAAAACTAAAATAGAAAACCTTAAATATAAAAATTAACAAAAATGTATGTATAAACAATCCCAAAATATCTATTCTTTAATGGAATATTTATCATATTCACAAATCAATAAATTTTGGTAATAAATATAATTTATTCATCAATAAACTATGAATGAATTTATAAAAATAACTAATGCAAATGAAAATAATTTAAAAAACGTTAGTATTTCATTACCAAAAAATAAATTAATTATATTTACTGGTGTAAGTGGTTGTGGTAAATCTTCACTGGCTTTTTCAACAATTTATGAAGAAGGACAAAGAAGATATTTAGAATCACTTAATACATATGCAAGACAATTTTTGGGTGGGAATAAAAAACCAAATGTTGAAAAAATTGAAGGATTAAGTCCAACAATTTCCATTGAACAAAAAACTTCCTCTCATAACCCGCGTAGTACAGTAGGTACTGTTACTGAAATATATGATTTTTTAAGGGTTTTGTATTCAAAAATTGGTGTACCATATTGTCCTAATGGACATGGTAAAATTGAAGCCTTAACACTTAAACAAATTGAAACAAAAATTTTACAAAACATAAAAGATAATGACAAAATCATTATTCTTTCTCCATATATTAAAAATTCCAAAGGAACTTTTAAAAATGAATTTGAAAAACTAAAAAGAGATGGTTTTTTAAGGGTTAGATTAGATGGTAATTTTATTAATCTTGATGAAATTACAGAAACAGAAAAAAACAAAATTCATAATTTAGATATTGTAATTGACCGTATTGTTGCACATAAAGATTCGGCAACAATCACTAGAATTAATGAATCAATAGAAAATGCACTGAAATATGGTAATAATCAAGTATTGGTTTTGATTAATGACAAAGAAACTTTGTATTCTAGAAATCATTCATGCAAAGTTTGTGGTTTTAGTGTTCCAGAAATTGAACCGAGAATGTTTTCGTTTAATGCACCCACAGGCGCGTGTAGTACATGCAAAGGTTTAGGAACAGTGTTCAAACCTGATAAAGAAAAAATTATTTCTAATCCAGAATTATCAATAAATGATGGAGGAATTGATTATTTTAAAAATCTTGTTAATACAACAAATTTAGAATGACAAAAATTTAATGCTTTATTAGAACACTACCATATTGATAAGGATATTCCAATCAAAGATTTACCAAAGATTCATTTGGAATACATTTTTAATGGCAGTGATGAACCTATAGAAATTAAAACTGTCTCTGTATCTGGTATTAAGCGTGAGAATATTTCATATATTGAAGGAATGTGTGATTTAATCACTAGAAGACACAATGAAACATCTAATGATTTTGCAAGAGAATATTATTCAAAATATCTTTCTGAAGTTGTTTGTCCTGAATGTCATGGTAAAAAACTTTCTAAAACCTCATTAAGTGTAAAAATTGGTGGTTTAGATATCAGTGAATTTACAAATTTAAATATTTCTGAAGCAATAGAATTTATTATTAATTTAAAATTAAGTGTCTATGAAGAAGAAATAACTGCCACATTAATTAAAGAAATTTTAGATAGATTAAATTTCTTAGAAAATGTAGGGTTGTATTATTTGCAACTTTCACGTAATGCTATGACTCTTTCTGGTGGCGAAGCACAAAGAGTTAGATTGGCAACGCAAATTGGTTCTTCATTGTCAGGTATCATTTATGTCTTAGATGAACCATCTATTGGTTTACACCAAAAGGATAATGAAAAACTTATTCTTTCAATGAAGAAAATGAGGGATTTAGGTAACACTATCATTGTTGTTGAACATGATACTGATACTATGCTCGCAAGTGACTATATTGTTGATATTGGACCAGGCGCTGGTGTGAACGGTGGAAACATTGTTGCTCAGGGTAATGTTAATGATTTTTTAAAAAATAAAAATTCATTAACAGCCAAATATTTAAATCATGAATTAGAAATACCTTGGCCAAAATCAAGAAGAAGTGGTACAGGAGGGATAATTACCATAAAAGGAGCCACAAAGAACAATCTAAATAATATTGATGTTACCTTTCCTTTGGGTAAGATAATTGCAGTGACTGGAGTGAGTGGTAGTGGTAAATCAACATTAGTAAATGATATTTTAGTTGCCAATATTGAAAAAGCACTTTTCAAAAAACATAATCCAAATATTGGCAAAATTAGGTCAATATTAGGAATACAAAATATTGACAAAATTATTGCTGTTGATCAAGAACCAATTGGTCGTACACCACGATCAAATCCTGCAACATATGTTGGATTATTTGATGAAATTAGAGCACTATATGCATCATTACCTGAATCAAAAGCAAGAGGATATACAAAATCACGTTTTTCATTCAATGTACCTGGTGGAAGATGTGAAAAATGTTGCGGTGATGGTGTTACTAAAATATCTATGCATTTTTTGCCTGACGTTTATGTAAAATGTGATGAATGTAATGGCAAAAAATATAATTCAGAAACTTTATCAATTCTTTACAAAGAAAAAAATATTTTTGATGTATTGGAAATGTCTGTTGATGAAGCTCTGGAATTTTTTAAAAATATACCATCAATTAAACATAAACTTGATTTATTGAATGAAGTAGGTTTAGGATATATTAAATTAGGAGAACAAGCAACTAATTTATCTGGTGGTGAAGCACAAAGGATTAAGTTAGCTAATTTCTTGCAAAAAAAGACATCTAAAAATACAATTTTAGTTTTAGATGAACCAACAACTGGATTACATATTGATGATATTAAAAAATTAATTTATATTTTAAATAGAATTGCTGATACTGGCACAACAATTGTTGTGATAGAACATAATCTTGATTTTATCAAATGTTGCGACCACATAATTGATTTAGGTCCTGAAGGTGGTGTGAATGGTGGTAAAATTATTGCTACTGGAACACCAGAGCAAATAATGCAAAAATCTGATATTTCTTATACAGGAGAATATTTAAAGAAATTAAAATAATTTACCACCATTCATTAAACTAGCAAGTGGATTTTTTCCACTTTTAATTAATTTACCAAACTCATCCATTTTAGTCTTAATTTTTTTCCATTCTGACAATAATTTATTTAACTCATCCATTTTTCTTCCAGAACCTTTAACAATCCTTATTTTTCTTGTTGTTTCTCTTTCTAAGATATGAGGATTTCTTTTTTCTTTTTTAGTCATTGAACTCATTAAATAAGTTCAAACATTCATTTTTTGTTCAGCTCCTTCAGTTTGTGACTCAGAAATTTTTTGAAATGCTGGAAACATTTTCACTATTGAACCAAGTGAGCCCATTTTGCCAACTTGGTTCATTATTGTCATTAAATCTTCAAGATCAAACTTACCACTCATCATTCTTGACATAGATTTTTTTACCATATCTTCATCTATGTTTTCTTTTGCTTTTTCAGCAAAAGTCATAATATCACCTAATCCCAAAATTCTATTAGCCACACGATCAGGGTGAAATTTATCTAGATTAGATATTTTTTCACCTGTACCACTGAATTTAACAGGAATTTGTGTAAGAGCAATTAAACTCATTATAGCACCAAATCTTGCATCATTATCCATTTTTGTTGCAATAAAACCTGTTAAATCAAGAATGCTATTGAATTCATTGGCAACATTATTGATTTCTTGACCAGCCATTGCATCAACAACTAATAATATTTCATCTGGATTAACTTTACTTTTAATATCTTTTAATTCATTCATTAATTCGGTATTTGTTTGCATTCTACCAGCAGTATCATAAATAATAACATCACAATTAGCATTTAATGCATATTCAACTGCATCTTTGGCAGTTATGATAGGATTTTGTGTTCCTTTATCAAAATATTCTATGTTATTATCAATACATAGTTTCTTTAATTGTTCAAAAGCTGCAGGACGATAAATATCTAAACCCACTACAAGTGGCTTTTTACCTTGTTTTTTAATATAGTTTGCTATCTTAGCACATGTAGTTGTTTTACCAGCACCATTTAAACCAACCATCATTATTTTAGTTAATTTATTATTTAATTGTAATTCACTGGTGTTTTCACCTAATAACTTAACTAGTTCTTCTTTGATGATTGTTAAAACAACATCATCCATTTTCTGTGTTTCTTCAATTACCATACCATTAACTTTTTCTTTTAAAGATTTAATAAAGTTTTTAACAACAAGTAAATTAACATCAGCATCTAATAATGTTAATCGAATTTCTCTAAACAAATCAACAGTATCCTCTTCAGTGATTGTTCACTTGTCTAATTTTTTTTTGATATGTTTTGTGGCAAAAGATGCAATGATATCTTTAATCATAATTTAATTATAAATAACATCTACGCGCATGTAGTACAAGCAATTTGTGAATAAAATTTGTATTATTAATACAAAATATTTTAAAAAATATTAACAAATCAAAATACACTGAAACAATAAGTTTGTATCATGCTCGCAGATATTTATGATGAAATTGAATGTGTGCTTTGTATACAAAAATGACAAAATCTTATGCTTTTGGTGAAAAATTGGAGTATTGTCCAAATTTTCACCTATAATATTTTTATGCTTGTAAAAAGAAATATTGAAAATCAAATAATAAATGTTGCAGAAACATTTCCAGCATTGATTTTAACTGGTAGTAGACAAGTAGGCAAATCTACTTTATTAAAATATTTAGCAGATGAAAAAAAGATAAAAATAAATTCATATGTGACTTTAGATGATTACAATGATTTAAAATTAGCAATCGACGATCCAGAAGAATTTTTTTTAAAGTATAAGACACCTTTGGTAATTGATGAAATTCAAAAAGCACCGCAATTGTTTCAAATGATTAAAAAAATTATTGATAAAGAACCAAAAAATGGTTTATTTTTTTTGACTGGTAGTGAATCATTTGGTTTAATGAAAAATGTATCAGAAACTCTTGCTGGCAGAGTTGCAATATTAGAATTATTGCCATTTTCTACTACAGAAATTAATCAATATAAAAATGGTATTTTTTTACCTACAACATTTAAAAATTATAATGACAAATCAATGACACAAGATGATATTTGTAACATTATTTATAAAGGATTATTTCCTAAAATCACTATTGAAAAAAATATTGACATAGATCTATATTATGAATCATATATAAAAACATACATCGAAAGAGATTTACGACAATTTATCAATATAAAAAATCTTATGAAATTTAGGAATTTTTTATCAACAGTTGCAGTTAGAAGTGGATGTGAATTGATTATTGATGAACTTGCCAAAGACAATGATATTGATAATAAAACTGTTTTGTTGTGATTATCAGCATTAGAAGCATCAAATTTAATTTTCTTAATACAGCCTTTTTATAGTTCTGAATTTAAAAAATTAACAAAAAGGAAAAAGATATATTTTTGTGATTGTGGTCTTGCTAGATATTTAATAGGGATAAATTCACTTCAATCATTAAAAAATTCATTTCTTATAGGTCAATTGTGGGAAACATATGTTGTAATAGAAATTATTAAATCTTTTGTTAATAATGGCAAACAATATAAAAATTCTCTTTATTGATTTAGAAACAATAGTAAAGAAGAAATTGATTTAATTATCGAATATGATAATATTATTTATCCGATAGAAATTAAAAAAACTACAACACCAAATTATACGGTTGCAAAAACTTTTTCAATATTAGAAAGAATTAAAAATAAAAAGATCGGTTTAGGTAGTGTAATTTGCAACGTACAAGACATAAACCAATTAAATGCTACCACAGTAGCACTACCAATAAAATCATTGTAATTAGGGTTATTTAATTAATTTAACAATTTCACTAATTAATTTTTTAACATCTGTGATTTTTTCTAATTTAAATCCAGAAGCAAATTTGTGTCCACCACCATTAAATTTTTTGGCAATGTCTGAAATTACAATATTTCTACTTCTCAAGCTGCCCTTTCAAACTTTCATATCCTGCTCGTAGTACAAGATAAATCATATTTGGACTTCAGAAATATTACTTAAAACATGTACAAATGGTGTTTTTGTGGTTACATTAAATTTTTCAAAATCCTCTTGTTCAGCAATAATATATGCAATTTTGTTATTTTCTATAAAAACTGCCTTGCTAAATAAGTAATTATTAAATTTTACATCATTCAAATTATTTAAATACAGAACTGAATATATTTCTTCACGATCAAATTTTTTATCAATTAACATACCAGCAGTTTGCATTGTACTACATGTGCAGGACGTGTAGTAAAATCGATTAGTATCAGTTAGGATACCTGCATATAAATATTTTGCAATTTCTTTGTCAAAATATTTATCATCTCAATAATGTAAGAGATTTGCTATCATTTCACAGCATGCTGAAGCAGTATCATCTACTCATATAATACTGCCATATGGTTCAATATTTGGGTGATGATCGATTTTAATATATTCTTTGGTTTTAGAGAATTCTGGAGCTGCAATTCTTTCAATATTGGCAGTATCACAAATTATTCCCAAACTTTGTGTTAAAAAATTTGCTGGTTTATTTTTTATTTTAGGAAAAAAATTTTTAGTAATTTCTGCTTGCAAATTATTAAAGCGTGCAATATATACTTGTTTTTTAGTATATTTAGCTTCAATAAACAATTTTAAAGCATAGCATGAACACAAGGCATCATAATCAGGATGAGAATGAAAAAATAGAGATATTTTGTCATATTTTTCAATTTTAGCAATTATTTCATCAAAAAGCTTATTTTTTTTCATACACTTTAATATTTTCTATTACTGATTTACAAATTCCATCTAACAAAAATAAATCATTTTCAATTTCTAATGCGCTTTTAACATTTGGTTTTGTTACAGGATGTTCTGGAACAAATAAAGTACAACAATCTTCAAATGGTAAAATTGATGTTTCATATGTACTATACACACGTGCGAGAGAAATAATTTCATTTTTATCATAGCACATTAGAGGTTTAAATACCAAAAAATCACCAATTGCATTTTGTATAGTTTGCATTGATTCTGGTGTTTGGGATGCAACTTGTCCTAAGCTTTCACCAGTTGCAATGCCAATGCAATTATTTCTTATTGCAATTTCCTTAGCAATTCTATAAAAATATCTTCGCATAATAGTAATTTGATATGCCTTATTTTTCATGTGCGCCATTTCTGTTTGTAATGGTGTAAAATTACATGTATATAATTTTGATTGACAAATTTTGCCATCAAGAGTGACAATTTTAATTAAATTTTTTACTTTTGTTAAAACTTTGTCGCTAGTATGTGGTGGTGTTAAAAATGTTATAAAATCAACATGTATACCTTTTTTAAGCATTAAAGCTGATGCAACTGGTGAATCTATACCACCAGATATTAACATCAATACTCTTCCATTAATGCCAACCGGAAAACCTCCTATGCCATTTATTTTTTCGAAATAAAAAAATGATTTTACTTTATCAATTTCAATATTAATAATGTGTTTCGGTTTCATTGAAACATTTAAATTTTTAACATGTTCTAAAATACAAGAACCAACAAGTTTTGAAAACTCCATAGAATCATATTCAAATTGTTTTCATTTTCTTTTGGTTTCTATCTTAAAAGTGTCCACAATTTCCCTATCAATAATTTTAGAAATTATTGCGTCAACAATTGCATCTTTCTTAGTTTCAATTTCATATGCAGGAATAATCAAATTGATGCCTGGAATAAATTTAATAATATTAATAATGTTTTGATATTGATTGTCTGAAAAATTATTGATTTGGCAATTATCATAGCATTTTAAAAATTCTAAATTTTGAAATTCTTTTAAAGCAAATTTAATGTTTTTAAATAAACGATTGGAAAAGTTATTCCTATTTTCACCTTTTAATACAAGTTCACCATATTTAATAATTATTAACATATGTTTATTATGATATATTTCCATATTTAAATGATTAATAACAAAATATATTGACATAATTACCAATATATTACATTTTTAAAATTTGGAATGTATGAAAATTCTAAAGAATTAAATTAGTTTAAAAGTGTCCGCAAATTTTACAAAAACTCAAAAAATCATGCATTTTTACTTATCTTTAGATAAGTAATAAAATTTTTCCAAAAAAATTGTCCATTTTTTGGCATTTTTCTTGTAGTACTATTGTAGAAAGAATGAACAAAATAGATTTCAATTTAATTTTAAAACAAAACATTTTAGATTTTCTAAAAGTTTTATTTGAGAAAGGAGGAAGGGAAAAACTATAATTATCTATGAAGAGTTCAAATAAAAATATGAATAAAAAAGTAATAGTAGATTCCGAAGTTTTAGAGTCATCACAAAAAGAAAGAATTGGAGCCAAAGAAAAATTATCATTATCTGGTAGTGAAATTAATAAGATTATTGATACTGTTGATATAGATAAAACTAAAAAACGTAGATCAGAACCTACTACACCACCTCAGCCTCCATCTGATTCAGACCCAACTACAGAAGATGAAAAAGAAGGTACTAACAAAAAACCAAGAAATAAAGCAAAACCAAAAGATAAAAAAGACAAAGTTAGTAAATATGTATTAAAATCAGATTTTGAAGGTTTTAAGACTGATGTTAATGTTAGAATGGAAAATTTAGTATCAAAATCAGATTTTAATGATTTCAAAACTGACGTTAATGTTAAAATGAAAAATTTAGTATCGAAAACAGATTTTAACGATTTCAAAACTGATGTTAATATTAGAATGGATAATTTAGTATCGAAATCTGATTTTGAGGGTTTTAAGACTGATGTTAATGTTAGAATTGATAATTTAGTATCGAAATCTGATTTTAATGATTTCAAAACTGATGTTAATATTAAAATGAAAAATTTAGTATCAAAATCAGAGTTTGATAGTTTCAAAAATGATGTTAATGCTAGAATGGATAATTTGGTATCAAAAGCAGAGTTTAATAGTTTCAAAAACGATGTTAATACTAGAATGGATAATTTCAAAACGGATGTTAATACTAGACTAGACAAATTGGAAGTTGGAATGAAAGAAATGAAAGGTGACATTGCCAAAATCCTTGCACTTTTGACAAAAACAGTAAAGTAATTTATATACATATATAAACAAAATTTTTTTAAAACTTAAACTTTTTTCAACTATAAAATTAGTGTATGAAAATTAAAAAGGCTTTAAATGTATTGGGATTAGGATTAATGATGTCTGGTTTTTCCGTAGGGGGGGTATTTCTTTATAACCAATTAACATCTAATACTTCTAAGAATAATTTAATACAAGACAGTAA
>JAIRTE010000004.1 GCA_031255095.1 Mycoplasmataceae bacterium
GAGTGCATCAGTAATTTTACTTTTATCATAGAATAATTTACCAAAATTTTGTGCAATAGTAGGATCAATTCAATCTGTGTCACTACTGCTACCAGTCCCACTCTTAGCACCTGCGAAAGAACATTTTGTCTTATAAACACTCAGAAAAAGAAAATTCATATGTCTTTAAATTTATAATTTAGGTAACAAGAATAAAAATAATTAATGGAAAATCTAAAAACTTTATTATTCAAAAACAATAAATTAGATAAAAATAGTAAACTTTATCGTCTTTTACGTGACGATTTTACTTACCATAGCAGTGCTATTGAAGGTTCAAAATTATCAAAAGATGAACATTTGAAATTAACTGTTTTAAATCTCAAGGAAACAGATGTTGAATCAATTAAGCAGATATTTAAAGATAATAATGAAAGAAAAATAAATGATGCAATTGAAAATGCCAATTGTATTAAATTATTTGATTATGTTCTTGAAAATTATGATAAAGAATTAACACATTTTGAAATTAGTTTGTATCAAGGTATTCTTAAAAGAGAATCAGAGTTAGCCAGAGTTTCACCAGAACAAGTTGGGGCTTACCGTAATGTTGATGTATTTGTTACAAATTCAACTTTTAATTCTTCTTCACATTTTCACATACAAAGTGAAATGGAAAATTTATTGCAAAAATATCATAATATTAAAAATTTAAATGATATTGCTGACTTTCACTGTGAATTTGAAACAATACATCCATTTAGAGATGGTAATGGGAGAGTTGGAAGAATGATCATGTTTAAACAGTGTATGCAAACAAATGTTTATCCATTTATTATTGATTCCATTTCTAGAAATCAATATTTAAATGCTTTAGAAATATATAATGATAGAAATACATCAGAATATTTAGTTGAATGTTTTAAAGAACTGCAAGATGTTTTTAAAAGTAAATATTCAAAATATTTTTCTTCAGATAATGAAAAATCTAATAATCTATAGAAAGATGACATGGAATTACAAAATTTTATGCTTAGGAAATTATCCTAATTTAATATAATTTTAATATATTGGCCTGTTGGTGAAGCGATCTAACACATTGCCCTCTCAAGGCAAGATACATGAGTTTGAATCTCATACAGGTCACCAATTACCTATGCTTGCTTTTGCTGTTTACCTTTGATAATTGGCAAATAACTAACAATAATTTTTATTTTTCCTAATAAAAACATTGATTTAGTATCTGAATTTAAAACAAAAATATCACCTTTTTTAATATGATATTTTCAATTTAACAATGCTTTTCCACTAACAACAACACATTGCAACCATCTTGCATCATTAAATTCATATTTTCCAAAATATAGTATAGTATTAATTATTTTTACATTAAATAAATGGGTGTTTAATTTGCCAAATTTTGAAATTTTAGGGATAATATTTTCATTAAATGGTAAAAAAATAGAATTTAATGCATCTTTTGTTTCAATAACACTTTCAGTATCAGTTACTTCACCATCATAGTTATAGAAAGTAAAAACTGAATCCAAATTGTTTTCAATTTCAATTACTGTACAAGACTTTCTATAACCATATAGTGTACCAGCTGGTACATAAATAACATCACCTTTTTTAATTCTTTTTCTGTTCAGCAAACGACCATATCGTTCATTAGCAATAAATTTTTTAATTTCTTCCATATTGTTTGTTGTAATACCATAAACGAAATCAGTTTTAGGCTCTGTTGAAACAACATAAATAATTTTTTCCTTAACACCATTTGGTTGTGTTTGAGTTACTCTACGGTATGGATGAATTTTGACTGGTAAATGTTGATTTGTATCAACCATATTAACGCATAATGGATATTCATCAATATTACAATTGTCAAAATATTTCCTATTACATTCATAAAAATCAAAAAAAGATGAATTTTTATCATCTTCTTCTTTTAAATATGAATAATTCATTCGACTACCGTTAATTAACACTGAAATGCCATATTTTTTTGTTTCATCATCTGTATAATCAAATTTCTTAGCACTTAATCCACCTCAAGATTTTTCAACAAGCCTAGGTGCTAAGAAAAAAATTTCATCATTTGTCTGAATAATAGGTTTTTTAGGAGTTAACAATGTATCCACAGGTATAGATGTGCTCTTAGAACCAATTGGTTGTGGTTGTCTGTTTTCTTCAATGATGTTAAATTTAGATATATTGACTGGCATGTTTTATATAATATTGGCGCACCCGATACGATTCGAACGTACGACAACAGGCTTAGAAGGCATGTGCTCTATCCAACTGAGCTACGGGTGCATATATTAATTATAATTTTTAATTATTTAATATTTGTATATTTAAGGATTATAATAAAATTATTATGGCTACTGCAACAAGAATTACTAATAGGATTAGATTAGCTAAACAAATTAAGATTGCTACTAATCGCGTTAAAAAATTGTCTAAAGAGTCTGCTAAGAAATTAAATAAGTAGTTAATTATCTTTTTTAATCAATCATTAATTAAAGATAAAACTTTCATTTTTCTTGCTTTAAAGCATTACCAAATTAAGAAACATATTTAACTAACATGTCTTATTTAATTCCAAGAATGTTAAAAATTTTACCATTTTGTGATTAGATAGATTATTGCATTTAACCTTTGGTTTAGTATTTTTTAATGGATCTTTTTTAATTTTAAGACCATTGCTTCTTATAAATTCATCATAAATTTTAATGATATCACTTTTTCATCGGATGTTAAATCCTTCAATCTTTCGTCAATTGTTCCTTGTGTTTTTTATTATCCATACTTGCAAAAACTAAATTAAAGCTTAAATTTTTTCTTTCCCTAATAAAAAATCTCATAAATTCATCCTCTTTACACCATCTTTTCTATCAAAAAATTCTTCATTATTGACATGTAATATTATTTTATCATTATTGTCTTTTATAGATAATAAATTGCCAACTTCACGATCGTAATTTTCATCATTCAAAGTGTGTGTTACTTGAATATATTTAATATTATGATTTTTTACCACTACAAAATCTATATTTTTATTTTCCTTTTTTTGACAATAAATATCAAGTGTGTACACTTCATAACCATTTTCTAATAATTGTAATAACACTGCATTTTCTAGTTTGTATCCAATTAAATTCATTTTAAAACCAGTTTTAGAATTTAATAAACCTAAATCACCTGCATAATATTTTGCTGATGTTTTTAATGCATTTTTTGTTTTAATATTGTAATAATTTACCCTAATTAATATCATAGCATCGACTGCTCATTGCAAATAATTTTCTATTGTTTTAAAAGTTATTTTAAACTCATTGAAAATTGAAAGATTTTTTTCTAATTTTAAGGCACTTATTTGTTTACCAATATTAGAATATGCATAGTCAATAACTTTATTTATCATTATTGAAGATCTGATTTTATGTCGATTAATGACATCGTTATTAATTGTATCAAATAATATAGTTTTCATATCATTTTCTATAAATTCATCATCACCAAAATTAGGAATAATGGTTCCTAATCCACCATTTCTTAAATAACTAAAATTTATATTATCCTTGACAATATTTAATGTATTGTTTATCTCAGTGTATTCATTTAAATTAAGTGGGTAAATTTGTATATCCTTATGTCTGCCTGTAATTAATGTTGCCAATTCAGAAGATAACATTTTGCCATTAGAACCAGTAATATAAATATCAAATTTATATTCTGTATTTTCAAATAAACTGATCAATATTTTTTCATATTTATCTATTTCTTGGATTTCATCCAAAAATATATAATTAATAGAACCAACAATGCTTTTTTTAATTATCAAATCATAAATTTCTATGTAAGTTAATTTAGCATTTTCTAATACATTAAAATTGAACATTTGTATACATTTTTTATTAATCGAATATTTATTTGTTAAAAAATTTTGAAATTGTTTTAATAATGTTGATTTACCACAACGTCTTATGCCTGTGATTACTTTAATATAATGTTTGTCTTTTAATTCCTCCAATTTACTTAGGTACTTTGTTCTTAAATAGTCCATATATTAAGTATATAAAAATATTTACTTTTATTCCAATATTTTTATTTTTTTTGAAAATATTGGAATAAAACATTGTTTTTTATATTTAATTTGTTTTAATTTAGGTTTGGAAGGTTTTTGAACTAAAACTTTGGAGAAACTTTGGGTTAATATATTAGAGGTAATAGTTGTAATGATGTACATACAAATTCTGTTGATGGAGTTTCAGAAATAACCATTCCAGTTACTTCATTATTAAATCCATCTATAAATGCATTTAAATAGAAATTTCCACTTGTTGCAAAAGGTGATTTAATGTAAGTAATATCAGTGTATACTAATTCTTTTCAAATGTTAGATTTGAAATTATTTTGTACATGATTTTC
>JAIRTE010000044.1 GCA_031255095.1 Mycoplasmataceae bacterium
ATGCTTATCTAATTGTAGTCCGAAAGAATTTAGAAACAAAACATTAACTGATGATATAATTAATTTAACAAACACTAGTTTAATAATCTAGTGTGTCTACTTTTTGGGGTCCACTTTAGGTATCACTAAATTATGTGCTTTAAAATTATTATTTCTTGATAAAACTGCATGATCATCTTCTTCTTCACATGTTACAGTACCAGTTATTCCATTATGGATATTTTTATTACCATTATCATCAAGTGTTATTCAATCTGAACCATCAGATTTACCAACATAATCTGATAGTTTAGAATAATCAGGTGAAGTATTTTTTTCATTACATGAAGTTAATGTTGTTGTAACTACTGCTGTAGTCACAAACACTGAACTACATATTATTAAACTTCAAAATAGTCTGTTAAGTTTAAACATAAATTAATCTTATTATACACACAACTTTTTGCAGTGAGTTTGGTATTTTGATTAATATATCAACAACTCTTGCATTATTGTTATGGTAGAATAGATGACAATAAAGTAATCTTTCAATTTGGAAAATTTGTTATTAAAGATCTGTAAGTATTATTTCTTGATTCTTCATTACGAAAATTAAAATTTAAAGTAAATTTTCCAATTAATTTAGGCAATTTAAGAGTGCTAATATAAGATATTGGGTCACTTTTAAATATTACGTTTGACAAATTAATGCATCCATTAAATGCATCACCACTAATATTACGAACTGTGCTTGGAATAGTTATTGAAGTTAAAGATATGCAACCTCAAAATGCACCACTATTAATTGTCGTTGCACCTTCTGGAATAGTTATAGATTTTAAATTTATACATCCATAAAATGTACTACTACCAATGTATGTTACTTTTTTTGGAGTTATAGAAATTAAACCGGTACAACCTGCAAAAGCATTCCCACCAATAGTCAATGCATTTGCCCTATTTTGAAAAAATATAGAAGTTAAACCGGTACAACTTGCAAAAGCACCCTCACCAATATTCATTACAGTATTTGGAATATTTACCGAAGTTATACCACCACAATCAGCAAATGCACTATTACCAATACTATCTATACTACTTTGAATATTTAAATCTCCACATGCTAAACATCCAACTATTCAACCACGAGTATATGGTTGCGGAAGATCTTCTCCATCAATATTTTTTTTAGTTACAAATGTAATTCCATCTACTGTATCAGTAGTGTATTTAGTATTGTCATTATCAACTGTTATGTTTGAAAATCTACAACCTGCAAATGCTCTTTCGCTAATATTTGTTACAGAACTTGGGAGAGTTATGGAACTTAATTTTTTACATCCCTCAAATGCTCCTCAACTAATGCTTGTTATTTTATTTGAAAAAATTACAGAAGTTAATCCAGCACATCCATTAAAAACATATTGCTCAATGCTCAAATTACCATCTCCATTTGGGAAAATTACAGAAGTTAAATTTAAACAACCTGCAAATGCGTCATAATCAATACTCAAATTACCATTTCCGTTTTCAAAGACTATTGAAGTTAAACTAGTACATCATTCGAAAGCATGTTGCCCAATGTTAGTAACAGTGCTTGAAATAGTAGCTGAAGTTATACCACCACAACCTGCAAAAGTAGAATCACCAATATTTTGTACATCGCTTTGAATTTTCAAATCCCCATATGCCAAACATCCAATAATTCAGCTAAAAGTATATGGTTTTATTGTGTGTGATTTTTCAGTCACAAATGTAATTCCATCCAATGTATCGGCTCGATATGCAATATTTTCTCCCGCCACTGCAATATATGATAATTTGCAACCATAAAATGCTTCGTAACCAATTTCTGCTACTGAACTCGAGATGTATACCGAAGTTATGCCAGCGCAACCCATAAAGGCACCATCACCAATGACTTGTACATCATTTTGGATATTCAAATCTCCACATGCTAAACATCCAACTATTCAACCACGAGTATATGGTTGTGAAAGATCTTCTCCATTAATGCTTTTTCTGACCACAAATGTAAAATTATCTAATTTATTAGTTTTGTATATATTGTTATCTTTGTCGACTATTATGTTTGATAATTTACATCCATAAAATGCACCCTCACCAATTTCTGCTACTGAACTTGGAATAATTACTGAAGTTATATTAGCACATCCGTTAAAAGCATCATCTCCAATATTTGTTACTGAATTAGGAATGACTAATAAACCACTAATATTCATCTTATTTAATGTTTCAAAAGTACTAGGAAAATGGTATGAATTAATAATATTTAATGGAAATATATCACCATTCATATTTACTTTATTTGGAATAACTAAATTATGAGCAGTAAAGTTACTATTTGTAAATAAAACAACATATCCATTTTCTATTCTGCATTCTATAGTACCAGTAATACCATTATTAGTATTTTTATTACCATTATCATCTAATGTTACTCAATCTGAACCATCAGATTTACCAACATAATCTGATAGTTTAGAATAATCAGGTGATGTCTTTTTTTCATTACATGAAGTTAATGATGTTGTAACTACTGCTGTAGTCACAAACACTGAACTACATATTATTAAACTTCAAAACAGTCTGTTAAGTTTAAACATAAAATTAACAATATTATACCACACACACACACACACACACTTTTTGCAGGTAAAATTTGTTATTTTAAAATTGAAATATTTAGATATGGAGTAATTAGTAGTAAATAATTATAGGATCTTAGATTACTACGATTGTGATGGCTGATATGGGTGTAAAACCTTAACTGTTCAATTTGGAAATTTAGATTTTAAAGTATTTATAGTTGTTGTTTGTTCTTCATAAGAAATAAATTGATAATCAATAACAAAATTTCCATATCTAGTAGAAAGTTCAAGATTGAAAATGATTTGTGGATTACATTCAATTGTTATTTTTGTTAAACTCAAACATGTTAAAAATGCTGTAGTATGAATAGTATCAATGGTTTTTGGAATAGTTACTGATTTTAAACTTAAACAATCAGCAAATGCAAAATCACCTATTGTTACTGCTGAATTTGGAATAGTTACTGATTTTAAACTTAAACAATCAGCAAATGCAAAATCACCTATTGTTAATACTGAATTTGGAATATACACAAAAGTTAAACCACTGCAACCTGCAAATGCATTTGCTCCAATAGATGATACTTTGCTACTTTCTTGAAAAGCTACTGAAGTTATACCAGCACAAGCGGCAAATGCACTATCACCAATACTTTTCACAGAACTTGGGATACTTAAATTTCCACATGCTAAACAACCAACTATTTCACCAGAAGTGTATGTTTCCTGTACATTTGTTTTTATAGTTACAAATGTAAATCCATTTTTACTAACAGTCTTGTATGTTTCATTCATACCATCTACTATTATGTTTGATAATTTACAACCAGCAAATGCACCATTACCAATGTTTTGGACACCATTTTGAATAGTTATTGAAAATAATTTAGTACATCGAGCAAATGCTTCTTCCCCAATAGTTGTTACAGAACTTGGGATAGTTATTGAAGTTAAATTTGTGCATCCAAAAAATGCATAATCGCCGATGTTTGCAACACCATTTTGAATAGTAACTAATCTTAAATCAATACAATTACTAAATGCATTTTCACCAATACTTTCCACAGAACTAGGAATGTTTATTGATGTCAATCCAGAACAATCAAGAAATGCATCATCGCCAATGCTTTTTACAGAATTTGGAATAGTTACTGAAGTTATACCAGCATAACCAGCAAATTTTCATTCATCAATATTTTTTATACCAGCCGGAATAGTTAAATTACCATATGCTAAATGTCCAATAACATTCTCATTACCTCTTTTTTGAGTTACAAATGTAAATCCATTATTAGTAACAATTTTGTATGTTTCATTATCACGTGCCACTGCTATATTAGATAATTTACATCTAGAAAATGCACTATTACCAATACTTGTTACAGAATTAGGAATATTTACTGAAGTTAAACTTGTACAACCGGCAAATGCAGCAATCCCAATACTTGTTACTTTACTTGGGATAGTTATTGAAGATAAATTGACACAATCCAAAAATGCCCAACTTTTAATACTTGTTACAGAATTAGGAATATTCACAGATTTTAAACTAGAACAACCCTCAAATGTCCCTTCCTCAATGCTTTCAACACCATCACACATAATAACTGAAGTTATACCAGCACAAGCGGCAAATGCACTATCACCAATACTTGTTACAGAATTAGGAATTACTAGTAAACCATTTAAGTTACATTCATAATCTAAAAAATTAAAAACATTGTTATTAATTAATTTCAATGGTAAAATTTGTTCACCTATTTTTATTCTATTTGGAATCACTAAATTATGAGCACTGAAGTTTTGATTTGTTTTTAAAACTGCATAATCATCTTCAATATCACATGTTACTGTTCCAGATATTCCATTATTAGTATTTTTGTTACCATTATCATCTAATGTTACTCAATCTGAACCATTAGCACTACCTACATAATCTGATAATTTAGAATAATCAGGTGTTGTTTTCTTACTACATGAAGTTAATGATGTTGTAACCACAGCAGTAGTTACCAACACTAAACTACCAATTATTAAACTTCAAAACAGTCTGTTAAGTTTAAACATAAAATTAACAATATTATACCACACACACACACTTTGGTGTAAGCAAAATTTTACTATTTTAGTCTGAAATATTTATCATATTTCTTTTCAAATATTTTTTGTTGTTCGTTAAAAAAAATTAACAACAAATCAATGTTACCTGTTTGTTGAAATCTTTTTAATCCATCATAATAAAAATTTTTGAAAATATTATTGATGATAATGGGAAATAAATTATTCTCTAGACATTGTTTTAATATTATTCCTCTACCAATTCGACCATTGCCATCTAAAAAAGGATGAATGCTTTCAAACTTTGCATGAAATTCAGTAATTTGTTCAATTGTAGTAACTTTCATATTTTTATTTAACAATTCCTGCATTAATTCAGGAATTTGTCATGGTTCTGGTGTTTTTATATTACCAATTGAATTAGAATATTTTTTATATTCTCCATAAGAATTGGAATAATCAATTGCTCATTTAGTGCCTTTTTTTAAAATATTATGTCAAATCTTTAATTCTTTTTCAGTAATTGGCTGATTAATAGTGACAAGGATATATTCAAATAAATTACCACAATTGAAGTTTTCAATAACTTCATCGTGTTCATATTTATTTTCATAATTAATTGCAATTGTTTCAGTATCAAAGTTAGAATTAAATTTAATGATTTTATCATTATCTTCTTTTGTAACGGTAGAACCTTCTATAGCACTAGAATGATAAGAAAAATCAGATTTTAATTCTAAATACAAATCTGAATCAATATTTATTTTTCCTTGTTCATTGAATAGTTGCTCAATTGATTTTATCATTATATGGTCTAACATTTTTATAACATATTTTAATTTTTAACTTTGAATATTGTATTAAAAATGCAAAAATTATTAAAATAACATTATAATAATAGTGTAATGAGTAAGATTAAATCAATATTTGCTTATGAGATATTAGATTCAAGAGGTTTTCCAACTGTTGCTTGTACTGTTGTTACAAACAAAGGAAATGTTGGAAAAGCTAAAGTTCCTTCTGGTGCTTCAACTGGTGAAAGAGAAGCTTTAGAATTAAGAGATGGTGATACAAAAAGATTTAATGGTAAAGGTGTTTTGAAAGCAGTTTCAAACATTAATGAAATTATTGCTCCTAAATTAATTGATCAAGAATTTAATGTTTATGATCAAGAAGAAATTGATAATTTCATGATTAAATTAGATGGTACTGATTTTAAAAAGAATTTAGGTGCCAATGCAACTTTAGCTGTTTCTTTAGCTGTTGCTGATGCTGCAGCTAAAGATAAAGAAAAACCATTATACAGATATATTAAAAATAATATTGTTGGTGACAAATCAAAAGAATATGTTATGCCTGTACCAATGCTTAATGTAATTAATGGTGGTGCACATGCAGATAACACTATTGATTTCCAAGAATTTATGATTCAACCAATTAGTGCTAACAGTATTCAAGAAGCTTGTAGAATTGCTTCTGAATGTTTCCATTCATTAGCAAAATTATTAAAAGCAGATGGTTATAACACTTCTAAAGGTGATGAAGGTGGTTTTGCACCTAAATTAAAAAGTGCTGAAGAAGCTTTAGAATATATGACTAAAGCTGTAACTGCTGCTGGATATGTACCAGGTAAAGATATTACTTTTGCATTGGATACAGCTTGTTCTGAATTATATGAAGATGGTAAATATACTTTTGCTAAAGCTGTTAAAGCAAAATTTACTACACCAAGTGATGGTGGTAATGTTAAAACAACTGAACAAATGATTACTTATTTAGAATCATTAGTTGCTAAATTCCCAATTTTATCAATTGAGGATGGTTTAGGTGAAAATGATAGAGAAGGTTGAGCAAAATTTATGGAAAAAGATGGTGAAACATTACAAATTGTTGGTGATGATTTGTATTGTACAAATCCTAACATCATTGCTGATGGTATTAAAAACAAATGAACAAATTCTGTTTTAATTAAATTAAACCAAATTGGTACATTAACTGAAACTATTAAAGCAATTCAAATGTCACAAAAGAACAATTGAACTGCTGTAGTTTCTCACAGAAGTGGAGAAACTGAAGATACTTTCATTGCTGATCTATGTGTTGCTTTAGGTACTGGTCAAATTAAAACTGGTTCAATGTCTAGAAGTGATAGAATTGCTAAATACAATCGTTTAATTGAAATTGAACATGAATTAGGTAGCAATGCTACTTATAAAGGTAGAAAATCTTTCTACAGTATTAAAGAAAAGATCTAATTTAACAGAAAATGATTTATTGCAACAATTAGCATACAAAGAAGTGTTTAATAAAAAAAATTTGTATATTGTTAATCCAGAAGTTAATAAATTCTATAAAATAGATTATCAAAAGAATAATGAATCTTCAATCTCAAATTTTGTTGAGGAAGAATAAAAATTGGTGCAATAGTTTTTGCACTGTACTGCAAAAACTTTGATAAAAAACAGTTTTTTTGCAGTACAGTGCAAAAAATATGCATAATATTATTATGGAAGTAATTAGAAAAAGATATTTGGAAAAATTAGAAAAATTAGAAAAAGTTGACTTGATAAAAGTAATTATTGGTATTAGACGTTGTGGAAAAACAACGTTATTGAAACAATATATGGATTTTTTATTGACAAAATATGAAAAAAATCAAGTAATTTTCCTTAATTTTGAAGATAGGAACAATAAACATTTAACTGATGTTGAAACTTTGGCAAAATATTTAGATAGTAATATCTTACCTAATAAGCAAATGTTTTTGTTTTTTGATGAAATCCAAAATGTTGTTGGATTTGAAGAATTAATATTAAGTTATTATTCAACTAATAAGTTATTAGATATTTATATTACTGGATCAAATTCGAATATGCTTTCAGCACAAATAGCCACTAAATTTACTGGTAGAGATATAACTATTAAAGTATTACCATTAAATTTTATGGAATTCTATGAATTACATAAAAATAATGAAAATACCAAATATACATTATTTGAAGTTTATAGAAAAAATGGAGGTTTCCCTATACTTAAAAATTTTTTGAATGATACTAAACTTGTTGATGATATGATTAATGGTATTGTTGAAACAATAATTAACCGAGATTTAATCCCTCATTTTAAAATCAAAAATTTTTCTTTATTAAGAAAAATATTGGAATATGCAATGGAAAATTTTGGAAATGAATTTTCAACTGATAATGTTGTAGAATATTTAAAAAGAAATAAATTAATTGATACTATTAGCCATCATACTATTAATTCATATCTAGAATGCCTAGTGCAATGTTTTTTATTAATGAAAATTAATCGTTTAGATATTAGAGGATTAAAAGTATTAAAAACATTGTATAAATTCTATTCCGTTGATATAAATATGCGAAATATTATTGCTAATAAAGATTATAGGAGAGATTTAGGAAAACAATTAGAAAATATTGTTTTTATAGATCTATACACAAGATTTAATAAAATTAACATAGGAAGTTATTATTATCGTGATAATAATAAATTACAACATTTAGAATGTGATTTTGTTTGTCAGAATAACATGGATAAAGTTTTTATTCAAGTATGTTGAGATATTTTAGATGACAGAACATATGAGAGGGAAATGAAAATTTTAGAAAAGATAAAAGATGGTCGAAGAATCTTGTTGAACAATTCTAAAATTAATAGAATTGTTAATGGTATACAAATTATTGATGTTGTGGATTTTTTATTAGCTGAAAAAATTGATATTTAGGCTTTTGAATTTTTAGGAATAAAAATTTCTTTTAACTTCTGATCTGTGCATATTGAGGCATTTGCTGTAGAAATTTCAAATTTTGCCTTCACCAATGCACCTTTATTATTAATATCAATAATTGGAATTAATTTATCATCCAAAATATAAATTTCTTCATCCAAATCCAATGTATAAAGTTCAATTATTTTTTTAGCTTCTTCAGAACTATATTTTTTGATCATCGAATTAATAAAATTATTTTTGTATTTTAATTTTGCCAAAATATCAATAATAGTATTTTTACCTCGTATTTTATTAACTTTGATAATAATAAAATTAATATTTTTATTTGTAACATTTTTTATTTGTTCTAGATTGATATGAACTAAATTTTTATTATTAGTAGAAGTTTTTATATCGATATATGTCAAAGAATTAATAGTGAAATCATAAATTTCCTCATCATCAATGTGATAATATTTTGTCCAATCGATGTCATTTTTTTCCAATAAAAATAAAAAATATGCTTCGCCTAAATCACCTATTATTTTTTCAACATCTTTTTCTTTAATATAATTAGCTAATAGTTTACCCATATCTTCTAAAATTTCAGATAAAGAAACTTCGTTATTTTCTTGTTCGTTAAGTTTATTTAATAAAAACTCTTTAAAATCTTTATCATTATATAAGAAATCCACTTGGTGATATTTGTATTCCTTTCCTGTTAATTCATCATTACCATCTTTAATTCCCACATATTTGATATTAATAAATTTTTCTATTTTATTTATATCACCAACTTTCAAAGATTCTGGAAAACCTAGTGAAAATTTATTTTCATCATTTGTTTGAATTTCAAAAACTATATCGATCATAATTATTTAGCAGATAATTTTATGACATCATTTTTATATGATTTACAATAGTTTTCCAATTCATACAAATTATTAGAAAATTTTTTAACATTTATCATTATTTCATTTGCTTCTCTATAAGCATTAAAAATTTTTCTATTCATAAAAACATGTATTAATTCTGTATTTTTTCGATATCCAAATCATCTTGCTCGTTGTAATAATGTATCAATTGCAATATTTTCATCGGGTGCATTCAAAATAAGTTCAGTGTTTAAATATTTAAATGTGAAGCCACGTGAAATCATTGTTCCACCAATAATTATTGAAAATTTACATTTTCCAGATTGAAATTCATTTTCATTATCAGAATTCAAAAGGAAAATATTTTTAATTTTATTTGTTATCTTATCACAACTATCGACAAATGAATTAAATATTTTGATAATAAAATCGGAAATTTCTTTAGGATCATACTTTACAACAAATTTATATTTATTTAAAATTACACCTATTTTTCTTAGCAAAATTTCTTGTGGGTATCTACAAAAATTAGCAAAGCATATATGAATTTCTTTATAAATTCACTCATGTTTTTCTTTATTCAAATCTATATTAATTAAAAATTCACTTTTATAGTTTTCATCATTTTTTAACCCTATTGCAGAAAAATATAAAAATGTAAGAAGTGACTCGCCCAAAGGCATCCTTAAATCTTCATCTTTTTTATTACATTCGGTTATTAGGTATGAATTTTTATTATTAAAATATTCAAGTCCTGTATATTCTTCAGAATGTTTTAAAAATAAACTTCTAGTAAATTTATTTTGTTCATTTTTTATTTTAGAATTTTCTAAAATATTTGCAAATGGTGTTCCTGTAATGGAAATCATTTTCCCTAATTCTATTTCTTCGTATATTTTATTAATTAAAGAATATATTTTGCTTTCATCCTTAGTAGAAATATTATTTGACGCATAGTCACATTCATCATCAATAAATAAAATTTTCCCTATTTTGGCAATTTTTAATTTTGTTAATTCTAAAATTTTTTCTAAATTTTTATCATTTTTAAGCATGATAAATATTAAATGAATCTTATTATTAAAATAATATATTATATTTTTTAATGCACTATCAAAGTTTTCTACAATAAATATTTTACCATTTTTGATATCCTTATCAAAACGTTTTTTTGTTTGTTCAGTTAATAAATTATTTGTGCCTCCTAAAATTATTGATATTGATCATTTTTCTTCAATGCATTTATTCACACACATGATAATATTTTTTGTTTTTCCACTTTGTACTTCTCCAATACACAATATTTTTTCTTTCTTAACATTATTATTTAAAAAAATATTTTCCAAATTAGAAATATGTTCAGGTTTTTCATCTTCATCTTTAGAGATAACTTTAATTATTTGCATTGTTATTTTTTTGTAAATTTGTCAAAAATTTTATTAATTAATTCAGCAAAAGTATCTGTACGTTTAATGTTTTGGTACATATCTTTAAGAAAATCATTAGCTGAATTTCCATTTCAAACCTCATTACATAATGCCATACATATGGCCAATGGATAAATATTATAAGCTTTTACATCAGGTCCTTTTTCTAATGCTTTCTTTCAAAATGGATGTTCAGTATTTAATGAAATCATTATTTTATCTTTAATTGGATAAACACCAAAAAAATCTGTTACTGGTTTGCTTTCACATTTTATATAAAATTGAACACCACTATATTCATAAGCTATTGGATTTTCTTCGTTATCCATTCGAATGTCTTCATCATATTTAGGACTTTCTTCAGGTATACGTTGCAATGACGGATATGTTGCAAGATTTACTTTATCAATTTTATCATTTGTTGATTTATTGTTTTTTATTTCAGTTTTTAGAACATTGTTTTCAAATTCAATAATAACATTTGCCATATTCTTAAATTCATCAGAAATTTTTTGCAACAGTGTTGCTAATTCATCTTGAATTTGAGGGTTTTTCTTTCATAAGAAATCTCTTTTATTTTTATCTGGTTCTATTATTTTAGTTAAATCAATACTTCCACATAATCATTTGCGATATGTAGCACCACCACTTAGTGAACGATCATCAAATTTAAATGTGTTTAGAGAAACATTTGCATCTCGATGTTTGGTGTCATTAGGATATTGTCTTATCGTTCGATTGCTATGACTTAAACAGACACCATTGTATTTATCCAATTGCCCTTTCTTTTTATATGAATAATCAAGCATTCCTCATGTTACATCTATATCATATTTGTCTCAATGAAAAGTATATCACATATCTTTTCCAGATAAAAAATCATTTCTAATATCGCTATTATTGCAATATTTTTTTAATTCATCAGATATTGTAATTTTATTAATAGTTTCTACACATTCTTCAATTTTATTCTGATTAAAACATTCTATTTCATTTTTAGCAAGGAAATTAAAAAATTCTTTAATATCAGTCAATGGAATAAATTTATCATCTTTAGGAATTAATTTGTTAGCACAATGGAAAAAATTTTTAATGTTATTTGGAATTATATTTGCAGGTTCTACCATTTCAATATTTTCCCTAAAATTAATTAGCAATTCTAAACCACTGAAATTACTATTTTTATTACATAATATATCTTTATATCGACAGCCTAATGCATCTTTTATTTGTGTAATTTGTGTAATACTTGTGATATGTTGAACAACTTGACTTATTTCAATACATGTACCATGGGAAGTTTTAATTTTATTATTTTTGGATTCTTTACTTTCCACATACACTTCCTCAGATGGATTATGTTTAGTAAGATCCATATGTAGTTCATATTCATTTCCTGTATAATTTTTGGTATAAATGTCTACAGACTCTGCTAATCAAAAAATTGCCAATTTCATACCAACGCCATATTGATTAATTGACGTTGTCGTCTTACCAGCAGTTTCACCAGGTTGCATTGCCTCACATAAACCACCTTCAGACATACCATATGCATTATCAGTAATAATTATTTTTTGAGAATACATGCCATTGGAATTAGATTCAATGATATCAATTCGTATTGTTAAACCGTCAAAACTACTTTTAGAGTTATTGCAACTATATGATGCAATTGAATTATCAATAAATTCTGATAAAACAAATTCAATAGAAGTAGGTTCATTTCTATATGCTCTAAAAATACCATAAGTAGCAACTAATTTTTTTGTCATAATTCTAGATTTTGTAATAGTTTAAATATTTTTGAATCATATATTTTACAAGATAATACATTTTTCATAAATTCTTCATGATTAATAGTAGAAATATCAACGCCATAAATTTTTTCTATGTATGCAATAAATATTTCACATTGGCTGACCCAATAGTGACCTCCATAAATAGATGAATATTTTTTTAATTCTAGATTAGAAAAAATTTGTTTAATATCATTTATTTTGGCAGAATCTTTTACTTTAATATAGTGTTCTGCTTTAGAATTTGTTACATCACTAACATTTTTAATTTTAAGACTACAACCATTAAAACAAAAATCTGCACATTTATCACCTCTAGGTAAAAACAAAAAATCATTTGTTGCATAATGTGTAACTTTTGGTGGTCATTTTCGTTTGTTTTCATATGAATTATTTTCCTTACTTCAAATGAAAAAAGAGCATGGACAATTATAATTATCAAATTTGTTATTTTCAATAACATAAAAGGAATTTTTTGGTAATTCAAATGCTTCTAAAAGTTTTCATTCTTTTGGGAATAAATTGTATTTTTGGTTACTTATTTTATTAAAAGTATTTGGTAAAATAAATGCTATGTGTTCAGCACCAAGTTTAATAGCATGTTTAATAAATTTTTTTGCCAAAAAACTTCTATTGCCAAAAGGTGGATTACCAATAAATAAAATATCTTTTCATTCTTCTTGTTTTTTTAAAGATAAAAAATCTTGTTCTATAATGCCTGCGGCTTTTGGTTCAATATCAAAAGCAATGCAATTTCTAAATTTTTGTGAGAAATCACCACAGCCAGCTGAAGGTTCAATAATAGTCTGATATTTCAATTTAAAAGTTGAAAGCAAATCAATACAACTTTGAACAATATTATTTTTTGTATAATATTGCTCTCTCTCTATTTGCTAATCTGTTTATTTTGTACATTTACTAGTATTATACAAATTAAAAAAATATTTATTTATTTTAAAATAAGAATCGTCTAAAGTATGATTAATCAATTTTCAATATTTTTTTACCATTATATTTTACAATCAACTTTATGTTTTTACCATTTTTAACATATGAACAACAATAGACATTTAAAAGTGATTTATGTGAGGATATTTCTGAAAAAAATTCATCATCTGTAACAGCATTTATTTTGAAAAAAAGCATCAGTTCATTATCATTATATACATAATCAATTCCTCATGCTTTTTGTTTTATAGTTGATTCAACAATTTTTTTATAATCAAAATCTTCTTTCATGTCATTAACTGTAAACAATTTTTCACAAATAAAAGAAACAAGTGGTTTTTCCAATAATTGTTCATTGAAAGTTTTATTGAAAATGTAATTACTAATTCAATTTTTAAAAAATTCATACCCTCTGCCATCTTTATGTTCATCATCCAAAAATCTAGCAATATTAGTAACATCACCAAATGCCAAATTTAGTGCATCTTTTCCAGATTTAATATTATTTCTAATAATTTTGGTATTAGGCTTTTCTACGTGTTTGAATACATTTTCACAATTTAAAAATCATTCAGTTCAACCTTCTATTGAAGGTTCCTTGTTACCTATTGAGTTTAAATATTCTTGAAAAAGTTTAGGCAAATCACCAACATGTTTTTCATTGGCATGAAAAGACATAATTTTTGAATTATATAAGCTTAATATTGCTCTGGTATGTGTGTTATTTTCAACAGGCTTTGAATTAAAAAAATATTTTTCATATTCATCATTATTCAATTTATCTGTGTATTCTATTAGTTTATCTTCACAAAAATTTTTACTCTTCATAGTTTAATTATAAACAATGCAAAAATTTTTATATTTAATTAAAAATTATTTATTTTTATCATCAATTATTTCCACCTGTTGTATTTCTGGTTGTTTTTTATCAGCATCTTCAACTACTTGTTTATTCTTTTTATTTTTAGAAAATAAATGTAAAATAGTTAACATTCAAGTTCTTTTCATAACAGCTGCTGATAATGCTATTAATAACAATCCACAAATTAAGGCAATGACAGATGGAACTATTAAGATTTCCATTTTATGTATTGCAGCATTAATAAAACCTATTATTGCTAAAAATACCAATAGGACACCAACTAAAGTTGCAGAACGAACCTTTTTTTTAAGATTCAATGCATAATTTGCAGGTTGCTTTTCAGCTTTTGGTTTATTATTTAAAATCATAATGCAAAATTTCATCTAATATTTCTTCTTGAATACCAAACATTTTAGTTTCATTTCGTTTGTTATCATGATCAAGACCCAATAAATGTAAAATTCCATGAATAAATAATAAGCAAATTATTTTTTTATATTCAGGGTTCCTACTGTTGTAAATTTCGGCTTTAGTTTTGCATTCTTTTTTAGCAGTGTCAACACTGATATAAATTTCACCCAATAAATTTGTTTTAACTTTGCCATCATTTAAAGCAAATGAAATAACATCAGTTGCTTCATCAATATGACGGTATTTCTTATTAATCTTTTTTATTTCTTCATCACTTACAAAAGTAACATCAAAAATATTTTTTTCTTTAATTTTAAATTTTTCAGAAATAATATTACAAATATTAATAAAAATGTTATAAAAGCTGCTATCTAAAGAATTATTCTTTGTTAATGTGAAATCTAACATGACATTTTAATTATATTTTTGTTCTAAGAAAAGTAATTTGCCATTAAATATTATTTTTTACAATTTTCCTTTTGTTATTCATTTTTTAGGTTTAATAATGTTATGTTTTTTTAAAATTTTTTCTCATTGTTTTTTATTATCAAAAATATGTAAAATTCAAATTGCTGCAAATATAGAAATGCTTATTAGTGCTATAATATAAAAACAACCAACATAATATGCAAATATTACATTATAAAAATAACCTATCAAAAAAGTTGTGGTAGTCAATAAAAATATTATTAATGTTAATGGCAAAATATATTTAAAAAAATAATATATTTTTTGTTTATATTTTTTATATGGAGTGATATTCTTAGACTTTGTAATAAAAGGACCATAGTTTTCATGTTTAACAAATCCTTTATTGGTATAAAAGCTATTTATTTTTTTCACTTCCTTTAAATATTCATTTATTTCCAAAGTGTAGTTTTTATTTTTGAATAACATAATTATTTTTTAATATAATGTTTTGGTTTGGTGATATTGTAACTTATTAATATTTTTTGTCATTTATTTTTGCATTTTATTCCAATATAAAAATTAAATCCTGTGTAAAATAATACTGAAAATGCAAATATAATTGCAGGAATTAAAATTAATAAAACAAAAACTAAATCATTATGATTTTCAAATGTAGATGAAAGTATAATAATTAAAAAATAAAGTAACCCTACAAAAATTACACCAAAACAACAATATCCAATAATAAAATTAAATAAGCTTCGTTTATAAAAACGTCATGGATTGATAATATCATTATTTTCATCCCTTGGAATGAAATAATTTACACTATAATATTTAGAACAAGTATTGTTTTTATAATAGTTTATTAGGTCTTGTTTAGTATAATTGACATTATTTGGTAAAAATTCAATTTCTTTTTCTATATAGAAATCATTAATTAACTCAATATCTTGCTTGTATTTTTTTAATTCATTTTTATAATTTAAATTTTTCATATCAAAATATTATTCATCTATAGGCTGTATATCTGCTGCAATCAATAATGAAAAATATATCATATCAATTACTGCATTTGCGATTTCTATGCCTATTTCTCATCAAAAAGTTTTTATTTTTGCTCATTTTTCAAAAATTAGAAAATTTTTTACTAAAATTTTATTGCAAAATGTGTCTATTCCTATTTTGATAATATTTGTATTTAAATCAAAATAAATATCCAATATTTTAAAATATTTATTATTAATATTGTAATATTGCAACGTGTTTTTAATTATATTGAGTTTTGTTAAGATGTTAAGAATATCTAAAAGTTTTAAACCATTAATAAAACTTTCAATGTTTAAAATAAAGTAGCTCATTAAATCCTTCTCATTTTTTATATTGTTGTTAAATTTATTTAAACTGTTAATATATTCTGCCAAATGAGCTAATTGATTAATCTTAGTGCATAGGAAAGATATATATTCTGTAATCGTTATTAATAAAATTACAGCCTCATATAGATAATATGCAAATGCTAAAATTGCTCATGGCATAGCAACTGAAGAAACATTGATATTTATAAAATTAATTATTTGAATTATTAACAAAGCAGTCTGCGTAGCACTTGACAAAATAGTATGCGTAATATTTATTGCATATAAATTTTCATATATTCCAACATTAATAGTAAATATTGGCGATTGTTCAATTAAATAATTAACATGTTCCATCATCATTTCTTCAGTAACACTTTTAACCAAAAATGTATCATCCAAATCAAACATTTTTGAAGCACCATTTCTTAAATCTTTAATAACAATCGCATATGAAATAATACCGTAAACTTCATTGTTTTCATTAACATAATCTAAATTACCATTTTCAAATTTAATATTTTTCAATACTAAATCAACTTTAAAATCTTTATATTTTTCTTGATTATATGCTTCGTCATCTAAAAATAATAAATTTTCTAATCCTTCATTAACTACATCTGCTTGATATGGGTTAATTTTGAATCCAGGATTGTTATTAAACATATTAAAATCACCTTTTATTATGTCATTATGACCACCAAAACTATAGTGATTACCAAAAAAGTAATTTTCTACTTTAATAGATTCTGGTTGAAAGTATAAATATAAACCATCTATACCATTTTTTAAAATAATTTTATTTTCATCAATATGTGCATTTCAACAAATATCATGCAATTCAGAACCACCTTCTGGTGCTACTCAATTAATTCCTTTATTTATATATTTAGGATTAAAATTTGTTAAATTTGCAGTATGACTAACATAATTTGGAGTAACACCACCTAATACCCCTCTATAATCCACTGAGCCTTCTCCAAACATATTAAGTGATCAATCAAAAGAATTGATAATATTCTTATTTTTAAGTTCTGCGATAGTCATATTATTGTTATCTA